>NHEC01000120.1 GCA_002171655.1 Planctomycetes bacterium TMED75
GGTTCGCACTATTTTTGAATACACTTCTTCCATGACCAGATCCCATTTCACACTTCCAAAGGACCTGTCTGGAACAAGGGTCTGTGTAACGGGTGGGGCGGGATTCATCGGGTCTCACCTGGTTGAAGCTTTGCTTTCTCACAACGCTGCGGTCTCAGTCCTCGACGATTTTTCCTCCGGAACGCGCGATAACCTCCCGCTCGGAGCCGCAGGGCTGACTGTTCATGAGGGGTCCATTCTTGATGCCGAGTTGATGGGCGGCGTGTTTGCCGAGGCGTCAGTCGTCTTCCACCATGCGGCACTCGTCTCGGTACCGGAATCCTTTGAACGACCCGATGCGTATCGTCTGGTGAATGTTGAAGGTACTCGCCGGGTCCTTGAAGCAAGTCGGGCTGCGGGGGTGAATCGAGTCGTCTATGCGGGCAGCTGCAGTGCTTACGGGAACCTTCCCGGTCTTCCGAAGGTCGAGTCGGATCCGGTCGAACCGACTTCCCCGTACGCGCAGACCAAACTGGATGGGGAGCTGCTGGTCGAACAACACGCCGCTGAAGCGACCTTGGATACCGTTCGGTTGCGTTATTTCAACATCTTCGGCCCCCGACAGGCCCATGATTCCCCTTATGCGGCGGTGGTTCCGAAGTTTGTCGAGGCTTTGCAGTCGGGTGGCACTCCGTTGATCTTTGGTGACGGAGGCCAGACCCGGGACTTTGTGCACGTCCGAGACGTGGTTCAGGCCAACCTGCTCGCTGCGACCCGCCCTGAGCCGATCGGTGGACAGGTCATCAATGTTGGATCCGGTCATCGAATCTCCATCCTGGAAGTTCTGGAGATCGTGGCAGCCTCGATGGGGGTGCCGATGGCGGTCGAGTACCGGCCTGAACGGCCGGGTGAAGTCCGCGACAGCGAAGCCTCCATCGAGCTCGCTCGGCAATTGCTTGGCTACGAACCTTCGTGTGCACTTGCAGATTCGGTCAGCGAGATCCAGATCAGCCTGCAGAGCTGAATTGTGGAATTGCATCAGCCGCCGATGTCCTCGAGCCACAGGTCCGGTTGTTCTTTCTGCATTCGCTTCATGAGTTCGACGCACCGGGGATCGTTGATGACGGTGACATGAATGCCGTGTTCCTCAAGCCAGTGTTCGGCTCCCTGGAACGTCTGGTTCTCGCCGATGATCAGGCGCTTGAGTTCAAGCAGGCAGGCGGCTCCGCTGCACATCTGGCAGGGAGAAAGGGTGGTCGCCATGGCCAGTTCGGACCAATCCCGTCTTCGGCCGGCATTGCGGATACAGACCATCTCGGCGTGCGCGGTGGGATCTCCCGTCTGCACCCTGAGATTGTGTCCGCGTGACACGATTGTTCCATCCATGTGAGCGAGGGCGGCTCCAATGGGAATGCCGCCCTCGTTCCAGGATTTTTCCGCTTGTTCCCGTGCTGCATCAAGCAGCGCATGGGCAAGGGAATCGATCATTCCTTCACTTCGCTTCTGCTGGGTGTGCAGCCGCATTGGAAAAGTGTGCACCTGTGCCTGACCAGTTCACTGCAGGGGGTGCGGTGGTTGGTGCATCCATCGCTCCGGGAACACCAGCACCAGGATGGTACGAGTGATTCTCGTTTCGGTTGTAGGCAGGGTGGAGGTCATTCGCTCTACGCGCTGCCCGTGGAACTCTTGGTGCTCCACCCCAGACGTCGTAGTAGGGGTCGTTGTAGCCACCGTAGTCCGAACCGTCCCAGTAGTCACCGTAGGGTCCGCCGCCGTAATCAGTGTCTTGCAGCCAGGAGTATGGAGAATCTTGTGAGTCCAGGTAGGGATACTCGTGGGAATCCGCGACGATGCTCTGGCGGTTGCGTTCCATGATGTAACCACTGTCGTTCTTCAGTCCCTGAATGTGCATGTACTCGTCCCAGTGGGTGCCGATCCACCGCTGACGCTTGATCCACTTCTTCTGAGTATTCTTGGCGGCTTCTGAATTCGAGGCGTTGTAGGCAGCGACCCGCTTGTTGGCCTCTTCGCCCCGCGTCTTGGCAGCGCTCTTGGACCACTCTTCGTAGTCGGACATCATCTTGTTGTTCTGCAGGAATGACGAGACCCGAAGCATCGTGGCCTGCATGTTCTCGTATTGCGACCACTCAGTCTTCATCCGAGCCTTTTCCTTGGCGAGGTCCTGGTCGACGGTACCTCCACTGGCATCCTTGATTGGAGCGGCGTGCTCACTCTGAACCCGCTGAAGTGCGATCTTGTAGGCAGCATCGAAGTCGATGCCTTTGGGCTTCGGAGCGGGCTTCTGGCGATAGCTGTCCCACTGGGAATCCATACCCTTGGCGGAGATGAACTGGGTCATCTGGGTGATCCTGGTGTGCGCTTGCAGCGTCATCGGCTCGATGGATGATTCAACAAGTTGAAGTGCAGCCAACTGCTGGCTGGGGGTGCCTTCATCCTGGGCCTGGACCGCGTTGCCAGCGATCGTGAGAAAGAGAATCGAGAAGATGACAGAGAGTGGATTTTTCACGTGCATGGTTGCTCCTTGAACTGGTCAAAGTACCTGTTCAGGAGCCCTCTGTGGGGCTGTGCGAACAAAAAAAACCGGCACCGCGGCCCTCAGAGCCGAGCCGGACGCGGGAATCTGGTTTCGCTGATCCGATCCCGCCTCACCCGGGCGGCAACTTTACTTTGCCGAGGTGAATGCTTCGCTGTGGGTGGCCTCAGGACCAGTTGGCAAGAATGAACGCGAGGTCGCCTCCGCCCACCGTTCCGTTCCCATCGAGATCGTACGCTTCCTGGTTCTGTCCCCATACGCCCAGAAGCAGGGCGAGGTCCTGTCCGTTCACGGAGCCATCCTGATTGAGATCGGCTGGAAGCTGCCCGCAGAGCAGCAGGCTGCAGTCGCCTCCATCCAGTTCATAGCAGCACAGGTCCACACCATAGGTCTGTTGGATCCCGTCGCAGTATCCATCGCCGACCCAGTTTGCCGAGAAGCAATCTCCGCTCCCATCGCAATCCTCCACGAGTCCTGGGCTGCACCCGGCCTTGACCGTCCAGCTCAGCGTTTCGGTCATCAGGACCTCACGCATGGTTTCGTCGCGGACCATCGAGGTGGTGTCTTGAACTCGGATCGTCACGATGTCACCGGAACTGAGTCCAAGCTCCTCGGTCTCGAAGACCGACTCATTGGTGCTGTAGATCAGGCGGTCGTTGACGAACAGGCTCTTTTCCGTTGCCGCCGGATCTGAAAGGCCGGTCTCGATGCTTATCGACTGGCTGTTCTGAATCGTAGTTCCGCTCGGTTCGAAGGAATCAATCACGCTCACGATCTTGTAGAACTCAAGGATCAACCCTTCTCTGGAGGGTGAATTGAAGGGTTGCGCGAGCGACCGCATCATCGAATTCTGTGAAGGTCGGTAGGCGCCCAGCGGGTGGTAGATGCATCCTTCGAAGCAGTCATGAGTCCCCACTCCGGCCTCGTCGCTTCCCAGCCAGGCGTCCCATTTGAGCCCACTGCCTTGCATTTGTTCCGCATCGAGAATGCTGGCATTGGCGGCTGCGGGTTCGCTTCCGGTGTAGGTGTCGCTGCTTCCGCCATAGGTGTATTCATCCGCCAGGTTGCCCAGCGAATGGCCGAGTTCATGGATGAACACATCCACCGAGGAACCATTGAAACCCGAGTAGGTTCCGATGTCAGCCCCCGAGTATCCCGCTCCGCCGTACTTGGTGCTGTTGGCCACCGCCGCAATCTGGTCGACGTCCGGGGCGAAGGCCGCCATCTGAGCCGCCTTCGTGGTGTTGATGCACAACAACCGCTCGATGTTCGAACACCAGAATCTCATGTCCAGAGCAGTGTCTCGCTCCACGCCTTCAGAAGGATCGTTGTCCACCCCGGATTCCACCGACACGACATCCACTCGATGCACGTTGAAATATTCCTGATAGCGGGTGAATGGCTCGTACTGGAACAGCTCCTGGTAGCCAGCCACCGCGATCGCCGGCCAGGACGGAAGGTCCGCTTCGGTGAATCCATCTCCGATCCAGACCAGGTCGATTCGATTGTTCGACGGGCCGTTTTCAAGAACCGTCTCGACGTTCGGAGCACCAAACGGAAGTATCAGTTCCCCGCCCTCGAGTTCCATTTCCAGTTTGAAGCCCTCGAGTCGCAGATCCAACTCGGAGTGAGGCATGCAGTAGTGGACGATCTGGGTCTCATCCGGAAGTACATCCTCATCCGCGAGTGCTCCCTGCGACCAGCAAGAGAGTGAGGTGAGCAGGACAGTACGGATGAACCCCTGGAACGGTCTGGGCATGTGAAAGCTCCTTGATCGGATCTTCCACCGTGTGTCCCCCGCACGTCAACTTAAAAAACGAGCACCCAGTGAAATCCCGCTCTCGGTCGGATCAATGAAGGTGTTCGCCCGGAAGTTCATCCGGTACGCTCGAATCTCCATCATCGAGCCCGTCTTCATTGGCCTCGAATTGCTCATCGTCCTGATCAGCGGCGTAGCCCTGTTCAAGCTCGCCAGATTCCATGGCCCTCATCTGGCGCCATTCATCAAGCGTCAGCATGACCTCCCGAGCCACCGACCCCTTGTGTTCGCCAAGGATCCCCGCCTGCCCCATCTGGTCGACCAGTCTGGATGCCCGGCTGTAGCCGATGGCCATTCGCCTTTGCAGGAGGGATACCGATCCGCGTCCCGATTCGATCATGATCTCGACTGCCTGATCGAAGAGTGGATCCCTCTTTGCCGGTGAGATACCACCTTCCATGTCGTCTTCGGAGTCTCCACCTCCGCCGCCACCGCTGCGGATGGCCACCAGGCTGCGTTCGAAGTTGGGGGCCGCCACGGTCTTCAGGAATCGTGCAACCGAGCGAGTCTCCTGATCCGTGACCAGTGTTCCCTGGCAGCGATTGATCTCGTTGGAGGAAGGTGAGAGGTACATCATGTCACCCTGGCCCAGAAGCAGTTCCGCACCCTTCTGATCGAGCACGATGCGACTGTCCATGCCGGAGGAGACCTTGAAGGAAATGCGGCAGGGCATGTTGCTCTTGATCAGTCCGGTGACCACGTTCGCCTGCGGTCGCTGGGTCGCGAGGATCAGGTGAATGCCAACCGCACGAGCTTTCTGTGCGATGCGGACGATCGAATGTTCGACTTCCTTGGCGGTCATCATCAGGTCCGCCAGCTCATCGATCACGAAGACGAGGTAGGGCAGGCGTCGGGGGAGTTTCGCCTTGGCCAGTTCAGTCTCTGCTCCGGCGCGCTCGCATCGTTCCTCCTCATCGAGCGTGTTGTAGGAGACGATGTCCCGGACTCCGACCTGCTGGAGCAGCTCGTAGCGTTCCTCCATCTTGCCCACGGCCCATTCCAGAATCGCGGCGGCCTTCGTCATTTCGGTGACCACTGGAGACATCAGATGTGGGATATCCGAGAACTGGCTCATCTCCACCATCTTGGGGTCGACGAGTACCAGCTTCAGTTCATCAGGACGTTTGGTGTAGAGCCAGCTCATGATGATTGAATTCATGCAGACACTCTTGCCCGAGCCAGTGGTACCTGCGATCAGCATGTGTGGCATCTTGACCAGGTCCGCCACCAATGGTTCTCCGGAATTGTCCTTGCCGAGGAACATCGGAAGTGTCATGCCGTTGGCTTCCCCGCCGGACATCAGTTCTTTGAGCCTGACCTTTTCCTTGCGAGGGTTGGGAACCTCGATGCCGACGGTGGTCTTGCCGGCCATGGTTGGAATGATTCGGATATTCGGAGCCTGCAAGCTGCGTGCGAGATCACTCTGAATCGAGGAGATTCGTGCGACACGCGTTCCTGGAGCCAGTTGAACGGAGTACAGGGTGACGACGGGACCGCTTTCGATTCCGGTCACTTCTGCATCGATCTGGAACGTTTGAAGGGTTTCCTCCAGTACCTGGGCCTGTTGACGCACGTGCCCTTCCATCTGCTCGCCAAAGTTCCCTTCAGGGTCCTCGAGAAGATCCAGTGCGGGGTACTGGTAGCCTTCGAAATTCTCCTCCCGGGGAATGTCCTCGTCACGAGCAACCTGAGGATTCACGGAAGCCATCCGTACCGGAAGCTTTGCGATCTTCTCTCGCAATTCATCCTGAGTCAGGGCGACTCTGGCCTGCTCCTGAAGCTCCTCGGCTGCCTCGTCCTCGCAGTCCACGTCCTCGTCTTCCTCTTCCTCGTCCTCATCTTCATCCTCATATTCGTACTCCTCACCGTCCTCGTCCTCGTCTGCGTCGACGTATTCGTATTCGTATTCGTATTCATCGTCTTCGAGCTCTTCGTCCTCAAGATCAGTCATAGGAGGGCCACCGGCAGGCTGCAGAACGCCCTGACGGTGAAAGACCTGGGTGAGTTTCTGGACTCCGTTGGAAAGATGCTCTGGAAGTCCTTGCGCAGAACGGCGAAGAACCTCGGGAATTCTGAGGACCAGCTCGTCTCCTGCAATGAGGCCCCCGATCGCCAAGGCAACCAGCATCCAAAGGGAGACCCCAAACAGGTTGAATCGCTCCACCAGCTGTGCTGAGAGGTATTCGGGAATCAGTCCGCCTGGTGCGGCGGGGGTTCCGGAAAGGCCTCCGAACCAGGCAACGTCAAGGGTGGCAACGGCGATTGCACACAGCATGGCTCCGATCGTTCTGAGCACGGGGTGTTCCAGCTGTTTCCCTCGGAAGAGGGCGACCAGGGCAATGGCTCCCCAGATCAGCAGCACCCAAATGCCCGCACCAAGCATCTTGAGCGTCCAGTAGGCAAGCGTGGCCCCCACGACCCCGGTGGGGTTGGCGCTGGGTTCGTTGTGCACACTTGCCGAGCTTGAAGGCCAGTCCGCGGCGTCAAAGCCCACCAATGCAATGGCTAAAAACAGCCAGCAGGCGCTGAAAAGCAGCCAAAGGGCCACCTTTCCAGCGGATCGGTGGGAGGGGGTGGAGTCGGCTCGTGAAGAGCCCTTCGATGCAGTCCTTTTTCGTGCCATGATGTCGGGTAATATCGGTATCTGAGGGGCTTTCTGGTGAGAAACAGACGTCAGTGGGTGCCCAAATGGCCTCTGATGCCGTTAGGATCCCCTCGCATCGTCATCAGACCCCTCCTCAGGGGCCTTCGACCCTCCTTTCGAGGGCATTCAGGAGCCCGCCGGTGAAGTTCCAACTGATTGATCAGGTTCTCGAGTCAACCCCCGAAAAAGTGGTTGCGATTAAGAATGTCACCAGTGCCGAGGAGTACTTGGCAGACCATTTCCCCTCATTTCCCGTGCTTCCCGGGGTGTTCATGCTGGAAGCGATGATCCAGGCGGCCCGGACCCTGCTTGAGCAGCAGGGGCATCCTCGGATGATGCTGGGGGAGGTCCGAGCCCTTCGGTATGGCACCTTTGTTCGCCCCGGAGAGTCACTCAGGGTCGAAGTAGCCCTCCAGAAGCAGCTTGAGGGAGCATTCGTCTTCAAAGGACAAGGGGTCCGGCTTCGACAAGATGATGATGCCGAACCCGCCACGGCAGTCTCCGGCCGATTTACAATGCGGGCCCTTATGCCGTAAAGTCCTCGCTTGGGATTCTTTCCGAACGAAATCAACACGACGTGTCACCGAACGGCCTGGCCGTCGAATGGAGCAAGCGCATGGCGCTCAGCCGCACAGAGGTAGAGTCACGGGTCGCATCAGTCCTCGAAGAGGCACTTGGTGTCGACGCCGATGAGATCACTCCGGAAGCCACCCTCATCAATGACTTGGGTGCGGAGTCGATCGATTTCCTCGACATCAGCTTTCAGTTGGAAAAGGCCTTCGAGGATGAGTGTTCTCCCGAAACCCCATTCAAGATCGAACAAGGTGAGCTCTTCCCGGAGAACGTACTCAATGATCCTGAGCTGGTTGAGGATGGTCGCCTGACCGACAATGGGATGGCTCTTCTCAAAGAGAAGATGCCTCACGTTGATTTCTCCGACTTTGAATCGGATCGAAGTGTCGGCAAGATTCCCGAGCTCTTCACCGTGAAGACCCTCGTGGATTTCTGTGAACGAAAACTCGCCTTGTGTGCGGCGTAGAGATCTAGCGGGGACTTCTCGTGCGTTGGATGTGGATCGATGCGATCACCGACTTCGAGTCCGGCAAACGGCTCGTTGCAGTGAAGAACGTCTCTCTATCCGAGGATCACATTCATGATCACTTCCCCGCACAGGGGGAAAAGTCGGCGATGCCCGTGATGCCAAACTCCCTCATCGTCGAGGGCATGGCACAGACTGCGGGAATTCTCGTTGGATCAGTGAACGGTTTTCGAGAGAAGGTTGTGCTTGCGAAGATCACTCGGGCAGTGATCGAACGCGACGTACTCCCTGGACGCACCATTCGCTACGACGCCAGCTTGGAACGCATGGATTCAGCGGGCGCGGCCACCACTGGCACCATTGAAATGCTCGACCATTCGACTGGCGAAGCAACGTTGATCGGCCGCGTTGAACTGGTCTTCAGTCACATCGACAACAATATGTCGGGGATGGAATTTCCCGAACACAACTTCGTTTTCAGCGACAACTTCCGAACGATCCTGAAAAGCGCAGGACTTGAGAGTCTCTGCGACTGAGCCATGAGCATCCACAAAGCCATCTATCCCGGTTCCTTCGACCCTCCGACACTCGGTCATCTCGATGTCCTGGATCGCGCACGACGGCTCTTCGATGAAGTCGTGGTCGCCATCGGGCGCAATCCCGACAAGAAGGGGCCATTGCTTGATCTGAACACCCGGGTCGCCCTGCTGGAAGATCTGGTTTCGCAAATGGTCACGCAGCAACCCGATCTGGCAAAGGTGACGGTTGCATCCTACGACGGTCTCACGGTGGATTTCGCTCGATCAATCGGAGCCAATGCAATTCTCCGTGGCATCCGTAACACGACGGATCTCCAGGCCGAGTGCCAGTTGGCGATCACCAATCGACAGGTCGCCGACATCGAGAGCGTGTTCGTAGTTCCCGGTGAAGCCTTTGCCTACACCTCATCCAGCCTCATCCGGCAGATCGCTGAACTCGGAGGTGATCCCCAGCGACTCTCTTCCATGCTGCCACCCGAAGTCATCGCGGCACTCGCAAGCTCCACTTCACCGGCTGGTGATCACTCGTGAGTATTGATGTTCGCCCCATCTCAATCGGTGCCTTAGCGGCCCACCCTCTCCGAGGTGAACGTGGAGACTGTCGCCCCGGGCACCTCACCACCTCGTTGATCACGGTCGGTGACCGGCGGATCCTGATCGATCCATCACTCCCCGCACGGGTGCTGGCCGAACGGCTGGACGAACGCGCAGGCATCGTTCCCTCGCAGATCACTGATGTCTTTCTTTCGAGTTTTCGCCCGATCGGGCGACGAGGACTTGAACTCTTCGACGGCGCGAACTGGCTGATCGCCGAGCGTGAACGTGAAGCGATCGGTGTCGGCCTCATTCAAGAATTTGAGCGAGCTCAGGAGGCCGCGGATGAGAGCCTCATGGAAATGCTCAAACAGGAAATCGCGATTCTGCAGCGCTGCCAGGCTGCTCCGGACAGGCTGGCGGAGCATGTGGATCTCTTTCCTCTGCCTGGAGTCACTCCAGGTTTCTCGGGATTGCTGATCGCTGATTCCAAATGGACCACCTTGATCGCGTCGGATGCCGTGCCCACCATCGAGCACCTCGAGGCTGGCCAGGTGCTCGCCAACATCCACGATATGGAAGCGGCTCAGGAATCTCTGCGCGAAGTGATCGAGATTGCCGATCTGTTGATTCCCGGTCGGGATTGCCTGGTACCCAACCCACTTCGAAAGTGGTAGAGGCTCTTTTATCGAGCCTTACCAATGGAAGGGGCCCCGCTCGGGGAGGCGATTCCGAGACGGGGCCAATCCAGGGTTCGGGTTACGGGCGCCTGAGGCGTTTCGAAAGTGCCGGGGCGAGTCCGCCGATGCCTGCTGTCGGCACTCGTGCGCAAGAAGCAGGCCCCGGTACTTTCGAAGCGCCCTGAGGGGCGGGTACGACTCTAAGTTTCAATTTCAGAATTGGTTAGGCAAGTACACTTCTTCCTTCTCCCTCAGATTGTGTCCACCTGGAGCAGGCTGGACCGGGAATTACCGTGCTAGAATCCCTCACATGGCAGATGACTCAAAAACCAGCGCGATGCCCGGCTCCAAGAAGGCCGACTCCTCACCCGACAGCCAAGCGCCTGCGCGGCGACCGGTGACGATCCGTTCCTTGAAACGGATGGTGGACGCGAGTGAACCGTTCGCCTGCCTCACCGCCTACGACGCCCTGACTGCGTCGTTGCTCCAGAAAGCAGGGGTGCCGGTTCTTTTGGTCGGAGACACCGCAGCAGAGGTGATTCTCGGTCTGCCCAGCACCATCCACGCTCCCCTGGATTTCATGATCACCCTTACCGCGGCGGTGAAGCGAGGAGCCCCCGATTGCTGGGTGATCGGCGACATGCCCTTCATGAGCTATCAAATAAGCGATGAACAGGGGGTCCAGAACGCTGGTCGCTTCCTCGTTGAAGGTCAGGCCGATGCCGTCAAGTTGGAAGTGGACCTCAGCTACGTCTCCCTGGTTGGTCGAATGGCTCGAGCTGGGATTCCCGTCATCGCGCACATGGGGTCCAAGCCTCAGCATTCAAGTCGTCATGGGGGCTACTACTCCGATGGACGCACCGCCGAGGATGCACTGCGGTTGATCGAGGAGGCAGTTGCCTTTGAAGACGCAGGTGCTTCAATGCTCCTGATTGAAGCGGTTCCGGAAGTGGTGGCTCGTCGGGTGATCGATTCAGTCTCGATACCGGTCATCGGATGCGGAGCGGGCAATTCATGCCACGGCCAGATCGTGGTGACCCAGGACCTCACCGGCATGACCGAGTGGCAACCTCCCTTCGCGCAACCCATCGCCCCGCTTGCGGAAAGCCTTCATGAAGTCGCCAGCCACTGGATCGACAGAGTGTCCAGGCGTGCCCACGGTGAACATCCCTACCGAATGAGAAGTGGGGAAATGGAGCGGTTGGATCGCCACCAGGATGAGTCAGATCGGTAGAAGCTGCGCGCGACTTGTTGCTTGGTCAAGCCTGCACTTCTTGGAGATCAAATCGTGAGCATTCAGGAAAATCGGCCTGAAACAGTTTCTTCCAGTCGTTCGCACGGGAGCAGTGTGCTGCCAATTCTGGCGATCATGTTCGGCCTGCTTCTCCTTTTGGTCGGGCCGCTATTTGTGAGTTCCCTGCTCCATACTCGTGAAACCGAGGTCATTTCCCGGGCTTCCGATCGTCTGTCCACCCTGGGAGTGCTTGAAGCAATCAGTCAGGCTTCTCGAGAGATCGCGCTCATTGTCGAACCGTCTGTCGTCCACGTCACCACCGAGGGGTACTTCGAGCGCGACAATGGTCGCAGTGGGGTCTACGCCTCGAGTGGTTCCGGATGGATCTACGACCAGAATGGTTTCGTGGTCACCAACGCCCACGTAGTCTCGGCTGCAGACACCATCGAGGTCCAATTCTCAAACGGTGAACGACGTCCCGCGACCTTCATCGGTTCGGATGTTCGCAGCGACATCGCGGTTGTTCGAGTCGAACCCGAGAGGCTGCACCCTGCTTCACGCTCGATCGAGCTGCCTGCTCAGGGAGATCTGGTCTACGCCTTTGGGTCACCGTTTGATTTTCGGTTCTCGATGTCTTCCGGTATCGTTTCCGGGCTCGGTCGATCGGCCGGTCTGGTCGGACTCGATCAGGAGAACTTCATCCAGGTTGATGCGGCAGTGAATCCCGGCAACTCAGGCGGACCGCTCTGCGATGTCTACGGCAACGTCATCGGGATGAACACCGCGATCGCCACTGGACGTGGAAGTTCCGTAGGCGAGGAAGGTCAGTTTGCCGGAATCGCCCTTGCGATTCCCATGCGAATGATCGAACTGGTGGTCGATCAGATCATCGGTGGCAGTGAAGTGACCAAGGGCTTCCTCGGTATTCAGATGAGTTCCCTGGAGGATATTTCCCGCCGTCCTGTTCGTGAGCCAATGCACCATGTGGCTCGTCACTTTCGAGGTGTTGGAGTCCCAATCACCAACGTTCCCGCAGGCAATCCCGCTGCCGCAGCCGGCGTGTTGCCGGGCGATGTACTGATCTCGATCAATGGAGTTCCAGTCCCGAAAATCGATATTGTTGCAGCCGAAATCGGTTTCAAGCTCCCGGGGAGCACCATCGAACTCGGGATTTGGCGCTGGAATGTTGAACTCGAAGAGCCCGAAAAACTCACCATCGACGTCACCCTCGATGCGATGGATCCTCAGTCCCTCTATCAGAATCAGGTGGTCTACCTGGAGCGCCTGGGCATCCTTGAACTGGCGACCCTGACCCCGGGGCTCGCGAACAGTCTTGAGGTCGATTGGACTCCCGGTGTCTATGTGATGGAGGCCAGTTCCCGAGCTCCAATCTCCAAGGGATCCATCATCACCGACGTGGGCCAGCAGTCCGTCTCCAGTGTTGAGGATCTGTATTACCGACTGAAACAGTCCGGCGTCCCTCCGATCTTTCGCCGCTTCCCGGGGGGGGCCTCAGCCATCGACCTCGAGGTTCTTACGCCCGAGGGAACGGTGGAAATCCAATCCCTACCCTTCTGACCCCTCCCTTAGACGCTAGACTCACGTTCCATGACCAACCACGTTCCATCCGATTCTCAAGCCCCTTCGGCAGTCAGTTCGGCTTCTTCTGAAGGACCTCTGCTGAAAGTGACGGATCTGAAAACGCACTTTCCGGTGCGCCGAGGCCTGCTCCAACGTGTGGTCGATCATGTTCGCGCAGTCGATGGAATCTCCTTCTCCATCAATCAGGGTGAAACCCTAGGATTGGTTGGCGAATCCGGATGCGGTAAGACAACGGTCGGTCGCACGATCTTGCGACTCATCGAATCCACCGGTGGGAGCGTCCATTACGACGGCAACTCCGTCTTTGACATGTCGGCCTCCGAGATGCGTGCGATTCGACGCAAGATGCAGATCATCTTTCAGGATCCTGCCGGCTCATTGAACCCGCGAATGCGAGTGGGCCGCATTGTCGGCGAACCACTTGAAGTCCATGGCCTGGCCAAGGGGGATGAGCTGCGCGCCCGGGTTGAATCTCTTCTGGAACGATGTGGCTTGTGGAAGCAGGCTGCCGATCGATACCCTCACGAATTCTCTGGCGGCCAGCGACAACGAATAGGCATCGCCAGAGCTTTGGCTCTTGAGCCAAAGCTCATCGTCTGCGACGAACCGACTTCCGCTCTGGATGTCTCGATTCAATCGCAGATCCTCAACCTGCTGGCGGATCTCCAGGATGACTTTGGCCTTTCCTATCTCTTCATCTCACACGACATGGCGGTGATCCACCATGTCTGTGACCGCATCGCGGTGATGCTGGATGGCAAGATCGTCGAGGAGGGGGATCGCGATTCGATCATCGAATCACCCTCTCATGACTACACCAAGGCACTTCTCTCCGCAGTACCCGAGGCCGATCCACGACGTGAGAAGACTCGGCTCGTCTATGAAGGCATGCGGATGTGAGCAATTCTCGTCTTCATCGCCTGGGATCAACCCGGATGATTTTTCTGGTCATCCTTGTGGTGTTCATCCTTGCCTGGATTGGCACCGCGATTTTCGGATACGTCGTCTATGGCAACGTACTGAAGACCGCCGAGCGAACCGACAATGCACTCCGATCACTGACCTGGGCAGCTCTGGTCTATGCCTGTGAACACGAGGGCCGATTTCCGACCTCCGACGTGGAGCTGTTCGCGACTCAGCCCTTGCCGGACCAGATCACGTGCATTCCTGAGGTCGCCGGGGCCTGGCCGACCACTCTGGATGAGGTACTTGAAGGGGGACAGCTCGTCGAGGACCTCAAGTTTTCCTCTCGAAAGCTGAAACTCTACTTTGCGTCCGAAGGCAGCCTGCCGCCGGTCTTCGATGCCAATGGGATGCCGACCCAGCTGAACACGATTGAGACCCTCAAGGTCTGGCTGGGAGCCTTCTCCGAAGCCCATCCGATCGTTTCCAGCCCCTGAACACCCTCGGTGGCCCCTGGTCCGGGCCGCCTCCGCTCAAATCTCGAGAAATTTCTTCCTCGATCATGTCGACATCCTGCCGTTCATGCCTCCTGCTCGGGCCAGATTCGTCAGAATGGGTGCATGACTAAGGCGAGTAGCAATGCAGTTGACAACGTGGCTGAGGGAGCGACCCCACCAGCCGTCTCGGTTCGTGAGGTTGATCCGGAAGGACCACTGATCGATGTCATGAATGGAAAGGCCCGCTGGGAACTTCCGGTTCTTGATCATGGATTCGTGGCTCTGGTGGATGTGATGCCTCGGCTGATACCCGAAGGCAAGACGGCCGACAGTGCGATCGTTCAGGCCGCTCGTGTTTCCTACGGGGAGGGAACCAAGAAGGTCAACGAGGACCGTGGTCTGGTTCGCTATCTGCTGCGACACCGACACACCACTCCGTTCGAGATGGTGGAGTTCAAGTTTCACGTGGCCATGCCGATCTTCGTCGCCCGCCAATGGATTCGTCACCGAACCGCAAACGTCAACGAATACAGCGCTCGGTACTCCATCGTTCCCGATCGTTTCTATCGACCGAGTGTCGAGAGCGTCCGCAAGCAGTCCACGACCAACCGGCAGGGGGGAGAGGAATCGATGGAGGTGGGTACCGCGGAGGAATTCATCGGCCTGCTCGAGGATTCCGAGAAACTGTATGCCCGGTACCTGGAACTGACTGAGCAGGGGGTCGCTCGCGAACTCGCGCGTGCAGCTTTGCCGGTCTCTCTCTACACCGAGTGGTACTGGAAATGTGATCTGCACAACTTGTTTCACTTCCTCTCGTTGCGCATGGATTCTCACGCTCAACAGGAAATTCGGGTTTATGCAGACGCCATCTATGAATTGATCAAGCCGATCGTTCCGGTCTCCGCCGAGGCGTTCGAGCAATACCGGCTCAATGGCATGTTCCTCACCAGTCTCGAAGTCGATGCCCTGCGAGAAGGCAGGCCGATTGCAACCGACAACAAGCGGGAGCAGGGTGAGTGGGAAGCGAAGCGTGATCGGCTGGGCTTGAAGTAACCGCTTCAGTCTCGATCGAGTTCTTCGGTCTCGGGAATCGCCATGAATCCGATCAACGGACTGGTCTGGTCGATCTGTGCCTGGATCAGCACGATCGGGGTTGGGACGTACCAGCGCAGCAGGCCACCCGGATTGGGGCCTCCACCCCAGGCATCCCAGAACCGACCCATGTCGATTCGCACCGTTTCCCCGGGCTTGATCTGCTCGATTTCCACCATGTACCGGCGGTTCAACCAGAGCTTGATCTCTTTGAAGTCGATCGCCGTGCCATTGACCAGCACCATCGTGTCTCCCGAACGGGAGACCTGGACATCCACCACCTCGGTCTGCCCGAGGTGCTCGGGATACATCTTGGTCGCCTTGGCCGGGTTGTATCGCTTCGGAAAGCAACCAGCCAGAGCCAGCACCACAAGGATTGGAATGATTCGCCTGGTCATCCCCTCAAGAATACCGTGGTTCGATGTTCATCAACAGCCAGCGGCCGGGATTGTCCCGGCCGCTGGGCTGCAAACCTCCGTTGGGAGGCCGAGCCTGCCTCCGCGTTCGCGTGATTTCTCACCCTAAATCCGCTCGCGGGGATGATCGGGTCGCTCTCGGAGTGGATCTGAAACCTCATTTTCGACATGTCTACCGCCAAGCGACACGTCAGAGGATTCGAGCACCCAGCTCGAGGCGAAGGCCGATCAGGCAGGCTTCGTCACAGTTCATACGATGGAACTCGATGTCAGTTCGCATGACCAAGGAGGAACACGATCGACCCGCCCCCCCTCATGGGTGGTCGGTGGTCGAAATGGCTCGTTCTTTTGAGGTCGATCCACGTTTAGCGGCGATCGTCCCCGGTTTTAATGCCCCGTTTTTTCAGGCTGGTCTTGCCGGGTATTCAGACGGGGCCATGCGTCTTATCGCCCGAGCACATGACTGCCCCTATTGCATTACCGAGGCACTCTTGGACCTGACCCTCATCAATGGGGGCAAGGGGCGCCGTAAAGAGGACCCCGATCTCATTGCCAGTGAGTGTGGCCTGGGTGAAGTGGAGGAAAACCGCATCCACGGGCTTGAAGATCATCCAATAGCGGGCCAGATCATGGGTACCCGGCCGGAAACGATGGCCAGGGGAGCGGCCCTCCTGGTCGACATGGGTTACGACGTGATCGATGTAAACCTCGCCTGTCCGGTCAAAAAAATCCGCAAGCAGCATCGTGGCGGTCACTTTCTTGCCTACCCCCACGAGGCAATCGATGTTCTGCAGGCTGTTCGAGCCGCGGTTCCACCGGAAATTCCCTGCACGGTGAAGATGCGTCGTTCATTCGACGATACGTCCGATCAGGCGCTGAATTTCGAGCGAATCTTCGAAGCGGTGTACGAAGAGGGCTTTGCCTGGGCGACGGTTCATTGTCGTACGGTGGAACAGAAATACATCGGTCCGGGTCGTTGGGCGTTCCTTCAGGATTTGGTCCGGCGATATCCCGACCGGATCATCTTCGGTTCGGGTGACATCTGGTCGGTCGAGGACATTTTCCTCATGCTCGAAATCTGTGGCGTTCACGCGGTTTCCGTTGCACGCGGCTGTATCGGTAATCCCTGGATTTTTCGTCAGGCCCGGGCACTCATGGCAGGCGGAACGCCTGCAAGCCCGTCTCTCAGGGAGCAAACCGAAGTTTTACTGCATCATCATGAGCTGTCCAGCGTTATCCACGGTGAACGTGCGGCCAGTCGCATGATGCGAAAATTCGGTATTAAGTTCTCCATCCACCACCCGACACCGGACGTGGTTCGCAAGGAATTCATCCAATGCTCCAGCAGCGCCGATTGGATGCAGGTTCTCAAGCGGCACTACGATTCCTCAATCGAACCTATACTCTGAACATGATGCACCTTTCCATTCAACGGCTCCTTCCGGTCCTTCTCACCACCCTTGCTGTCGGCTTCGCGGGCTGTGCTCAATCTTCGGCAAGCAAGGCCCCCGTGACGAAGATTCAGTTCCTTGAAGCCAACGACATGCAGGAACTCACGCATGTCGGAAATGTCTGGATTTCCGAGCAGCCCACGGAATCCGATCTGATCTGGATGCGGGACAACTACGTTTCGCTTGTGATCGACACCCGACTTCGAGATGAAGATCGTGGATTCGACGAACGAGCTTACGTGGTGAGTCTCGGTATGAAGTATCGATCGCGCCCGCTGGATATCAGTCAGGACTTCACCATTCGCTACTTCGATGACTTGCGAATGACTTTGATGTCGCGTCGTGATGTTCCAACCCTGATTCACGGTGATTCAGCAGATCGCGCTGCAGCCGTCTGGCTGACCTATCGGGTGCTTGACGAAAGGGTCTCCTACGCGCAGGCTCTCAATGAAGCCAAACTTGCGGGTTTGAGCAACGACGCAACCATCAGACTGGTCAACCAGTACTTGCTCTCTAATGGGGTGAACATCAACGTGGATACCGATGCCGTCGTCATTGATGCCGAGCCGGGACCCGATGAAATGATCTACCACGTGACTCCGGCGGATGAGAACACCAAGTCCTCTGAAAGCACTTCCAAAAGCACCACGGATTCCGTTCGAGACTGAACTCGTCTCGCCTTGCCAATCCTGAGTCCACTCTCCGGTATTCAGGTGCTTGGGCGCATGGCTTCGACCAGTGCGCAGACGTGGTCGATCCGCTCGCTCCGTGAACCCGTGATCTCCTGTGCGGTTGGATGTCCTTCCGCCAGCTCTGCGATCTTCTGATCCACCAGAATTCGATACTCGACGTCCGTCGAACGCACTCCATCTTCGGCCAGTGGTACTTCCGGATCGATTCGTACCACCAGAAGAAGCTCGATCTTGCTCAAGGCCAGATTGGTTTCAATTCGAAGACGGTCCAGCCAGGATTCGGTGAACTCGGAATTTCCTGCAGCACGCGCCACCTCGGCATGCGCCAGAGCGTCCAGCGCACATCGGTCGAAAAGCACGGTTTCGCCTGCCCTGAAGGCCGTCAGGCGACCTTGGTTGTGTTTGATCAGAGCCAGTTCGTGTTGGGGAGTCATGGTGTGGGCCCCCGAGACCAGATTCAACCGGTCCTTGAGTACCCGAAAGGGCTCTGGCTCGACTCTGGAGTGATCCAGGACCTCGGTCAGGGCGTGGGCAAGCGTGGTCTTGCCGGTCGACTGGGCTCCTGAAATGGCGATTCTCATGGAGTGAAATCCTATCGAAAAAACTCCAAGCTGACCCTGTCAGATACCGAACATCAGCCTGTCAAGCTCGTACCACACTACTTCCTCTGTTGGAGAGAGCCCATGCGTCTGCCCGATTCCACCAATTCCCAAGTGCCCCTCCCGGATTCCTCTGGTCGCCCTGATGATGCTGAGATGGCGGCGTCCAGCCACCCTGTTCTCCGACGAGCGCTTGAGGCGCACCGTGGTGACCAGGTTCGGCCTTCAGGCGTCGACGGCGGTCGTGGCGCGTTGAGCANCNGAGGGNGCNCGNTCNCGCCTNGTGCGATTCTCNANNGGNTTTCTNGGAGACGCNCGGCGTGCGGGNNTCACNGCNCCNGAAGTTCGAGCGGCNCTNGGCAGTGGNGTNCGCAAGCGNTGTTGGGATGGNTGTCTTCTGGTTCAGGACTGGTTTCAAGGTGTTGAATTGAAACTGGATCCCTCAGGTCGATTCGGATTGGCCGTACGACGAACGCACGCTGTGAACTGAGGTGCCGAGAACTTGATTGAAAAAGCTCCACGACGTCCTATAAATCGTTGTTTCAAGAGTTTTTTTCGGCCTCGTTTGCGTGCGCATTTGGCAAAAGTCCCCCAGATCGGCCGTAAGTTCCTCTTTTTGCCAGAGAGCACATGATCCCCTGAAGTCAGTCACCTNGGGTACGAGAAAATGCACGGTAACTTCTTGCGTTTCGCAGATGCACGACTAGACTTCANTCAGGAAAAGGTAATTGCTCTTTAAGGGAGAGCAGTTGGAGGTTGAGGTTTAGGGTCCCGTATTTCGGGNCCGTGAAAAGAGGGTAAAGGGTTGAATAGGCGAAATGTACTATTGGCGCTTGCTGCGCTGGGTTGCTGTATTCCTGCGCACGCAGAGCTCTACGAAGTGACGATGGAGCCCTACGGTGCCGGCAAGCGACAGCTTGTGTCCGCGAACGGCTCCTTTGCGTGGGACTTCTCTTCAGGTTCTGAGGTGTTCTACAACGTCCGCGCCGTGGAGCACCTCTGGGTTGAAGAGGGTGCCCTGGATCCCATCTACACGCACTGTGTTGAGATCTACCAGAGCGTGGTCCCNGGGAACGAATACTCCTTCCAGACGACCGCGATCGAGAACATTCCCGAGCGCGACAGCTGGCCCGGTCCAATGGGCGAACAGCGTGCGAAGTTGGTCGAGGATCTTTATGCGAACTACGTCGATCCACTGACCGGTGGCGTGTACGACACCGGTCTCGGTTCCGGTGTTGATCTTGATGACTACGCTGCGGCCTTCCAGCTGATGTTGTGGGAGATCACGCACGAAAACTTCGCAGAAGGTGCCGATGCGTTTGAGATGGCTACGCAGATCTCATTCGACTTCGGTGCGATTCAGTCTGAAGCCGACAGCTCCGTATTCACGGTTCTGGACAACATGTTTCTCACCCTCAATGACGGATTCCTCGACTCCGCCAACCTCGAGGGCTGGACCAACCCGGATGCCCAGGATCAGTCCCGACTCGTGATTCCCGGTGCTGGCACGCTGACTGGTCTGGCATTCATGATCCCAATGACCCGTCGACGAAGGCGAAGCTAACCACCCTTCCCCAAACGAATGAACAACCCCGAGAGCAGAGTGGCGTGTTCCCTTACGAGGGTCTGCCACTCTGTTTTTTTATCTAGCCTCCAGTATCGGCATCCCTTATCTCGAAGTCCTCATCCTCGCGCTGGCACCCTGAACCGCNCCCTGCGCGCCCCGGGACCGTCGTCTGCCCATTCCTGCCCCGGTCATTCTCTCGATCCAACAGAGTAGAAACTCTGCTTGGGCAGGGGTGTTCCACATACCCAGCGGGTTTTCCTCAGGAACTTCGACTGCTGTCGCAGGTGCATTGANAAACACCCGGTACTTTGGCTGGAAGCCATTCAGTACCGGGTGCAGGATTCACTCGTGTGGCGCTTGCGGCAGTCTGTTGCGAAAAGTCGTTCAGCCTTGGCTTAGTTGCGTTGCTGCGCTTTGAGCCGTGCCAGCTGTTCTTTCATGTCCTTCTCCCGGACTTCCAGGTACTCCAGCGGAACGAATGGCACGCGGGCCTCTTGGGAGAACATGATCATGGTGTTTTCACCCAGANTCNTGTGCCATTTCATNAGCTTGCGAAGNGAGCNGANCTGNCGNGTCANTGNNTTNANCNGATCCCCACCGNTNGCTCCACGNTGNCCCATGTNCTCGANCGAANAGGTCGGGAAGTTCNNTCTNGGCTCGNTCAAGCGTACGGAACCAGTTCTTGTGAATCTGGCGTCCGTCGTCCGTGGTTTCATACCACCGCGGGAGTCCAAGAACCACTGCCAGTTCATCGACGGTGTCAGCGGTTCCGATCGAAAAACCGCACTCCTGTGCTTCAGTCGCATTGACGGTCAGGTTTTCTTGAGCGGTGGAGAGGATTTTTTCCCCTTGGGTGTTGCCGTAGTGCACCACTCCTCTGTCGCCGTTCGCTGGGTCGTAGGAATACATTTCCGAGTTGGTCACCATTGCCTCGGCCATTTCGCGGTTGTGGCCACCACTTTCGGCGGCGTCGCCGACTTCCTTGACCCAGGCAGCCAGTTGAGCGCCTTCAGCTGCCTTGTCCCCGCCGAACATCGTGATCGAACCAAGAGCCCCCGAGGGCATGAAGACAACCTGGGGACAGTGAAAAGAAGTGAAGGCAGCCGCAGAGATTGCCTTTCTGATCCAGGCCACCAGCGTGTGTCGTTTCTGCAGTTCCCGCATGGTGGCGGAGATCTCATCACCTTCCTTGACCAGGCCCCCGGGGCTGTCCACCAGCAACACGATGATCTGACCGTCGCCGTATTGATCGGCAATCTCTCCAATTTGCTTGATCTCGTTGTGCCGGGCGAAGCTGCCCACGGTGCCTTCGAATGGAAGCAGGAAGACCTTCGGCCATTTGTCCTCAAGTCCGGGGCCGGGAGTCGTGTGATATCCCTCCATGTGACTGCTTGCTGGCTCCGGGATCACCGGTGAGGCCAAGGTCTCGGTGCGTGTGCCTTGTCGTGCGTCCGGGCGGGTGGTGCTGGAACTCACTCCGCCTGTCTGGTTCGCCGCGGATTCGACTTTGATGATCTGCGAAACGAAGATCGTTTCGGAATCGCCGTTTGTCTTTTGAATTGTGATCGCAAGGACCTTCTTCGACTTACTTCGAGTCGCACCCTTCAGCACTCCGGTGACGAGCTCCCGGCCTCGCCGGCTGTCCCACGACACTGCGATCGATTGGCCAATGTCGCCAGTCCACGTCTGATTTCGACCGGTCTTGCCAAGTCGAAGTGTGACCGATTCCTGTTGTTCCACCAGGCTGGACTCAACCGTGGCGGATTCAGCCAGGGAATCTGGGGTGATGATGAAGGTTGTGGTGACACTGGCAATGGTCAGGAAACGAAGCAAAGTCATAGGTCTCATGTTCATTTCTCGGAAGTAAAGAGTTCTGGTGTCTGTGAGATCAATTCAACGGGTTGTGCCTGGAAGTCGGGCTGTTTCAGATCAGTTGCGCCCGCCGCCCCCGAGTCCGCCTCCGCGGCCACCTCGGGACCCGCCTCGCCCGCCTCCACGTTGGGCATCCTTGGCCTGTCGTATCTGGTCCTTGTAGGTGGCGATGTCAAACTCAAGCTGGCTGATGGTGAGGCCGTACTCGTCTTTCATTCTTCGTTCCACGGCGGAATAACGGTTCATGTGGTTGAGCACCTCTTCGAGTTGTTTGCGCTTTGCCATCAGGACCCTTGCCTGGCTGTTTGTCGTTCCCAGCCCACGGTCCGCCCTGTAATCTTCGTAGGTCACCTTGCACTTCGCGTAGCTGCCGCGCCAACGGTTTGTGTACTTTTCCGCGATCTCATCACCTTGGGTGTTGTGCTCGTACTCCCGGTACCCCAGCACGAAGACGAGGTCCTCGAGTGAGCTCACGGTGTCCTCGATGAGCATGGTGTCGAGCGCCGTCTTGGATGACCAGTTCGCCACTTCTTCCGGGTTGTTGTCCACCAACCACATTCCCTCGGTATGCGGAAGCCAGATGACGTCTCGTCCCACGAAATTGGCGCTCAGTTTCTTCTCTGGATCAATCATCGCATTACCGAGCACTCGGGCATATTCGCCTCGTCCACCCATTTCGAAGAAGCCTCGGGCCTGACCCTCCATGGCTTCTTCCATCTTTTCCCGAATGTCCTCATCGTTCCAATTCTGGACCATTCTGTGCAGGTTCTGAAGCCCATACAGACGGGCTCCCTCGGACATATACAGCTTTGGCCACGCCATGCACAACAAGCTTGAGATGCCCACGCTGTCCTCGATCCAGACCACCTGATCGATGTGTCCCAGCTTGGTGTGGAGGTCCTGGCACATGTTGCGGTATTCGGGAAGTTGGAACTTTCCCGCTTCCAATCGGTTGAATTGCGGAAGGTGCTGGTTGGTACCAAGGTCCGCGGAGTCGATTCTGAAGATGATCACATCCGGCTGGACTTCCTCGATGTCCTCGATGATCTCTGCAATGAGGTCTTCATGGATGTCGGTTCCCATCTGGCCCACCAGGGGGACGGTGTAGACCACCGGCAGCTTTTCATTGGTGCCATCCTCGTTGTTCGTGGGGGCTGAATCCTTGGGAGCGCCCATCGCAAGCATGGTCGAGCAAAGGGCGGCACAGCTGATAAGGAAACCTGTTTTGATCATGGATGAACTCCGGTTGGGATCTGAATCGGTGTGGATCCCATGATGATACGAGTAGACCGTGGAGACGTGGCATGGCCACTTGGCCATTTCCCGTCAGTTTTTGGCCCCCATGAGGCCTTTTTCAGTCTCATTCGACCAGAATCCGGCATGGGAGTCCCAAGGCAAGGCCACACGGCCCAACCATGGGAACAGGCGCAAACCGGACCGGGGATGTCCGGGGAAATCCCGAAATTCGAAGCATTCAGTTCACGGTCGACCGCTTCGAGGGCTGCTGACTCAGGATCAAGCCCGTTCCTTGGCGCCGTTTCCCTTGAAGAAGTCCTCAATCTTCTCGAGTTCAACTCCCTTGGTTTCCGGCATCAGGTACCAGACAAAGGCGATCGTGAACAGGTTGAATCCGGCGAAGATCCAGAAGGCCACCCCCGCGTTGTAGTCGACGAGGCTGAGCGATCCCTGGGCAATGAAGAAGTTGCCGACCCAGTTCGCAGAGCTCGCCAGTCCCACGCAGACACTTCGAACTCCAGCGGGGAAGATTTCAGAGATCACGAGCCAGACCAGTGGGCCAAGGCTGCAGGCAAACGCGATCACCGAAACGAAGATCGCGGCCAGGATGATGATTCCGGCAATGGAAACCTCGTTCGTCGTGGTGTCGCCGGTCCCCATCTCGGGAAGCCAGAGGTAGGCTATTCCAACCACGATCTGCCCGAGCATCATCAGAATCGTTCCGCCAATGAGTAACGGTCGCCGGCCCATGCGATCCACCAGGTAGATCGCGATGAACGTCGCCAGCAGATTCACCAGACTCAAGGCCGCGGTCAGTTTGAATTCGATGTCTTTGAGGCCGATACCCTCGATGATCTCGGGAGCGTAGTAGAAGATCGCATTGATGCCACTGGCTTGTTGCAGGAAGGCCAGACCAATGGCGAGAACCAACGCAACCTTCAAAGCGCGGCCGGAGGCAAGTGCCTTCAGGAAATTGGTTCCCGATTCCTCCTCCACTTTCTGCTTGATCGCCTCGAGCTCCTCTTCTGCGGCAGGGATCGATCCCATGGTGCGTTTGAGTACGCTCAAGGCCATGGTGTCCCGGCCTTTTCCAACCAACCAGCGGGGGCTCGGTGGCATCGCGAGCATGCCCAGGATCAATCCGGCACCCAGAATCGCACCCAGTCCGAAGGCGAGCCGCCACAGATCACTGGGGGTGAGCCAGATGCCGAGCAGCATTGCCAGGAAGATGCCGACGGTGATGGCCAGCTGATACAGGCTCACCATCGCTCCCCTGGACCAGGGTGCGGCAATTTCCGCGATGTAGAGCGGGCCAGCCACCGAGGAAAATCCAACTCCGATGCCCATCACCACTCGAAACGCAATCATCATCGAGGGGGTGACCGCAAGCGCACATCCCAGGCACCCGACCACGAAGAATCCACCACCCCAGACGTTGGTCCACCTTCGACCGATCTTGTCACACAGTCGACCGGCCGACAACGCTCCAAGGAACGATCCTGCCAGCACCGAGCTCACGATCGTCTGAATGACCAGGAGATTGTTCCCGGCATTCGTCTCCAGACCAAAGGCCTTCTCCACGCCTTTCTTGGCATCGGCGATGACTCCGATGTCGTACCCAAACATCACGCCGCCAAGCCCCGCGACCAGGGCGACGGCCACCGTGTATTGGGCGGAACGACTGGCCACTTCCTTTGGTGAGTTGCTTGTGGGATTCGTCGGCATGGGTTCTCCGTTGGGTCAAGCCCCTCTGGCACTGGTTATGAAGGGTGTTTTCTCAGAACAACTGGTCGGTGTGAGGTGGTTCAGAAATCCGTGGTCAAGCGCAGTCCCAGAACGACCGGCGTGGCGCTTTCGGACCTCAGTCCCGGGTCCAGGACCACCTGAATGTCGGGAGTGAGCTGACAAGAACCGGTCAGCTGGATTCGATAGAAGACCTCGAACATTGATTGCTCCTTTACGAGCGTACCGGAGCCCTGGTACGCAGAGGATGGCTTTGACCAGTTGAACGCCGCTCCAAAGAGATCGCCCTGCCGACCAAATGGTGTTTCCAATCCCATGCCGACGGATATTTCCGCGCTGGTCGTCGACATCCTCTCCTCGGCCAGCCCGCCTTGTGCCCAGAGTCCCAACTCACGGGTGAGGTGGCCTTGAATCTGAAGGCCGAACCCGTTCGACCAGTCGTAGAGGTTCTTGCCGACGTTCGCCCCCGTCACATCCGAGACGTAGTCAAGGTTCTGGCCCGCCCAGATCGCGGTCAGCACCGTTGGACCACCGAGTGCGTCGGTGTCGAAGGGAAGGACCCAGCCGATTTCCGCGGCAGCCCACACGAATCCCTTGTCGATGGTGCTGAAGTCCGTTTCTGGAGTGCCCAGGGCATCCGTCACGATTGCATTGACGAACAAGGATTCATTGATCGCAAACTGGCCGGCCACACCGTATTGATAGCTGCCATGTGAAAGCCCCAGGACCTGGATCCCGTCGAAAGGACCGGCGAGAAACTGTCTGGCTTCATCGTTCGCCCAGAAGTTCAATCCGATGTACTGGTTGGGGTGGAGCTTGCCCACCGAAACGACCAGACGGTCGTCCATTATTCCCTGCTGGTAGTAGAGAAGGTTCAAGGTCGCGGCGCCCCCGGCCTGCCCCGTGTAGAGGGAGTTCAGTCCCTGGGTCGAACCCGCTGCCTGATCGGTATTGACGTTGTTGGGAACCCCGATCTGATTGCCTTGTCTCACCAGAATCCCGACCAGTCCGTGTCCATCGTGCCCTTCACCCGGTTGCCCGCTTGCCGGCGATTCCCAGAGGTTCCAGACCAGGTTGAAGTCCAGACGTCCGGTTCCGATGTTGCGTTGGGAATTCGGTACCGCATCGCTGACGTTCTGATAGAGCAGGGTGTAGTAGACCCCGAAGTTCATCCCCAGGCTCTGATTCAGATACTCCTCGAGGTTTCGAATCGGACTCATCACCGGGCTGAAAGGCGATCCGAGGAGTGGGTCGAGTTTGCTTCGGCCGAGCGGAAACGGTCGCGGCGTGCTGAAGTCGAGTGTGACTTTCGAATCCTTGATCGGAAAGAGCGTCGGTGAATTTCGAAGAGTGGAGATGTTGGAGAGGAACTGGATTCGCTCGAGATGGCGCAGTCCCTTCCATTCTCCTCCGTAGCCCTCGAGTGTTCCTGAATCATCCTGCTGCAGAATGACGGGACCAGTGTCCTGCTTTTCTGATTGATCTGACTGATCGGAGCCCGGAGCCATCTTCGGCTTGACGTAGGTTGGATCGTCCTGGGCACCAGCTCCAGAGCAGAGGGGCAGGAGGGCGGCAAGCAGAATTCCGTATCGGATGGTTTGTTGCAAGTCTGCTCCTCGATCTTTCTGCTCTGGATCCTACCGGGATCTCACGTTCCCGGTGGGTCATCGCGGCGCATGGCATCAGCAGATGCGTTCCGGGTGGATTCAGTCAGCCGCCCTCAGCTGATCGGCGAGGAATTCCCGATGCGCAGGCAGATATGCGAGATCCACGTACTCACCGACCATCCGGTTCGTGTTGAAATAGTCTGGAATCGTGGCGACTGATCGTAATGCTCTGCGAATCCAACGCCTCGGGACGTCTCGATTGTTCCGTTCGTAGAAGAGAGGGACGATTTCATCCTCGAGAAGTTCGTAGAGCGCTTCGACATCATGGATGTCCTGGTCGTCCTTGTTCTCGAATTCAGTTTCGTCGCCAATCGCCCAACCGTTTCGTCCGTCAAAGCCCTCCGGCCACCACCCATCGAGAATCGAGAGGTTCAGGCCTCCATGCAACGGCGGCTTCATCCCGCTGGTGCCACTGGCCTCATGTGGTCGGCGTGGGTTGTTGAGCCAGATGTCACACCCGGAAGTGAGCATCCTTCCAATCTCCATGTCGTATTCCTCGATGATCGCCACCCGGCCACGAAGGCTCGGGCGCTTGGACATTCGGTGGATCTTCTGGGCGAATGCCTGCCCGAATTCATCGCGGGGATGTGCCTTGCCCGCGAAGATCAACTGAACCGGGCAGTCCTCGCTGTCCACGATCGCCTCGATGCGATCCAGGTCACGGAAGATCAGGGGCGCTCTCTTGTAGGTCGCGAAGCGACGAGCAAACCCGATGGTGAGCGCGTCCGGATCGAACCAGCCTGAAATCTCCCTCAATTCATCGGGGTCTGCGCCATTTTTCATCGCTTGTTGAGAAAGCTTGTCTCGAAGAAACTGAACCAGATTTGCGCGCAGATCATTTCTGAGATCCCAGAAGTCGTTGGGATTCGCATCGAGGGCTCTTGACCACTGAGTGGAGTGGGGCGTGGCCCTGCCGGGGCGAAGTCCGATCTCTCGCCTCCAAAATGCATCAGCCGCGGGTGAAAGCCAGGTACGTACGTGAACTCCATTGGTGATCGCATCGATTGGGACATCGTCCGCATCCTCACAGCCGAAGGCACCTCGCCACATATCGCGCGAGACTTCTCCATGGAGCTGGGCAACGCCGTTTACGAAATTCGACATTCTCAGAGCGACCACCGTCATGCACAGCAGTTCCTCATGGCTGTCGGGATGTTCTCTTCCCAGTGCGTAGAAGTACTCCCGTGACAAACCGGCCAGATCCAGGACCGTATCCAGAGCATCTGCGGCTCGGCTCGGATCGTAGCGATCATGGCCGGCCGGGACCGGGGTGTGGGTGGTGAACACGGTCGTTCTCTTGACCATGTCCATCGCTTCTTCGTGGGTATTGCCTTGCTCGATCAGATTGGCAACTCGTTGGATGGGTGCAAATGCGGCATGACCCTCGTTCAAATGGTACACCGTGGGTTCGTATCCCAGAGCGTCAAGTGCCTTCATTCCTCCGACACCCAGGAGGATCTGCTGGCGCATCCTAGGATCCGAGTCCCCCTTGTAGAGCCCTTCCGTGAGCTGCCGATCCTCTTCGGTATTTTCTTCGCGGTCAGCATCCAGCAAAAGGAGTTCCGACCGGCCGACCTTCATCCGCCAGACTCTGGCCACGACTTCTCTATCCCACAGTGGACATTCGATGTCGATGCCGGTGTCCTCGATCGGCATCTGCTCGAAGTCGTACTTGGGGTAGATGACCCGAGTGTGTCCGTCGTTGCTGAATTCCTGGATGTAGTAGCCGTGCCCGTAGAGAAGGCTGACACCGACAAAAGGGACCCCGAGGTCCGAGGCGCTTTTCACATGATCCCCGGCAAGCACTCCCAGTCCACCCGAGTACTGCTGCATGCTTTCGTGAATTGCAAACTCGCTGCAGAAGTAGGCGACTTGCATGTCACAGTCGTCTTCGGTCGCAATTCTTTCAAACCAGGTGTTGCGCTCATAGTATTTTTCGCGCTCGGCCATCGCCCGTTCCACCGCGTGCTGAAACTCACCCGATTGAAGCCGGATGCCCAGTCGCGCCGGGTCGCTCTGTTCGAGCATCTTCTTGGGCGAATGTCGCGTGTTCTCCCAGAGTCTGGGATCGATCATCGCAAAGGGTCTGCGCCCGATCTCGTTCCAGCTCCACCACAGGTCAGTGCTCAGCTCGTTCAGCGACTCGAGCGTCCGTTCTGAGTCGTTCATCTTGGAAATCTGTCCATACTCCAGGCGCAGGCGCCTTGTTCTCAAGTCAATCGTCCAGTCACCGCTGCCAGCCGGTTCATCCGCCGGGCAACCCGAATGTCCAGCATCCCCTTTCCGAGTCTCCAGCGCCAGTTCCCGGAGGGTTTTCCTGGAATGTTCATACGGGATTTTCCATCCAGACCAAGGAGGTCCTGCATCGGAATGATCCCCAGATTGGCTCTCGAGCTCATCACCAGCCTGGTCATCAGCTCATGCGGTCCACGGGTCGGGGATCCGCCGTATTCGGTGATTCGCTGCCGGGTCGAGGGGGGGAGTCCTTTCCACCAGCTGACGGTGGTGTCGTTGTCATGGGTCCCCGTATAGGCCACCGAGTGCTCCGGCAGGGCGTGGGGCAATGCAGGTCCGCCATCGGTGTCGAATGCGTGCTGAAGGAGGAACATGCCCGGCAGCGCGAAGTCATCCCGCAGTTTCCGGACGGCCGGGGTCACTCGGCCCAGGTCTTCGGCGACAAGGGCGCAATCCGGCAGCTCCGCGTGGATCGCTTCCAGCAGTTCACGCCCCGGAACCTTCCTCCATTGACCTCCCCGGGCGCTTCGCGCATTTCCGGGGATCATCCAGGCGTGGAGCAGTCCTATGAAATGATCGATTCGGACCAGGTCGAACAGTTGAAATTGTCGTCTGATCCGCTCGATCCACCACCGATATTCGCTCCGGCGATGTTCCGGCCAGCGATACTGGGGGTGGCCCCAGAGCTGTCCGTTCCTGGAAAAGGAATCCGGTGGGGTCCCGCTGACCAACCGAGGTCGGCCGTTGCGTTCCAACTGAAAGAGCTTCGGATTCGACTCGACGTCGGCGGATTCCATCGGCACGAAGATCGGAAGATCACCGAAGAGGGAGATCCTTCGTCGACGGGCCTCCGTTCGCAGTTGCTTCCACTGACCTTCCAGGATGAACTGCTGGAACGCGTGGAAGTCCTCGTCGCCGCCTCGATGTTCTGCCGCCCATCTGCACCAGGGGCCCAGCCAGTGTTCGGAGCGTTCAAGGAATCCGAGGTAGCTTCGTGATCGATCACGTCGCAGCTCGGTGAAGGCCTCGAACGCCGTGTCCCATCGCGGGGCCTTGAATCGACGAGCGCCGGAGTAGTCCGCCCGGATGCGAGTCTTCAACGAGGTCGGCGCCCGCAGTGCGCTGGGGGCAAGCAACCCCTCGTCCACCAGTCCTTCAAGCGAGACCAGCAGCGGTTCGATCGCGAAACTCGACGCACTGCTGTAGGGGGAGTCCCCCTTGCCGATGGGACCGATCGGCAGTACCTGCCAGAGATCCCAGCCACTGGTTTCAAGCCACTTCATGAACCTCGAAGCCGGTCGACCAAGGTCACCTATCCCGTGTGGTCCGGGGAGCGAAGTGAGGTGCAGCAGCACTCCGGCGCGTCTTCGATCGAGACTGCGGTGGGTCGATCTCATCCGGTCTTCTTCCAGACCCGTCCGGTGCGTTCTCCCACGACGCCCGCATCGAGATCGTCTCCGTGAATCGATTCCCAGATCCCTTCCGGAAGTTCGAAGCGTGCTTCTCCCTCGCCGGCATGCAGTGCGACGATCAGTTCCTCGCCTTCGTGCGCGCGACGGAAGACCAGAAGGTCCTGCTCGTCATCGGTGAGCAGGGTTTCGAAGGAGCCCCGACGGAGGGCGGGGTGTTCGTTGCGGAGTCGGATCATCGCCTTGTAGCGCTCGAGGAGCTCTGGCATCACCCGGGCATCGGGGTCCTGGAACGCACCAAGGTCCTCCCAGACCATGGGTTTCCGGTTGTTGGGATCATCGGAACCCCACATGCCCACTTCGCTTCCGTAGTAGATCATCGGCGCACCGATGTACGTCATCTGGATCAGGGCGAGCAACTCAAGTCGCCGGTACGCATCATCCGGTGGCTTGTCGCCGTCGTAGGTCGGGTCATCCTGCTCCCGGTTCCCGCTGTCGAAGGGGCGATCGGGATTGTGGATCTTGGAGACCGCGCGGTCGGTGTCGTGGCTGTCGATCAGATTCTGCAGCACGTAGTTGATTTCAGCGGGGTAGGCCATGCGCAGTGAGGCAAGTTGCGAATCGGCCTCGGTGGCGGTGATCTTGTTCTCCTTCGCCCCGACCCAGTCGAAGAGCACCTTCGAGAACTCGTAGTTCATGACCGAATCGAAGGTCCGTCCGTCGAGCCATTCATCCGCTCGGTCCCAGATCTCACCGGTGATGTACGCATCGGGATTGATCGATCGGACGTGGCGGCACCAGTCCACCCAGAAGGGGATTGCGATTTCGTTCGGTACGTCCAGCCTCCAGCCGTCGATGCCGTCGGAGGGATCGCCATCACCGTCGGGGTCCATCCAGCGCCGGGTCATCTCGAAGATGTGCTGCTTGACCGCCTCGCACTCCAGGCCCTGATCGGTCTTCTTGAAGGCGGGAAGTCCGCCGAATCCGGCCCATCCCTCGTATTCCAGGGGTTCCCATCCCCGGACGTCGAACCATTCGGCGTACTTCGATTCGCGACCCTTGGCCAGCAGGTCGCGGAACGCCGGGTGTGCGGTCCCCACGTGGTTGAACACTCCGTCGATGATCACGCGGAATCCCCGTGCCTTTGCCGTCTTGAGAAACTCGAGGAAGAGTTCGTCGCTTGCCGTCCACGTCCACGTCGACGGGTCCTCGAGGTCCTCTTGTCGTTCCGCCTCGAAGTAACCTTCTCCCGTCCCGTATCGATCGTCCACGTGGAGGTAGTTGGTCGCGTTGTACTTGTGGCAGGTGTCCGCCTGGAACACCGGATTGAGGTACAGCGCATTGACGCCCAGCTCCGAGAGGTAGTCGAGCTTTTCGGTCAGGCCCTGCAGGTCGCCCCCGCACATCCGGTCGAAGACGAACCATTCATAGAAAGTCTGCCCGTCCTTTCCTTCCCAGTCGGCGGAGTCATACCACTGCTTGGTCCAGGGGAAGGGATTCGCCGGGTCATTGTCCGTGCGTCCGTTCCTGAATCGATCCACCATCACCTGGTACCAGATCGCATCCTTCGCCCAGTCCGGAGTCCTCGGTCCACCGTTCTCGGGGGCATCCAGGCGGTATATCGATTGGTCGCGCACTTTGAATTCTCCGTCTGTCACTATGAAGGTGTACTCATTTCCGGTCTGCCCGGCATCGACCGGAACTTCCCAGTACTCGAAGGTCTCGTCCACTGCTGCTGGATGCATCCGCCGGACTTCCCCGTTCGCCACCGCGAGCTCCACTCCGGTGGCATCCCCGCGCAGCGTCCGGTACCGGAGCAGGAATCGCTCACCGGGCAGGACCTGCCGGTAGAGGGTTCGATCCGGTTCATGCCGCAAGGCGGCGGTTTCCAGTTTCCCATCACCCGTTGCGGCAGCTCGGGGATCGAGCCCCGCCTCCGGACCAAGCCCCAGGACCGAGTTCGAGCCGCCATGTCCATCGTGGATGCCGCGGGGATTCAGCGGGTCCGACCGCCAATCGTCTCCGTCCACGACGAACTTGTAGAACCGTGTTCCCTCGGGAAGCTCGACGGTGACCCGGTACGAGCCGTTTCCGGTCAGGGTCATCGGCGTCGCGGTGGGGCTCCACCCGTTGAAGTCACCCGCGAGGTGCACCGAACGCACCGATTGTGGTGGACGGTAGGTGAACTGACACCGCCAGAGTCCGGATTCGGAATCGACTCGGCGGACCTCAAGGCTTTCTGGAACCAGTGCCTGGTTGGCTTGTTCAGCGGTGATGCGTGCGACAGGAAGCGGAGGGGGGAAGGTGGCATCAACCGTCGCTTCCTGTGCTGAGCCCAGGTGGGTCATGAGTGAAACCAGGATGAGAGTGGCTATTCGCATCTCTTGGATTCTATACACTAAATCCTCATGAAATCAGCATCCGGACTTCTACAAGGTCTTCTCATAGTCGCGGCGGTCCTGCTCGCGAGCTGGGCATTCCTGCGGGTTGGTGCTCGAGAACTGGGTCGGCTGTTTTCTGATGATTCCGAACACATCGAACTGGTTGTGATGCACTGGGCCGGTGGGGGAGGCCAGCAGGAAGATCAGATCGTCGAGGATTCACTTCGCGCATTCGAGCAGCGCAATCCCGGGATCAAGGTCAAGCGGATCAACCCCGGGGATTCCGGCCAGTACTTCACCAAGCTGCAGACGATGATGGCGGCCGGAGCGCCTCCGGATGTCTTCTACATGGATTTCTCCCGCATGCCGGCCTTTGTCGGTGCCGGTCAGCTCGCCGTCCTCGAGGAGGTGGTCCCGGTGGCGGACTTCTTCGCCCCGACCGTCGATGCGTTTCGCTGGGACGGGGCGCGGCAGGGTTCCGGGCCGCTCTACGGAGTCCCCAAGGATTTCACGACCCTCGGCTTCTACTACAACAAGGCGCTGTTCGATCGTGCGGGCGTGTCCTACCCATCGGATGACTGGACGTGGTCTGATTTTGTCGATGCCGCCCGTCGGATCGGTGCCCTGGATCCGACAACGACCGGTGCGGAGATCGTCACCTGGGATTTCGTGCTGCGCGCGATTTTGTGGACGGAGGGCGCCGACATCCTCGACGAGGATGGTGAGTTGGTGGTGGACGATCCTGCACTGCGGGCGACCCTCGAGCGACTTCGTTCCTGGCGCTTCGACGAGGAACGGACCCTGCTCGGTGCCGAAGCCGAAGGGCTTGACCCCTCGAGCCTGTTCCTGACCGGTCGACTTGGGATGGTCGGTCCGTTCGGTCGATGGGTGGTTCCCAGCTACCGGGAGATCCCACCTGCTTCGGAAGGCGGCTTTGACTGGGACTTCGCCCCATTGCCCCGCGGGGCTCGTCGTGCGAACACCATCGCGACCGTTTCCTGGGCACTGGCTGCGAATTCCGAGCATCCGGAAGCGGCTCGACGGCTGCTGGCCTGGATGGTGGGTCCGGAGACCCAGGCGGAGCAGTCCCGACTCGGACTCGCGATCCCCACGTTGGACGATGTGGCACGAAGCGATGCCTTCATCGATTCATCGGTCCCACCCTTCAATGACCAGGCTTATCTTGACGCAGTCGAACATTCTCGCGTTCCCAACTGGCCGTTGGACCGCGAGTTCAGCCTGCAGTTCAGTCGCTGGATGGACCTCACTCTGCGGAGCAACCGCGATCTCGACCAGAGCCTCGAGGGGTTTCGCTCCTGGTGGGAACGCAAGCAGACCTCGCCGCTCGCGGCCGCCACGTTCCCTCCGATGCCCTGGGCGATGCTCTTCTGGATCATTGCGGGCGTGGTGCTTGCGGTGCTGGTGGTGGCCTGGATGCGTCGCGACCGAGTGCACGCCGGACCGGGCCGGCGAAGCGAGGAACGCGCAGGCCTGCTGCTGGTCCTGCCCTGGGTGCTCGGCTTCCTGGTCTTCCTCGCGGGCCCGATCATCCTTTCACTGCTGCTTTCGCTTGCACGCTGGAACGGGCTTGGTCCGCTTTCCACCGCCGAATTCGTGGGGACCGGCAACTTCAGCAGGATCTTCCTCGAGGACGAGACCTTCTGGCAGAGCCTCAAGGTGACCGGGTACTACGTCCTGCTCGCGGTTCCGGGAGGCCAGGCGTTCGCACTGCTCGTCGCGCTCTTGCTCAATGCCCGGCTGCGCGGGATTGAGTTCTTCCGTGCGGCGTTTTACCTCCCCAGCGTGCTCGCCGGAGTCGGGATGAGCATCCTCTTCATCTGGGTGTTCAAGAGCGAAGGGGGGATGATCAACTCGATCATCGGGCCGCTGCTCGCCCCGTTCGGGCTCGAGCCACCGGAGTGGTTCAACCGGGACGCCGCGCTCTTCGGGGTTCCTGCGTTCGCGCTGATGAACCTCTGGTTGATCGGTGGCAGCATGATGATCTACCTCGCCGGGCTTCGAAACATTCCCGCGGAACTCTACGAGGCTGCTGCCATCGACGGTGCGGGGCCCCTGCGTCGGTTCACCCGCATCACCCTCCCGATGCTCGGTCCGGTGCTCCTCTTCAATGGGATCATGTCCTTGATCGGTTCCTTTCAGGTCTTCACCCAGGCCTTCATCATGACTGGTGGGGGACCTGGCGACGACACCCGCTTCTATGTGCTCTACCTCTACAGCAAGGCCTTCGAACTCTACGACATGGGCTACGCCTCGGCACTGGCCTGGTTGCTGCTGCTGGTGGTGCTGCTGCTGACGGTGGTGGTGATACGCACCAGCAGTCGCTTCGTTCACTATGAGGGGCTGCGGCAATGAGGATCGGCCGATCAAACCCATTTTGGTACCTGCTGCTGCTGGCGGGTGCGATCGTGATGCTCTTCCCGCTGTGGTGGATGACCGTGGTCAGTCTCATGTCCGAGACCGACGCGAAGCAGTCGATGGGTTCGGGCGAGATCCTTCCGGTGCCCAAATCACTCGAGTGGGGCAACTATGCCAGCGCGATTCGGGAGGTCGGCACCGATCCATGGGCGGGTTTCCTGGATGCGATGGCCAATTCGATCGTGGTCACGGTTCTGGTCGTCCTGGGGACGATCCTATCTTCGAGCATGGTCGCCACTGCTTTCGCGCGGATCCGGTTCCGTGGTCGCAACGGGCTCTTCATCCTCATGCTCGCGACGATGATGCTGCCCGCCCAGGTCACGATGATCCCCCTGTTCCTGCTCTTCCGGAGCCTGGGGTGGGTGGACACCCTGCTTCCACTGGTGGTCCCCGCATTCTTCGGCAGCGCGTTCTTCATCTTCATGTATCGCCAGTTCATCGCCCAGATCCCCGAGGCCCTCTTCGAAGCGGCTCGTCTCGACGGCTGCGGCTGGCTGGAGATCTGGTGGCGCATCGTTCTGCCCCTGTGCCGGCCGGTCACCGCGATCACCGCGGTCTTCACATTCATTTTCGTGTGGAACGACTTCATGACCCCGTTGATCTACCTGCATTCGGAGGACCAGGCGACGATCGCGGTCGCGCTGAACTCCTTCCGAACCCAGTTCGGGGGCATCGAGGACGTCCACCTGCTCATGGCGCTCAGTGTGATCACGATGATTCCCTGTATCGTGCTCTTCTTCGCTGCGCAGAAACAGTTCATCGAAGGACTCGGCGCCGGAGCCGTGAAGGGATGATCCGTGGCTGAAGTGATTCTCGACAAGGCAGGCAAGACCTACCCCGGCGGAGTGCGCGCGGTCGAGGGATTCGACCTCGACATCGCGGATGGTGAATTCGTGGTGCTGGTGGGCCCGTCCGGTTGCGGCAAGAGCACCACGCTGCGAATGATCGCGGGTCTCGAGGAGATCACCGAAGGCACGATTTCCATCGGGGGTCGCGTGGTCAACGACGTCCATGCCCGCGACCGAGACATCGCGATGGTCTTCCAGAACTACGCGCTCTATCCGCACATGACCGTGGAACGGAACCTGTCCTTCGGACTCGAGCGCCGCCGGAACCACCGAAGCCGGCTGCGTTCGCTCTTTTCCACCACCCATCGTCGGGCGCGTCGCGCGGAGACCGAGTCGATCGCTGCCCGAGTCCGCGATTCCGCACGCATGCTCGGAATCACCGACCTGCTCGACCGACTGCCTCGTGCGCTTTCCGGAGGCCAGCGTCAGCGAGTCGCGCTCGGACGGGCGCTGGTGCGGGCGCCTCAGGTCTTCCTCTTCGACGAGCCGCTGTCCAACCTTGATGCCAAACTCAGGGTCGAGATGCGCACGGAGCTGCGCGTCCTCCACAGCCGGCTCAACGCAACGATGGTCTACGTCACGCACGATCAGGAGGAAGCGATGACTCTGGGTGATCGACTGGTCGTCATGGATCAGGGGGTGGTGCAGCAGATCGATGCGCCGACCAGGATCTACTCCAACCCCGTCAATCGATTCGTCGCGGGCTTTGTGGGGACCCCCGCGATGAACTTCGTCGAGGGAACCTTGGACGCCTCGGGGCGTTTGAATGCGCTGGAGGGTTCGATCACGCTTGATCCGCAGCGCTTTGGTGGACACGTCGGTCCGGTGGTGCTCGGGGTACGCCCCGGTGCGCTTCGTCCCTGCGAACCGGGGCGGGGCTGGGGGTTTCGTCTGGAGGCGATCGAGCACCTGGGTGACCGCGTCGATCTGGTTCTCGATCGCGGTGGTCGGCAGTGGATCAGTCGGGTGGAATGGAGTCCGGACTTCGTGGAAGGAGACACCCTCCATTTCGAGCCTCGCGTTGGCGAGGGGGTGCACCTTTTCGAGGCATCGGAGTCGGGGCGGACCCTCGCTTCTACCTGATCAGGCGGTCAGGCCCGCCGTGGTGACCGCCGCTGCCGTGCAGACCAGCAGCAGCTGAAGTCGCAGGTCCATCCGGTTGGTGAGTTTCAAGGCAGCGGTGGTCGGGGAGAGGCTCCGGGCCTTTGAATCGTTGGTGTGGCGCGTGCTCATGGTGCGGTCCTTCTCGGGTTGGTTCCAGATCAAGGGGTGGACGTACCTACCCCTACACAGGGTTCCGCGCAATCGGACAGCCTCTCGCAGGATCGTTCCTGGTTTTTTCGGTGCATTGACGGCACTTTCCCCCGGCTGGCCTTGGTTATAGGACTTTAAATGCCACTTCAGACTCGCTGAGAGCTGTTCAGGGGAGCCTGCTGGGTTCCAGGTCCAAATCATGATTTCGGTCTCCAGGTGGCGCGGCCTTCGGCTCCCGGATCCCTCTGAGCCGGGGAAAGAGCAGCGCGGCCTCCACGATCATCCAGGCTTCCAGGGCGAGCGTGGCGAAGGCGAATCCCAGCAGCAGCCACTGGCCGTTCCCGAGGAAACTGCTGCCCCGGGATCCGATCACCGCATCGTCGATCATCGCCCAGGCGGGCATGAGGAGCATCAACAGCAGCGGCAGCGCGACGAAGAGAATCGGCTTCCCTCGACGCCACAGGTAGAAACAGATGACCATCAGCGCGAGTCCCGCGAGGAGTTGATTGGTCGCTCCGAACATCGGCCAGAGGATCAGTCCCCCGGTTCCCGCCGACTGGAAGCTCCAATCCCCGAGCTGTCCGGAAGCGGGCAGGGAGGCAAGCCCGAGTCCCAGGACCACCGCGAGCAGTGTCGCCGGATGTTTGCAGGTGAATGCATGGAGTACGGGCGTTCCGGGCGATCCGTCCGCACGGCGTCCTCCGAGGGCCGCGGAGAGTTCCTCGATCACGTATCGCTGCAGCCGGCACGAAGAATCCAGGGTCGTGCCCGCGAAGGAGGCGACCAGCACGCCCATCAGCGCCACCGCGATTTCCTTCGGGACGCCGAGGGAGGCCACGAAATTGCCCGCCCCCATCACGAACGCGCCGACCTTGGCACTCAGTCCGTTGGCCGAGGACCAGTCGGAATAGATCGTTCCCCAGGCGTCGCCGGTGAGGGTCAGGCCTGCGCAGCAGGCGAGGATCACCAGGACTGCGAGGAAGCCCTCCAGCAACATCGATCCGTAGCCGATGCCCAGGGCATCGGGTTCTCGCTCCAACTGCTTGCTTGAGGTGCCGCTCGCGACCAGGCAGTGAAACCCGCTGACCGCCCCGCAGGCCACCGTGATGAAGAGAAAAGGAAGCAGGGGGGGTGCACCACTGGAACTCGCGGCATCGTTGATCGCCGGAGCCGCCAGCTGCAGGGGGTATCGGATCGTCGTTCCATCCACCTCCACCGGGGGGCCGCCCAGCAGCGCCGCTGCGAGCAGGCCGAGAATGATCAGACCCAGAGCACTCAGCAGCTGCAGCGAGTTGATGTAGTCCCGAGGCTGGAGCAGCGTCCAGACCGGCAGGACCGAGGCGATGTAGCAGTAGCTCAGCAGGACCGTCGACCAGACGATCGTCGGCCAGCTGGCCGCCCAGTGGTTGAAAGAACCGAGCACTCCGACGTCGCCGTAGAGCACGCTGAGGTACATCAAGGCGAGCGCAATGATCGATGGGATCAGCAGGCTCGAACCCCGTCGGTGGAGCTTGATTCCGATCACCATCGCGATTGGAATCTGGATCAGGCAGGGGGTGATCGCTTCCGGAAACCACTTGAACACCCCGGCGATGACCAGGCCGAAGATCGCGAGCACGATCGTCAGGGCCAGGAAGAGGATCGAGAGGAAGAGGATCTTCGTTCGTCGCGAGAGCACTCGTCCGGCGATGTCGCCGATCGTCTGTCCGTTGCTGCGGAGGCTGATCACCAGGCTGCCGAAGTCGTGGACCGCACCGATGAGGATCGAACCCAGGATCACCCAGATCAGGGCGGGCAGCCACCCCCAGAAGACGGCGATCGCCGGGCCGACGATCGGACCGACACCCGCAATCGAGGTGAAGTGGTGTCCGAAGACCACGCTCGACTTGGTGGGCACGTAGTCCTCGCCGTCGTCCCACCGTCGTGCGGGGCAGATCGCCTTCTCCGACAGCTGGAAGATGCTTCTTCCCAGCCATCTTCCGTAGGTGTGGTAGGCGATGATGAAGCCCACGCAGGACGCCAGAGCAATCAAGAGAACACTCACGAAAGCCACCTCCAGTCCGCGGCGTGCACCGACTTCGTCATGAATCGGCTGACGGTTCGGTCTCCACGCCCCTCAGCCGAGTGAGGGACACCCCCTGGCCCAGAAAGCCGATCAGTTCACTGAGCAGATCGGTCAGATGAGCGGAGCTGGAAGCCAGATTGCGCAGAAATTGTTCGTGGCTGGGTTCTGGATGATCGACCAGGTCGGTCACGGTCTTGATGGCCAGGAAGGGGACGCCCCAGTCCCTGGTCACGGAGGCGATGGCCGTGGCTTCCATATCCTTGGCGACCACCTGTTCCTGTTCGAAGAACTCCAGCTCCTGTGGGGTGGCATCCAGTGAGGAACCACTGGAGACCGGACCTGAATCGATTCCCAACTGACGTTCAAGCGCTGGATAGTGTTCAGCCGGGATCCTTGCCTCTGCCTGCGCCTGGAACCCGGGTAAGGGGACCCGATGATCATGCATCAGAAAAGCGCGTCCCCCCAGGTAGCTGCGCCCAATCGCTCCGCCTCGCCCGGCAAAGCCGCCGCAGGTCCCTGCATTGATGTAAATACATGGCTTGTATGCAGATAAGAGTGCCCAGGCGGTGGTGGCCGCGGATTCAAGTCCAATTCGATCGACCCCATGTTGGGAGTCAATCCCATTGGTGCAATGGATCAACTCAACGGCACCGACCTGTTGGGTTCGAACTCGTGCTGGAAGCGCCGGATGCAGTGGAGACTCAGCCCCCATGACGAATCGTCGGGCGATGCCCGCGGCTTCTGCTTCCATTGCGAAATGGACGATCACCCGGTGGATGATCGGCGAGGAGTGCGAAGTTGGTTCAGACACGGTGTGGCTCTTCCTGTGGTCCTCAAAGGGCGGACTTCACTACAGAGAAACCTGCTGAGCGTTAGACTCCTGTGATGCGTCGCCCTCTGCATCCGATTCTCCTGACTCTTTCTACCCTGCTCGCCGTGTCATTGCACGGTTGCATGGTCGGTCCTGATTACACGAAGCCGGATCTGGTCACCAACGACAGTTGGCACAGCTCGCTCGTCGCCGGGCTGGAGAAGGACAAGGACGGGCCGGGTCTCTGGTGGAAGGAATTCAACGATCCAATCCTTGACACCCTGATTGAGCGGGCTCAAACCAATAATCTTGATCTGCGGACGATGATGACTCGGGTTGAATTCGCGCGAGCGGAATACGGCATCGAGGAATCATTCCTTCTGCCTTCGGTTGGTGCGAACGGTTATGCGGTCTGGTACCGAGCAGACCAGGGGATCTCCCCGGTGCCTGGTGTGTTCAATCCGACTGGCGACGCGTACGAGCTCGATCTCGCGTTCTCCTGGGAAATTGATGTCTGGGGGCGTGTTCGTCGGCAGGCTCAGGCAGCTCAGCAGAACTTCTATGCACAGATCGAGAATTGGCGCGACTTCCTGATCACGGTGCGGGCGGGCGTTGCTGATTCCTACATCAGCTACCGCACCTACCGTCGAACGGTAGAGCTGCATGAACTTGCGGTGGCTGCGGCCGAACTCGGGTTGGATCTCAGCACGCAGGCCTATGAAAACGGCGCACTGGATCTCAGGGTGGTCCTGGACAACAGCTCCACCCTCAATACCCTCCAGGCAGCGGTCTACGAGTGGGAAGCCAGGGCGCAGAACGAACTCAATCAGATCTCGGTGCTTCTGGGAGAAACTCCCGGGCAGATCGCGGAACTGATTGGGCCCGGAGGGAAGATTCCCATTCCTCCATCAACCATTGGTGTCGCCGTCCCCGCCGAAGTGATCAGGCAACGGCCGGACGTTCGGGCTGCGGAACGAATGCTTGCCTCCGCGGTCGCGACCCTGGGGGTGGCCGAGGCGGAGCTGCTTCCCACCTTCACACTCACGGGATCTCTCGGTTATCAATCCGATGGAACCACGAGCCTCCTCACCTGGGCCAATCGCGCCTGGAACATCGGCCCTTCCTTCTCCTGGAGTCTGCTCAACTGGGGCCGGGTGCAAAATCAGATCAGTGCTCAGAAGGCCGTTGTTCAAACGGAACTGCTCGGCTACGAATCAACGGTTCTCAAGGCCTACCAAGAAGTTGAAAATGCTCTGGTGAATTTCGCTTCCTCCGAGCTGTCACGTAGAAACATCCAGAGAGCTCGTGATGACAGTCTGGAATCCCTGATGCTGTCCTCTAGTGCCTATGAGAGCGGAGTCGAGGATGTTCAGTCCGTGATCGCTTCCGAACTGCAGTTCATTCAAATGGAATTCGAGTTGATCGAACAGGAATCAGCGGTCGCCATGGGCGCGGTCTCGATCTACAAGTCGACTGGAGGAGATTGGTCACCGGTCATGCCGAGTGCAGACGGTCCGGTCCCCATCAAATCAAAGGCGTCCCAGTCAGTCGTCGATGCTAATTCTGGAGGTACTTCGTGATCAAGGGTCACTCAACGTTGATCACCGTCGGACTCGGGGTGCTTCTTGCTTCACTCACGGGCTGCGGTGGCGGTTCCAGTAGCGCCAAGGAAACCGTCGAGTTGATGAGCAAGCGCAACACGACAGTGACGACCGAGGTCATCAAGACCACGCCGTATTCGCTCTATCTGAGCCAGCCCGGAACGACCTATGCCATTCGCAACGTCGATCTGGATGCACGGGTCACCGGGTACATCGAGTCCATTCACTTCGAAGACGGTCAGCTGGTGAAATCCGGCGACCACCTCTTCCAGCTCGACCCTCGGCCTTTCGAGGCAACTCTTCTTGAGGCCCGCGGGACTCTCGAGGGGGCGATCGCCCAGCGCAACCTTGCGGAGCGAAACGTCCAGCGCAATCGTCCCTTGGTCGAATCCGGTGCGATCTCTCGTGAATCCTTCGACGCTCTCGTCACGGATCTCGAAGTCTCCGAAGGCAATGTCGAGACCGCGGCCGGAAATCTGGTCAACGCGGAACTCAATCTTTCCTTCGCCACCATCGTGGCCCCCTTCGACGGCAAGCTCGGCCAGCGGCAGTACGAAAAAGGTGCGCTGGTCGAACAAGGGGGTACGCAGACCCTGGTGACCATCGTGCAGTACGACCCGATGCGTATCCTGGTTGCCGTGGCCGCTGAGCACCTTCCGACGCTCAGGGAACTCAAGGCCAAGGGAACTCTGCCAGCCAACGTCCGGGTCAATGGCACGCGCGGTGGCGGTGGACGAGTCTTCAAGGGCGAAGTGGACTTCATCGACAACCAGGTCAGTGACATGAGCTCCACAGTGATGGTCCGGGTTCGCTTTTCCAACCCCGATGCCTGGGCATTTCCCGGCCAGTACGGGGAAGCGGAAATCCTGATCAAGGACATTCCCGAGGCAATCGTGGTCCCCCAGAAGGCGGTTCTTCTCCAGCAGGGAGGCAAGCAGTTCGTCTGGCTCATCGATGAAAAGGGTGAGGTCGAAGATCAGGTCGTTGAGGTCGGTGACACGCACGACGGTAAATCCTGGATCACAAAGGGACTCAAGGTCGGCCAGAAGATCGTGGTCGATTCCGCGGGACAGCTCGCGGGAGGAGACAAGGTCACCATCGTCACGGACGCCAAGTTCAAAGAGGATCAGTCCACTTCGATGCAGGGGCATTCCAGCAGTAAATCCTCCTCTTCCTCTGACTCGAAAGCTGACGCGAAAACTGGCGCGAAAGCCACCACTGCCCCGACCTCCGATGCCAAGAAGAAGAGTTCGACTTCAACCGGCGGATGATTCCGCACGCCGTACCCATGGACGATCACCTTGCTTGATTTCTTCATTAACAGACCGATCTTCGCTGCAACCATCGCCTTGCTGATGATCATCTGTGGTGGAATCTCGATCGTGACGCTGCCGATCTCCCAGTATCCGGAGATCGTGCCGCCGACCGTCACCATCACGTCCGCTTACCCCGGTGCCAGCGCCGAAGTGACCGCGGATACCGTGACCACGCTTCTGGAGGACTCGATCAACGGGATCCAGGGCATGATCTACATGAGCTCGACCAGCGTGAACAACGGTACGAGCTACATCACCGTGACCTTCGACGTCGGCTACTCACTCGATATCGGTGCAGTGGACGTCCAGAACCGAGTCAGCCAGGTCCAGGGGCAGATACCGCAGATTGTCAATGAAGCCGGCATCATCATCGACAAGACCTCGACGGACATGGTGTTGGTGGTTTCACTGACCTCGCCGGAAGGCACCTACGACGACGTCTGGCTGGGCAACTACGCCGACATCTACCTCAATGACCCGTTGCTTCGTGTGCCGGGGGTGGGTTCCATCACCAACTTCGGTCTGTTGGAATACTCGATGCGCATCTGGCTCGATCCCGACAAGATGGCGTCACTCGAGCTGACCGTCTCCGACGTGAAGAATGCGGTGCAGGAACAGAACCAGCAGGTGGCTGCGGGACTCATCGGCTCCCCGCCCACCACCGAATCACCCGCCTACCAGCTCCAGATCAGCACCCTTGGCCAGCTCAAGACCGCGGAGCAGTTCGAGAACATCATCGTCCGGACGGGTCCCGACGGGCAGATGGTCACCCTTGCCGACATCGGTCGCGTCGAACTCGGGGCACAGAACTACCAGCAGAGTTCATCCCTGAACGCCAAGCCCGCGGGCAACTTGGGCATCTACCAGCTACCGGGTGCCAACGCCCTGACCATCAAGTCCGAGGTGGTGAAGGTTCTCGAGGGCCTGTCTCAGAAGTTCCCCGACGACGTCGAGTACGAACTGACCTACGACACGACCGAATTCGTGCGACTCTCGATCGAGGACCTCGTGGTGACTCTCCTCGAAGCGTTGGCGCTGGTCATCTTCGTGGTCTTCGTCTTTCTGCAGAGCTGGCGCAGCACGCTGATTCCGGTCATCGCGATCCCGGTGTCCCTGATCGGTGCCTTCGCGTTCATGATGGTCTTCGGGTTTTCGATCAACACCCTCAGCCTCCTCGGGCTGGTCCTTGCGGTCGGCCTGGTCGTCGACGATGCGATCGTGGTGGTGGAGAACGTCGAGCGTCAGCTCGAGGCCCATCCCGACTGGACCCGCACCCAGGCCACCTCCGTCGCGATGCATGAGGTCGTCGGGCCGATCATCGCAACCACCCTGGTCCTCCTCGCGGTGTTCGTTCCCACCGCCTTCATGCCGGGGATCACCGGACAGCTCTACAACCAGTTTGCCCTGACCATCGCCTTCTCGGTGCTGCTGTCTTCGGTGAACTCGCTCACCCTCAGCCCCGCGCTCTGTGCCATCTTCCTCAAGCCGACCAAACTCGAGGATCGGAACTTCCTGTTCCGTGCGTTCAACAATGTCTTTGACAAGGTGATCGAGTTCTACGGGAAGCTCCTCCACTGGTTCATCAAGCTGCGTTTCCTGGTCTTCGCTGCCTACCTCGTGTTGGCCTTCTTCACCGGGTTCCTGCTGCTCAAGTGGCCCCAGTCGTTCGTTCCCACCGAGGACCAGGGGTACTGCTTCGGGCTGGTGCAGCTCCCGGCGGGATCCACCGTGCAGCGCACCACCGAGGTGATCGAGGAGATGGCCGCCGAGCTCACCAAGAACGAGTGGGTCGACAACGTGATCTCCGTCGGGGGGTTCAACTTCCTCACCTCGACCAGCCAGACCTACACCGGTTTCGTGATCCCGATCTTCAAGAGCTGGGGCGTTCGCGGGAAGCAACACACCGCAAACAAGCTGATCCTCGAGTTCAACGAGAAGTACAAGGGAGACCCCCGTGCGGGAATCTCCTTCGTCAGCCCGCCACCGATCATGGGCCTGGGCACGGTGGGGGGATTCCAGCTTCAGCTTGAAAACCTGCCGTCGGTGCCCTTCGACCAGTTCTATCGGGACTGCATGCCCTTGATCGAGGCCGCGAACAAGAGTGAAGACCTGATGATGGTGCGCACCACGTCGCAGATCGACGTCCCGCAGATCTGGCTCGATGTCGATCGAGAGAAGGCGAAGCTGCTGGGCGTCAACCTCACCGAGCTCTTCGATACCCTCCAGGTCCAGCTTGGTTCGCTCTACATCAACAACTTCAACCTCTACAACCAGACCTACCAGGTCCAGGCCCAGGCCGAGGGGTGGGCGCGTTCAAATTCCAATGACATCGGTCAGCTCTTCGTGCAGAGCCAGGACGGGTCGATGATCCCGCTGGACGCTCTGGTCACCGTCGAGAACATCACCGGTCCGGACTTCATCCCGCACTACAACCTGTACGAGACCCTCGAGGTGCTCGGGAGCCCGAACGTCTTCGCCGGCAAGAGTTCCGGGCAGGCGATCACCGCGATGGAGCAGCTGTGCGACGAGTACCTGCCCCCGGAATATGCGTACGAGTGGAGTGGCACCACCTATCAGGAGCTCGCGGCCGGAAACCTTGCTCCGATCATCTTCGGTCTGGCACTGATCGTGGTATTCCTCCTGCTCGCGGCCCAGTACGAGAGCTGGATCCTTCCCATCATGATCATGCTGGTGGTCCCTCTCGCGATGCTTGGAGCCGTACTCGCACTGATGGTCGCCAAACGCCCGCTCGATGTGTACGGCCAGATCGGGCTGGTGACCCTGATCGGCCTGGCTGCGAAGAACGCGATCCTCATCGTCGAGTTCGCAAAGGAACTCGGCGCGACCGGGCAGGATCCGATCAGCTCCGCGATCGGTGCGGCCAAGCTTCGACTTCGCCCGATCCTCATGACCGCGTTCTCCTTCATCCTCGGCGTGGTGCCGCTGGTGCTGGCATCCGGCGCGGGAGCGCAAAGCCGTCAGTCGATCGGCTACGTGGTCTTTGGTGGCATGCTCGTCGCGACGGTCATCACCCTCGGGGTGGTTCCCGTCTTCTACGTGATCTTCGAGCACCTGCGTGAGAAGTTCGGTGTGGACCCCACGTACAAGATCGGTGCGATCGAGATCCCGGCCGATGAGGACGGGCTCTGATCGATGACGCTTTCCGTCGACCAGGCGCGTACATTGATGCACGAATGGGTGGAAAGCCCCTCGTTGCGAAACCACATGGAATGCGTGGCCTGCTGCACCCGTGCATACGCTGAACGAATCGCTCCTGAAGCAGCCGATCGCTGGGAGATCGCCGGTCTGCTCCATGACATGGACTACGAACGACACCCCACCGTCGAGGAACACCCCTTTGTGGCGGTCGAGCTTCTCAAAAGCAGGGGGGATGTGGCTGAGGAGATCGTGCAGGCCATCCTCGCCCACGCGGACTACTCAGGGGAACCTCGGGAGACACCACTCGCCAGGCACCTGTTTGCCTGTGATGAACTCGCAGGTTTCATCGTCGCCTGTTCCCGGGTTATTCCCGAGGGCATTCGTGATCTGCAATTGAAGTCGGTCAGGAAGAAACTCAAGAACAAGAAGTTCGCGGCCGCGGTGAATCGAGACGACATCCGCGTGGGTGCAGAGCAGATCGGTCTTGATCCCGACGTGCACATCCAGAATTGCATCGATGCACTGGTCGCCGACCGCGAACGACTCGGGCTCTGATCCGCTCGAGCTCAGTTCAAGGTTGCGTCGTCTCCAGGCTCCAGTCCGAACGGCAGCTGCTCCGGGTCGATGTCCACCACCGTGATGTCATTGAGACCCAGCGAGGCCAGGCCTCTTCGCGCGCTGCATTCGGGAGTGCCGGGATCTTCCTGAACCCCAGGTTCGATCGGCTTGAGAAGAAAGACGGGCTTGGTCTCCAGCAGACCTTCCATCCGGTCGGGCATGGCCATGACCGTGATTCCGTCGACCATGGATCGATGCAGCCAGTTTTCGATCGATTCCTGCGAGTGGTCCTCGTGCTTGAATGGAAGCAGCATGACCACGGCATCAGCAATCAGAAGGCCACGGGCCAGCCACACATCCTCTGATTCTGCACTGCGCACGGTACTGAGCTTCGTGGCGTCGATTTCCTGGATCTCTCCGGGAAAGGCACGATTCAGTCCGCAGCGCAGTGCTCCCTCAAGAGCCTGTTGGCGTTCAGATGCGTTGACAAGGAGGACGTTCATACCTGACGATACGTCTCGAGTTTCCGGTTCGTTCGCCTCAGACCGGTGGTACCTGGGGCGAAGACACCGTTTTTCACGCTATCGGACACGCTTCTACAGTGCGCACATGGACTTCCAGAGCACCCTTCCCCGAGAGAAAATTCACGCATGATTCATCCCTCAGCGATGCGATGTGTCTTTCTGGTGCTTTGTACCGTGGTTGCGTCCTGCAGCACGGTCTCGGGATCCGGGCGAACTCAGGTCAACTTTTACTCCGCTGCCGACGATGCACGAATCGGGCAGCAGGCCTGGACTGAAGTGCTCTCGGATCCGCTGGTCCTCAAACAGGGTCCGAAGGTCGAACGTGTGCAACGAATTGGCAACCGGATCGTCGCGGCGGCACGCCGTCTCCATCCCGAAATCGCGGAGAACTTCCAGTGGGAATTTGCGGTTCTAGATGATCCGGACCAGATCAACGCGTTTGCCCTGCCGGGGGGGAAATTCGCCGTCTATACCGGGATGCTCAACTTTACCGAAGGTGATGACGACATGCTCGCCGCGGTGCTTGGACACGAAGCTGCGCACGTCACCTCTCGTCACGGGACGGAGCGTCTCACTCAGGTGACGATTACCCGGGTGGGATTGGATGCCACCAATGTCTTCGTTCTGGGGGACCTTGACCCAGGTGATCGGGAGCTTGTTCTCCAGGCGATCGGTGCGGGTACCAACGTCGGGGTACTTCTTCCTTTCAGCCGGTCTCATGAATGCGAGGCTGATGTACTGGGGCTCATGATTGCCGCGGATGCCGGATACCGTCCTCAGGCTGCGTTGCGACTCTGGGAGCGAATGGGTGCGCGTGGTTCGGTCGGAGCGCCCGAGTTCATCTCAACCCATCCCAGCTACCAGACCCGCATCCAACTGCTTGATGATGCAATGGCCCCTGCGCAGCGCCTCTACGATTCTCGGGAGGCACTTGGGGACCTTCCGTCCCGGATGGGCGGATAACAGATCGCACCAAGGTTGCTGCGGAAGGCTTCGGCACGATCCGGATGCACCAGGACCTCGAACGACCGGTCCAGGAACAAGTGAAGAAAGCGACCGCAGTCGGCGACCGATTCCCGATTGAGCCCTCCTCCGTGAGTCGCGCCTCCGTGCACAAGCTGGCATCGCAACTGATAGACGCGGTAGAGAAGAAGTCGATCGAGTGCGGATTCAGTCTGCCCCTCATCCAGGTAGTGCCTGCCCTTTCTCGGCAGGTTATGCCAGGTCTCCTCCTCTTCTTCTTCGCCTTCCGCAAGCCCACGCCAGAAGTAATGGTCGAGGTAGACGTTGTCGAAAAGTCGTTCCGCCAGTTCCCGATGTTCCTTCAACAGTGCCTGGTAGGCACCAAGACCGTGCAGTTCATCCAGGCTGGTGGCCCCGACGATGAAGTCGCGAACACTGCGAATGTCCTTGGCCGGATGGTTGGTTTCCTGATCCCATTGACCATAGAGGGCGTTGAAGGAGATCCAGAGGAAGATCAGCTGGTCATCCAGGGCATCGGTGCCAGACTCCTTGGCGACAACCTGTGCCCGGTGGAGCCACGAACATGCACGGTGAATCCTGATCGCCAGTTCCGTGTAGTCACCGACATCCTTGCAGGGCATCTCCTGCCAGCGCCGTTTGTATTCACGAGCCGATGGCAGTTCGGGATCGATGCAGTTGGTGATCTCGTTCATGGCGTGTGGAATGCTATCACGATGCGGGTATGCTGCGCGTTTGCTCAAGTGCATTTGAACTGCAGTCCTCAGGGTGCTCATGCCATTCACCGGCGAACAACTTCATGCCCTCTCCGGCAGGTCCGAAGGCTGGCTGGACATCTGGCACCAGCTCTGGGAGGCGCTCTACGACCGACTGCACGGCATGATCATCAACGGTATTCCGAACGATCCGGACACCTGGTCACTCAACAGCCACTATCGAATGCTGGTCGATACGGCTCGAGCGCAGGATTTCATCGCTGAGTTGCTCGAGGATTATCGCCGACGTGCCGAACTGGGAAGTCTGCTCGCAGATTTCGAAGGTGCGCCCGAAAAGGTACTCCCTTATCTGGCAGCACCACGAATCGTTCGCGGGCGTGCTCTTGATTTCATCGCCCGAAACAATCGGATGGGAATCACCGGCATGCCGAGCTCCCTCGAAGATGCTCCGCGAGTCCGACTGGTCGAAGCTGAGGAATTCGAAACCCACTCCGCTTCACCCGAAACGGAGTCCCCGTCCTTTGGAAACCTGGATCCCACGCAACTTCCAGTCGCCATCGCGTGGGACAGTCAGGCCGGAATCGATGCACGCGTTCGCATGGCAGCCTTGCAGTGCTGGCCTCGAATTGATCCTGCGCAGGACGGTCGTGATCGACTTGAACGTGATCTTCGTGATCGGGTATCACCCGAGGAACCCCGCGATGAGATCGAGACTCTCCTGGATCAGCATCGCAGTGCGCGTGGTCGAATCGCAGACCGGCTGCAGGCAATCGATTCCGAGATCCAGTCCGCTCCCGGGATGCACGCTCCTCGTCGCCGGGAGCTTGATGGTCAGCGGGTGATGCTTCAGGCGGACCTGCTTCTGCAACCGCTCACGCGAGAACAGGTGCAGCGGCTGCTTGGACTTCCCAGCCCTGATTCGGCGTACCAACAGCTTTCCCGCTATCGAAAGGCCTTCGCGGAGCTTTTTCCCACCCTTCGAACCACTCTGGAGCGGGCGGGGGGGGCCGCATGAGCCGCCTTCGTCTGCTGGAAACTTCAGAGTTATTCGGAGCTACTCCAGTCAGAAACCGGAGAGCCACGGCGTTCATGCCGGGGAGTCTTCCCGGATTTCTCCAGCAGCCTGCTGCGGGCGGAGTGGACGGTTGCTCAGGAAAGGTGGATCCATTTGCCACGTGATGACTCATCAATCAACGACGCCATTGGGGCTCTGCAGAAGCGTCTGGCTGCCGCCGGGGATCCGATCGAGCAGCTGTTCTCCGCCGCCCGGCTCTGTGCCTGGGGTGAAACGGAGGTCTTCAGGTCCTGGCCTTCACTCATCGGCAGTCCGGCGGCCAGCGAACTGCATCCGCGACTGGGTGCGCTCTGCCTCGCTCTTCTTCGTCGGCTCCGATCCCAGGATGGTGCAACCCTCGCCGCAACCCTCATCGAATGCCAGGACGTCTGCAGTCTGCTCACCGCCGACCGAGTGCATGGGAGGCTGCTCCAGCAGCTGCATGATCTGCTCGCCGGTGTGGTCCATGAATGCGACTCCGTGCTGCTTGATGACGAGGCCGCGGAATTACTGCATGAGTTCACTCAATCCCAGCACCTCGACCTCCTGCCGGCTGAGTGGGTGCTTGGATCGGTTCGTCACCCACTCGGAGCGACTGCTCGGATGGAGCTTGCACGCGTGGCCGGATCCTGCACCCCCCCGGTTCGCGAGGTCTGTGCCGTACCTTCATTCGAGGGAGAGCTGGTCTTTGACGGTGGACGTCCCAGTACCCGGATGATGTCTTCCTTCGGTAAGCGGCGTGGAATGATTCTGTGCAGTGATGGTTCCAAGGCGGTGGTCAGAGCGGTGCTTGAATCCGACTGGCGCATCAGCGTCGAATTCGATGCCGATTTGGTCTGGTGCGGTCGTATTGATCGAGTTCGTCTGGGAGCACTTCCCGCGGAGGCGCTTGATGAGGATCGTGACACTTGGGTGGCATCGCTTTCCGAGTACGGTCTGGACACGCAGACGAAGCTGGTGGGGCAGCCGATCATGGTGTGTCTCTCAAACGGCGAGCGTTTTTCGATGTAACCACGCATGTGGAGGCCGTTGTCACGACTGGAGCACCACTGAAATCGATTGATCAGCCAGCCACGCCCGGTTGGGGGTGGGCGCTGTCTCATACCCCCGAGCAGTTGCGCCACCTCGTGGAACGCTCTCGGGCACGACTCTGGGTCGAAGCACTGTTGCGTGCTGCCGATGAACGACTGGATGGAAGTCTGGGGTTGTCGCGTTCCGACCGAAACGTCGAACCACAGTGGCTTCCAGGCCAGGTGGTTCCGGTCGTCGGAGCACGATCCGCCGAAACCGGTCAGTTGGGGGTCCTGCACCTGGAACGATCGCAGGCCCCTCTTGCTGGTGCAAGCATCGAGCGGTCCAACGCCAACGGAGAATCCTCGGAAGTCCTCGATGCGATCCAGCGGGGCATCGCCCTCGCGTGTACTCCTCTGGCGGAGTTTATGCCGGAGGCACTGCGGCCGCGTGCGCAACTGGATTTGAGCGGCCTGCCTGCGGGTGACAGCATGGCGTTGCCGGCAGCGATGGCCACAGTGCTCTGGATTTTCGGCTCGCACTGGCCCGCAGATCTGATTGCATCTGGTGGAATCGACCTTGCCCGCTCCCAGTTCTCGCCCGTGCCTCGCCAGACCCTGGCTGCGAAGGCGCGCGCCGCCCGGGCATGGGGATACCGGCGAATCGCTCTGATCGAGGATCGCGATGCACCCTCGATCTCGACCCTTGAAGGACTTCAAGTGGTTCGGATGCCTGCCGAGCCGGGTGCGCTCCCGCTCGCCCTGGCGTGCTTGAATGGAGTGGACCTCGATGAGGAGCGGATTGCCTGTGCGCTGGCGGTGTTCGACCTGCGTGTCGGTCGGTCTGGTCCCGGAGTCATGCACCGGGTGCTCGAGGTGACCGAACCAATGCTCGAACTCGATTCCCCGATCATCCGTCATATCGCCCACGACATGCGCTCTCGCGCACAATTGCACGCTGGGCGAACTGAGGATGCCAGCGACTCATTGCATCGTGCAGATGAGCTTCACGGACGTGGATCGCTTCCCGACGGTCGTCTTCGTGACATCCTCCGTTACCAACAACCCGCCCATCGTTCGATCGTGCACGTCGACCTTGGGGACTGGTCCGATGAACTGCCCGCGCACCGTCAGGTTGACCGACTCATCGATGAATTGGATGGACTCTGGTCGACGAAGCACGAGCAACTGATGCGGTTGTTTCTCGCCAACACTCGTGCACGAAGGCAGGAATACCTTGGTCGACTCCATTCGGATTCCGATCGTCTGGATCGTGCCTGGTCCGATCTCATCCATAATCAGTCGGACTGGGAGCAACTGCTCGACTCCTATGCTGTACTCGAGCTCCAACTGCCCGATACCAGCCGTGCGCGAGTCGAGAATCAACTGCTCGACGTGGCGTTCAGTCGTTTTCAGCTTGATGGCTCGATTCCTTCGGAGTGGCTTGCGGTCGTCGACGGACTTCGTGCACAAGCTTCTCCTCTGGTTGAAGCGGAGGATTCAGTGCTGGCCTTCGAGCAGGCCGGGCGGGTGATTCACATCGGGGGCAATGGATTCGATGCGATCGCCCGGCTCAAGCGCCAGCTCGCCCTGGATCGCCCCGAACTTCCCGAGGAAGTCGAGTCAGTGCTTGATTCCACTCGTTGCCACGTCACCGGCACTCTGGCCTATCCATGGTTCCACTGGTTGGAGCTGATCGCATTGCGGGCACAGGCCCAAGGTCGACATCTGCCATTGCCGGGCGATGAGGGATCCTCATCCTGTGAATCGGCCTGGGGGTTCGTTCTGCGCGAGGATTCAGGAATCACCTCACTCATCGGGCTCCGCTCCTCCCAGATCCTGACCCAACTGGGCCGAGCCTTTCCTCGAATCTCTTCTCCGCCCGCGGACTCTTCACTCGGCAGGCTGTTCGCTGATCTCGCCTCGAATTCTCAGGCTCTCTTCAGACGAACGCCCTATTGAATCGGTTCCTGTCCACTTAGAATGAAACCCGGAGCCACCGCACACCCTCCGAGAGCTTCCTGCATGATCCGGTTCATCGCCTCATTCCTCCTGATCCCGTCTTGGGCTTGTCTCGGCATGTTCCAAGATCCGGTCTCGACCGCTTCCACCGAGTACTCGGAGGTCGATTCACGGCCGGATGTGCTCTACCTCATTGTGGATGATCTGGGCTGGCATGATGTCGGTTTCACCGGCGGCCGGTCGCACCTCACGCCGCACATCGACGCCCTGGCTTCGCAAAGCACCGTGTTCGAGAACGCGTATTCGGATGCACCCAATTGTGCACCCACTCGCGCCAGCATCCTTTCAGGTCAGGCCACCGCTCGGCATGGAGTACTCACTGTCGGATCCTCGCGGCGAGGCAACAAGGCACTGAGACGAATCGAGCCGGTCCCAAACCAGCGTTTTCTGGACCAGGACCTGCCTACTTTGGCCGATGACCTCCAGGCAAATGGGTATCGCACCGTCCACGTGGGGAAATTTCATGTCGGCCCCGATCCACTCGACTACGGATTCACCGATCAAGTGGGGGGCACCGCCCTCGGGCATCCGAAATCGTACTTCAGTCCCTATCGAAACCGGCACTTGTCCGACGGCCCGAAGGGTGAGTACCTGACGGATCGACTCGTTGAAGAGGCTACTGGTTTCATCAAGTCCCAGGACCGGCGTCCATTGTTCCTGCACCTGTCTTTTTACAGTGTCCATACTCCAATCCAACCTCGTTCGGACCTCCTTGCCTCGGCTAAGGCCCGCCTGCCCAATCATCGAGTGCAGGCTCAGAAGTACGATGCGATGGTCTCGGCGGTCGATGCCTCGGTCGGTCGTATTCTCGAGGCCTTCTCGACCCGAGCACGCCCGCTGATGATCGTTTTTACCTCCGACAACGGTGGGTATGGACCTTTGGCAGACAACGGTCCACTCCGTGGTTCCAAGGGAACGATGTACGAAGGGGGCATTCGAGTCCCTCTGGCGGTCCGCTGGCCGGGGTCGGGAAGGGTCGAACGGTCAGACACACCCGTCCTGCTTCGTGATCTGGTTCCGACGATTCTTGAGACCACAGGATCGGTACAACCAGATCGAATCCGTGACGGACGAAGCCTGTGTGGCGTGCGGTCCGGAAACGAGCTCGACGCGGTCCCGTTACACTGGCATTTTCCCGTCTACCTCGAGCGGGATTCAAGTGTTGTCGGCCCCTGGCGCAGTACCCCGGTTGCAGCCTGTCGTATCGGTCGCTTCAAACTGATTGAGTTTTTCGAGTCCGGCAATCTTGAGCTCTACGATCTTTCCTCCGATCCCTCCGAACAGTTCAATCTCGTCGAGGAGTTTCCCGACTTGGCAAAAAAAATGCACGCCGAGATGGTTCAGTGGCGTGTTGAAATGGGTGCGCTTCTGCCGACTCCGCTTCCCGACGTCCCATCCAGCGTCGAAACCACCCCTGCACCCGACCCGACGTCCAAACCGGAACAGAGCCCTTGAGCGAAGAACCCATCGACGAATCCAGCGAAGAACACTCCGACTCGGGCAAGGCCCCGGCTCCTGAGATGTCGATTGATCTGACCGAGTCACAATTGGCTCGGGTCCGCCGGGTGGGAGCCCTTGGCCCCGAGGCTTCCGAAGCAAAGGACATGATCGACCGGCTGGCAGCAGTCTTCGCGGAAGCGGGGGTCGAGGCCGAAAGTGTTTCTGCGGTCTCTCTCGGTGAGCGGACCATCATCATGGTGGAGATTGGCGAAGGGGACGTTCGGGAGGTCGTGAAGTTTCTTGGAGGAATCCTCGCCCACGAACTCTCCGGGACGGTGGTCGGCCTGATCGGCAATCACGCCTTCACGCACCGCTTGAATGTGGCTCTGGATGCAGCGGGGCACGGCACCGATCTGTTGCTGCCCGACGAGATCATCTGGGTCGTTCCCAAGGCACTCGAAGCGACCTTTCGTGAGTTGGATGAGAACTTTCCGCCTTCTGCCCAGTCTGACGACGAAGAACGTCCTGGGCAAGATTCGGAGCAGTCGGCTTAAGTCTCTTGAGGGCAGTGTCTTGCGAGATCTTATTTGGAGATTGAAGCGGAATTTGGTACACTGGCTCGACTATGGCCAAAAAGACTCCATCCCGAAGCCCCAAGGGCACCGCCAAGAAGCCGACTTCAACTCGAAAAAAGGCGACTTCCACCACCAAAGCCTCGGCCCCTCGAACCCGAAAAGCCGCCTCTGGAATCGAGACCAAGCCCGGTCCATCGTCGCCAGACTCGATCACCAGCTATCCCACCGCAATCAAGTATCTGCTCCGTCGTCCTGACGTCGAGCGAATGCGGGTCATTCGCGACAAGGACACCTTCAAGCTGGACCGAATGCGGCAGTTGCTGGCGAAGCTCGGGGATCCGCAAAATCAGATACGCACGATTCACGTTGCCGGCACCGTGGGCAAGGGGTCGACCTGTGCAATGGTCACCGCCATGCTGCAGAGCTGTGGGTACGCGGTGGGGTCCTACAGTTCACCACACCTGACTGACATTCGAGAGCGAATTCAGATCGATCGACAACTGATCCCGCATGCGCAGTTCGTCTCAGTCATCAAGATTGTTGCTGAAGCCGCGGACTCTCTCGGAATTGAGCCGACATTCTTCGAGATCATGACCGCAATCGCCTTCAAGCATTTCGCCGATGAGGCCGTTGACATCGCCATCATCGAAGCTGGGCTCGGGGGTCGGTTGGATTCCACCAACGTGATCAACCCTGAAGTGACGGCGGTGACTCGGATCGGACTCGACCATCAGCACATCCTCGGCAAGACGGTCGAAGAGATTTCTGCTGAAAAGGCCGGCATATTCAAGCGGGACGTCCCGGCGCTGATATTCGAGCAGACCCCCGAGATCGAAGAGGTCTTTCGGGCGAAGGCCGAAGAAGTCGGAGCACCGCTCAAGGTGGTCAACAAGGACATCGAATTCAGCAATCGATTCTGTTCGACCAACGAGCTCGGACCTCATACACGAGTGTGTCTCTACACCGACCGAAGTCGACTCGAGCATCTTCCGGTACCGCTCGCGGGCGAACATCAAGCAAGCAACTGCGGTCTCGCACTTGCGATCGTCGATGTGCTCAAGGGGGCTGGTTTCGATTGTCCGGATGATCGGATCACCATCGGCCTCGCCGACACGACTCTGACCGGTCGCATGGAAGTGCTCTGGAACAGTCCACGGATCCTGGTTGATGGCGCCCACAACCCCGAAGCGATCTCCGCTCTGATGCGTTGTGTCGGGGCGCACATGCCCTATGACTCGATGGTTTGTGTCTTCGGTTGCTGTCAGGACAAGGACATCGGTGAGATGCTCGATCGGGTGAATCTCGGTGCCGACAAGGTCATCTTCACCCGCGCTCAGGGCAACCCCCGTGCGGCCGCGCCCGAAGATCTGCAACGTGCGTTCGTTGAACGCAGCGGCAAGATGTGCCAGATCGCGGATTCGCTTCCCGAGGCCCTCGAACTTGCCACGCGGGCAGTGAGCCGAGAAGATCTCATCTGCGTGACCGGAAGTTTCTATCTCGTCGGCGAGACCATGAAGCACTTGACCAAACTCCAGCAGCAGCAGCAGCCGGTCTAGTTCCGCCCGGCTCGAAACTCCTCACCGGATGCTTCGATGACTGAACAGACGACGCTCGACCACGGCTCGCAAAGCACCCCATCTCATCGCTACGACGCTCGTCTGGCCAACCAGATCGAATCTCGCTGGCAGGCCTGGTGGGAAGAGCATCGAATCTATTCGGTGCCCAACCCCGGGGAACCTGGTTTCAATCCCGATCGACCCAAGTTTTACTGCCTGGACATGTTTCCCTATCCATCCGGAGCGGGACTTCACGTCGGTCACCCCGAGGGCTACATCGGAAGTGACATCATCTCCCGGTACAAGCGGATGGTCGGATTCAACGTGCTGCATCCGATGGGTTTCGATGCCTTTGGACTTCCTGCCGAGCAGTATGCGGTGCAGACTGGTGTCCACCCCCGGGTGACCACCTTCAAGGCGATCGACAACTACCGTCGACAATTGAAGAGCTTCGGCTTCAGTTACGACTGGTCTCGTGAGTTGGCAACCACCGACATCGATTACTACCGCTGGACCCAGTGGATCTGGCTCAAGGCCTACGGTTCGTGTTTCGATTCAAAGCTCGGCCGAGCTCGACCGATCGAGGAACTTCGTGCCGCACTGGATTCCGGTGCGTCGACCGTACCGGAGCATGACTGGCATTCGATGGATTCCATCGCTCGAGAGGACTACCTGGACTCCCGGCGACTCGCTTACCTCGGGTATCAGACGGTGAACTGGTGTCCGAAGCTGGGGACCGTTCTGGCCAACGAGGAAGTCATCGACGGTCGAAGCGAGCGGGGAGGGTTCCCCGTACTCAGGAAACCACTGCGTCAGTGGATGTTTCGCATCACCGCGTACGCGGATCGACTGCTCGAGGATCTTGAACTGCTCGACTGGCCCGACTCCACCCGCACCATGCAGCGGGAGTGGATCGGTCGCTCCGAGGGCGCCTCGATCGAATTTTCGGTGGGTGATGGTGATGAGGTACTCGAAGTCTTCACCACACGTCCTGACACCATATTCGGCGCCACCTACATGGTGGTCGCTCCCGAGCATCCTCTGGTTGATCAGGTACTGGCCAAGGGTGGATCCGATCAACTGCGCGACTATGTTCTGACTGCACGCAATCGGTCGGACGTCGATCGGATGGCCGACTCCAAGCAGAAGACCGGCGTCTCACTGGGAATTGATGCGATCAATCCCGCCACTGGTCGACCGATACCCATCTGGACCGCGGACTACGTGCTCATGGGCTACGGAACCGGAGCCATCATGGCGGTTCCCGCGCACGATGAACGAGATCACGCCTTCGCCTTGGCCTATCAGCTTCCAATCGTCCGGGTGGTGGCCGGTCCCGGTGACATCAACGAGGCCGCCGACATCGGATCTGGTACCGCGGTCTCGAGTTCCAATGACCAGTTGTCGCTTGACGGGCTCTCGACCGAAGAGGCCAAGTCGGTCGCCATCGAATGGCTGGATCGCTCTGGATTCGGACGAAGACACGTGAACTACAAATTACGTGACTGGTTGTTCAGTCGACAGCGGTACTGGGGTGAACCCTTTCCGATTGTCTACGACGAGCACGGGCGACACTATCCGGTTTCACTCGACGCTCTCCCGGTGGCCCTTCCGGACCTCGATGACTATGAGCCGATTGAGAGTGATGATCCCACTCCTCCGCTTGGTAAGGCGATCGAATGGGTCAACACCACTGCCGGGGAAGCGGGGGTGGACCCCGAACTGCTCGATCCCTCCACTCCGGTTCGTCGGGAAACCAACACCATGCCCGGCTGGGCGGGATCCTGCTGGTATTACATCCGCTTCTGCAGCCCTCATGCGACGGACCGTTTCATAACTGATGAAGCCGAGAAGTACTGGCTCCGCACCGAACGGACGACTCCGATTGAGGGGGCGCTGTCCCATGGCGAAGAGTCCTTCGACCAGCAGCAACACAACATCGGTGGTGTGGACCTCTACATCGGAGGCGCAGAGCACGCGGTACTCCACCTGCTCTACGCACGATTCTGGCACAAGATTCTCTACGACCTTGGTGAGGTCCCGACTCCGGAGCCCATCAACAAGATGTTCCACCAGGGCATGATCACCTCCTATGCCTACCGTCGCGAAGACGGCTCACTGGTACCCGTGGACGAAGTTGAAGAGAACTCCGATGGACCACATCTTGAGATCGCAACCGGGGCGCCCGTGGAGCAGATCGTGGCAAAGATGTCCAAATCACTTCGCAACGTGGTCAATCCCGACGAAGTTGTTGCGGAATACGGTGCAGACACCATGCGTCTCTATGAGATGTACATGGGTCCGCTCGAAGCTTCCGCGCCTTGGAACACGCGGGATATCGTGGGTGTTCATCGGTTCCTGCAGCGGGTTTGGAGACTGGTCGTCGACGAGGAGAGTGGTGAGCTGTCCTTCCGATCCGATCCAGATGAGCAAGTGGAGCGTCAGCTCCACCGAACCATTCACAAGGTCGGTGAGGACATCGAGCGACTGGCTTTCAACACCGCGATAGCCTCGATGATCGAATTCGTGAATCAAGCGACCGGAACCGGTCTCAGTGCGGATCAATTCGATCGATTCATCAGAATCCTGGCTCCGTTCGTTCCACACTTCGGCGAAGAACTCTGGCAACGGCTTGGTCATCAGGATTCGGTCGCGCTCTCCGAGTGGCCGGCGTTTGAGGAATCGATGCTGGTGGACGATCTCGTCGAGGTTCCGGTTCAGATCCTTGGGAAGGTTCGAAGTCGAATCTCCGTCAAGCACGATGCTGACAATGCGACCATGGAAGCGGTCGCCCTGGCCGATGAGCGTATTGCCGAACTGCTGGTTGACAAGACCGTGCGCAAGGTCGTGGTCGTGCCTGGCAGATTAGTCAACATCGTCGCAAACTGAGGTCCGTCATGGATGCAACTAAGGATCATGAATGGTTCGGTCTGCATGACTTTGAAGATCCGGTCCTTGCTCGTGACGTCATCACCTCAATTCTCTCCATGGAATTCGATGCCTTGCTTGTCGACCTTTCCGACGATTCCGTGGTGGCCGGAGGAATGCCCGCTCCCCCCGACGGGGAGCTTGTACCGCTCGAACCCATTGAAATCACACCTCAAATCGGTGGGTTTGTTTCCAGACTGGATCCCACCCAAGTCTCAAAGCCCGATCCGCGTCTGCGTGAGCAGTTCGAGGCCCGACGGCTTTCTCTGGAGGGTGGCCCCTGGCGTTTGATGGTCTCCGAAGATTCCCGTGATCAGCTTCAACCGCTCCTGCATACGATTATCGAGGAACAACAGCAGTTTGACCTCCAGCATGAACGCCAGAAGCTGACGCAGCTCCGGTTTTTGAGATACTGCTTCCTCATCGTGCTCGTATCGGTGGCGCTGTTCGCCCTCCTGCGAGTACTTGGCATCATCTGAAACAGACAGCCCTCAACAGCTCATGAATCACGATTCCGATACATCTCGAGACCATGCACTTTCGATTCTGGGTCAGGACTCACCCGATCCGTGGGAGCTGCCAGAGCCGGGCCCCTCGACTCTGATGGTCGCCATCGGCGGGAACCATGTTCCGAAAATCGATTGGATTCGTGATGTGCTGGCGACGCAGTCCCAAAACGCCGATGCAATCGCCGAGCTCAATGAAGACATTGACGGTCCACCCTTCGCTCTCTGGTCGATGGTGCTCTCTTTCGGGATGCATCCGATCCCGGTGGTGGTATGGGCGGAGCAGATCCTCGAACCGGATTCCCTGCCTCCGCTTGCCGCCGGTGGACGGTGGATGATCGGAATTCAGACGGTCCTTGACCCAGAGTCCCCACTTGCGTTGTGGAATCGACTGGCAACCTTGCTGGTTCGTTGCTCCCCTGAAGTGTGCTGCCTCTTCGATCAGGAGACAGAGCAGTGGTTCGCACCCGAGGAGATCGCACGCTATCTGCTCGGTCCGGCCGCCACCACCCACGAGGGGATGCTCTTCCGCGTGCACGCAACCGCGACCAGCGAGCGACCCGAAGAAGCGGATTCGATCTGGCTGCATACCCAGGGATTGCATCGATGTGGCTGCCCGGAACTCGAGCTCCTTGAGCTCCCCGCGAAACATCTGGGGGTCGCGCACGAGATGCTGGAGGCTCTTGGTGCTCTGTTCATCAACCAGGGAGTGCCCGATCCCGGCGTTCGTTTCGAAGCCGGTACCGGGGTTCCTCTGGTGCTCGAGCAGTGGAAGCGTTGCGTCGAGTACCTCGGTCCGCAGTCGATCGGTGGACTGGAACATCGAATGCAACTGGCTTCAGGGGACGACAACCCCTTGCTCACAGGGCGTGCGGTCGTTTGTGGCCCTGATCCCGTCGGGAGTTTTCGAAAGGTTCTGGTCTGGCCTCAAGCGGCGATCACCGCGCTCGAAGCCGGAGCCGCCGCCCTCGAGCGCACTTCCGCCTGGACCGCCTCCCGCGCTTCCTTGGCTCGTTTGCTCTGGCCGAAGTTCCTGGAACTGCACGCTCAGGGACGACCCATGCTTGCGTGTGTCTCAGTCGAAGCCGGTCCGGAGGATCGCGAACATATCTGGATCAGGGTTTCGCACGCCACGACCTCATCCCTGACCGGAGAGGTCGCTTCAGATGCTGGATCCGGCCAGCATCAAGCCGGCGACTCCTTCTCCCTTGATGATCTTGATTGGTTGGTCGACTGGCACAGTCCCGATGACGATTCCGTTTCACGAGGTGGTTCATGACCGGGACCCGGCAAAATTCCGAACCCCTCGTTGCGGTCATGGACTGCAAGAACGAACTGGAAGGCCAGGAAATCAGATCCGTGATCGAGGACGCGGGGATTCCAGCCTTCGTGCTCGAGACCGAGATCCTGGGGCTGGGGCTCAATCGTGCAGATTCACGTCTGGGCGGAGTGCAGGTCAAGGTGGCTTTGTCCAACCGTGCGCAGGCCCTCGAGGCCCTTGAGATCGCCAGGGTCGAATCTGCGGGGATCGACTGGGACAATGTTGATGTCGGAGAACCGCCCATGGAAGTCATGGATGTTCTGGACAACCGATCCCTGGTACACAACACTCGGAGGTTCGTGACCTTGTTAGGTCCGGTCCTGGGGATCGGATTCCTGCTCCTTGCGTTGATTGGAATCATCCTGTTTCTCGTTTTCTGATCGAATGGGTTGCACATGCTGCACATGTTTCACTGTCGTCTTCTCGCACCGCTTCTGCTTGTCTCATCACTTTTGATTGGATGCGGTTCTCCCAATCAACTGGAAGGTCGGGTGATCAATGCCGGTTTTTCCGGTGCGCGTTTCATCACCCAGGAGGTGCGTGATGTTCACGCCATTCCAGGCGCGGGGATACCTGGTGCCAGCATCGAACTGGTTCGCGACCCTCGAAGTCTTGGTCGAGAAGTCGTCGCTCGTGCCACCAGTGATCATGAGGGGAACTTTGCGATGAAGGTGGATGCCTTCGGCGCCGGTTGGATGAAGGAGGAGTGGCTGTTTCGCTGCACTCATCCCGGGTACCCCATGGTGGAACTCTTCGATTCACTTCCTTCACTCGGCGGCCCCACGGTTCTGGTCATCGACATGGGGGGCGCTCCCGGAGGGAACCGAAATCAATCCGGCAACGAACAAGATCGTATTCGCAGGGAAATCGAACGCTACGGACGTTGATACGCGTCTCGCCGTTCACGAATCTTCATGAAACTTCGTTTCCGAATTCATCTTCCGGGACTCCTCTTCATCCTCCTCACGATCTTCGTGGGTCTGGCCGCTGCTCAGCGACCGAACAACCTCATCGTCTGGTCCTTCGGAGTCCTCCTGGCACTCATCTTGATTTCCGGAGTCGTCGGTGCTTCGATGATGAGAGGGTTGTCCGTCCGAAGGCTGGAAGTTCGAAGAGCCGCGGCCGGAGAACCACTGGAAATCCGCTACGTGGTGGAGAATGAATCTCGCTGGCGTTCTGCTTTCGCGATGAAGATCATGGAAGTCGATCACAAGGGAAAGCTCATTCGTTTTCCCATGCTTGCTGCGCCCAGTCACGGCTGGATCACCCGTATCGGACCCGGTGAATCCCAGGTTTGTGATGCCGTCTTCGCCCCGAGTCAACGAGGTGTGGTCTCGCTCCAACGAATTCGACTCACAACTCAGTTTCCCTTTGGATTCAATGATCGAGCTGTAGACCACAAGAATCCCTTTGAGATTCTCGTCCAACCCCGACTCTACCCCGTTCGCGGTGAGTTGATGCAGACGATCGCTCTCGGTGAGCTGGGTGGTTTTGGTACCTCGCCTCGCCCGGGATCGGGTGAGGATTTCTATTCCGTTCGTGAGTTCAAGCCGGGGGACAGCATCCGCCAAATCGCTTGGAAGCGAATGGGAACTACCGATGACTTGCTGGTCGTTCAAAGATCGCTCTCTTCGCCACCTCGGCTCCGAGTGGTCCTGGATCTGACAACTGCACCCGACGAGCTCAAGTTCAAGCCTGAGTCCAACATCACGCCCACCGAAATCGAAGAGCGTGCAATCACCATGGCGGCTTCGCTCATTGGTTCCGCCGAACAGCGGGGGTTGGAATTCGGACTGACGATTCATGGGTTTGATTCCGCGCCTATTCCACTTCGACGTGGGTATTGGCATCGGGAACGGGCTCTCACCAGCTTGGCAACCATCGATCTCTCACAATCCCGTGAAGAATTTGATTCCGAAAGAAACGTGGATGAGGAACGCGCTTGCGTGGTGGTTATTCACCCCGGAAGGATCAACCCTCGGAACTCTCCCGAACACGCCTGGCATTGGAGTGCCACCAGCATCGATCAGTTGCTGGATCTCGGAGGCGGATCCGCCGGGGCTCCTGTTTCTGAAGGGCAGTCGCCAGCGAGGGGTCAGCTCGCATGACTCTTCGCCGACGATTCCGGCTGTGGCTGCTGTTTCTGCTGGTTCTTTCGGTGGCGGCGGTCTCCGTGGCAACCATCCGGCTCTGGTTGCTGATGGTGTGTGGGCCAATCCTGGTGTCCAGTTGGTACCTCTGTGAAGGTCATCGCCCACTGATTTTGAGTCGTTTTCTCGTGAACGTGGGTTCGGTGCTGACTCTGTTACTCGTGGGATTAAGCTGGCTCTCCAATCCAGATCCGGGTCGGGTCATGGAGCTGCTTGGCATCTTCGTCCTGGTGCTGATCGTGCTCCGTCAGTTCCAGGACCGGTCCACTCGTGAAGACGCACAACAGATCATCCTTTCTTCGGTTCTGGTGATCTCTTCCACAATTCAGAGCGACCGGTTCCTCTTTGGAATCATCCTGCTGCTTTGGGTCGTCAACCTGATCTACGTGGTGATGCTCTTTCAGGTCTATTCTGGCGCACGTCATGCCAGGCAGCAACGATTCGACTGCATTCCAAAGGATGGTATTCCCGTAGCACCCCTTGAAATTCGCTTTGGACCCAGGGATCTTTCAAGAATGCGGCTGCTGGCATTCGGGTCCTCGTTAGCAATCCTGCTCATCAGTGTTCTGGTTTTCATTTTGTTTCCCCGACAGATTCTCTTTCGATCAGGCGTGCCCGGAAATCGAAGTGTGCAGAAATCAGGGTTCGCGGAAACGGTAGACCTCATCTCCAGCGAGCGCATCACCTCTTCCCGCAGAGAGGTCTTCACGGTCCAGTGGGTCGATCCCGGTGGTGAGTCGACCAAGTGGGCGAGACCGCTGTTGCTTCGGGGTGCGATCCTCGAGCGCTACGACTCTGCGGTCGGCCGTTGGGTCGCTAACAAATCCCAATCGACCAACTCTCTGGTCTCCATCAAGGCCGCACCAGATCGCTTCACCGGACTCGGGGTCGAGAACATCGACCAGCAGATTCAGACCTACACGCTCTGGTTCGAGATGCGCTCAATGGCCACGGACATCTTCTTCGCACCTTGGGTTCCCATCTCGATAACCACATTTGATCCGCGCGAGATTGTCTTCAACCGAGCCAACATGTTGATGACCGATTCAGGTCGACGATCGATAAGCAGCTACGGAGGTTATGGCCTGCGCGTCCAGCCCTTCCCGAACAGGTCTTCCCTGGAAAGCCTGGAAGGGGGGGCCCCGAAGACCTCTTTCATCCCTCGATTTCCGGTCCCTGGGATCCGGGAATTCACCCTCGATGTTCTTGAGCAGATGGAAGTGGATCCCAGCCCGATCAAGAATGAGACGATCTGGCAGAAGAACCGTCGGGTTTCTGACGAGATCCTGGAATGGCTCGAGAACAATTGCATGTATACGACCGATCTGCGTGAATTCGTGCAGATCGCCGGTGAAGACCCGATCGAAAGTTTTCTCACCCGATATCGGTTCGGTCATTGCGAGTACTTTGCCTCCGCGCTCACCGCCATGTGCAGAAGCGTTGGAATCGAATCCCGCCTGGTCACCGGATTTGTTGCCATCGAGTACGACGAAGGAATCCAACGTTACATCGTGCGTGAGTCCAACGCCCACGCCTGGACGGAGGTTCGCACCGGCGACTACCAGTGGACTGCTCTGGATCCATCTCCCCGTTCCGTGCTTGAAGAGCTCCAGGCGGCCAACGAATCCTGGTCCGACAGCTGGCGATGGGTCTATGATCGAGTCGACTTCTTCTGGAACTCGGCGATCGTTGGTTTCGACCAGCGCTCCCAGGAGAACCTCACCCAACGCTTCGCCGGCAACTGGGGTGACTCCTTCAGTGACACCTTCTCCTCCCTACGGGATTGGATGGCTTCGGTCAATCGTTTCTTCAAGCTTGGAATTGCCGGCTACATCTGGATGGCGGGCGTTCTGCTGATCTTCATCTGCTTTCTCTTGGTTGCCATTTCCATTCTGCGCCGGCGAAGAAGATTGCTCGCTTCATTCCGGCTCGGCTCCGGCGACAGGCGGCTGCGTCGGCGGCTTTCCCATGATTTGCTCTTCTGGGCAGTTGCGTTGCAACGCCTCGCCAAATTCGGGTACGCGAAGCAAGCGCAGGAAACCCCGCTTGCCTTCTCTCGCAGGGTCGTGGAAGCCAATCCCGAGTCGGAACCAACGATGCAGACGCTGGTTCGCCAGCTCTACCTCATCCGATTCGGTGGAGGTACTCTGGACCGCAACGAACGTACCCAGGCTCTGGAGCTTGCACGGAAGATCCCACTGCGACGGCGATCATCGTGACGGTACCGGACAGTGACTTTGCCGCCTTCGATCGTGAGGATGCCGCGGCTCAGTTGGCGGGCCTCCTGGAACTTCTGCCCGACCGGGCACAGGTCGCCGATCTCGGGGCGGGGCGTGGTCGGGTTTCGATTCCCCTGGCGGATCATGGTGCCTCGGTTCTTGCCATCGATCATTCTCGGGCGGCACTCGATTTCAACCAATGGACCAAGCGAACGGGTGTTCGAGGAATCCACGAGGACTTTCTCGGTGAAGACCCGGAGTGGGTTCGAAGCGGGACTCTGGATCTGGTTTGTTGCCTCGGAAACACTCTGGCTCTGATTCATGAGGATTCCCGGCTGAGTCACCTCTTTGCCCTGGCCGATCAGGCGACCGGCCCTCGCGGCCGTCTGGTGTTTGATGATCTTGCGTTCTGGAGTCATGAACTGCGCGATCCGCACGACTGGCCGGGTGGAATCAGTCAAGACGGCTCCCAGCAACTTGCCTGGGTGCCGGATGCCCCGTTCTTTGCCTATCGAACGGGATCTGAAGTTGACTCAACCCGTCCGCGGCCTGATTCCGGGGAGCGTTTGCTGAGATTGTGGTCTGCCGCCGAAATGAACGACCTTGCGGTCCCGTCTGGTTGGGCTCCGGCGGTTCATCTTGAAACCGGCCTGATCATGTCCTTTCTCAAGGAGAATTGAATCAACCACTCGGTTCAGGTGTTTGAACACTGGAAGCCGCATTTTTCCTGAGTGGCTTCTCACCCTCGCTCCCCCTTCATCAGTTGAATTGTCAACCGAACCGGGGCACCCGCCCGGTCTTTGGCCTATTCTGAAGTCTGACGAAGGGTGAACTTCTTCGCCAGATTTCCGTACTCATCAGAGGAGACCTCCGTTGCCTGCATCACGATCCAGAACCAACGAGTGGAAGCGTTCACTTCAGCAGGTCTTCGACCGGGGCGGTGCCATCGAATTCGCCGTTGCGCGTCCCGATGCCCCTGAACACACCGACGACCCCCATGATCATGCCAGCGGGATCGATCTGGTGTGGAGAGTGAAGGTCTTGAAACTCACCGCTCAGGAAATGATCGTCGAGGCCCCGATGGCACTTGGTCGACAGATCGAGTTGGAACCCGGCATTGAACTTGTGGCCTCCATCGCCATTGGGCAGAATCGTTGGATGTTCAGAACCCGGAACCTCGGTCTGGACGGCGCAACTTCTCAACAAAGCCGATCCCACCGTTCGCTTCGTCTGGCACTGCCCGAGAATGTTCGGCGTTGTCAGCGACGGGCGCCTCGTTTCGATACTCGAGACATGCACCTGCCCGAGGTTGAAGCCTGGCCTCTTTTAGATCCAAAGACGGTCATCCCCGCCGAACATGCGGTCGCGTTGACCTGGGAAGAATGCAAGAACGGCAAGCCGATTCGGGAGGAAGTACTCGACCAGGATGTCGCCAAGCCGACGATCGGACCCAAGTTCTCGGCGACACTCATGAACCTGGGTGGGGGTGGTATCGGCCTGCGCGTTGATTCTGATGCGTCCCAACCACTGGCCCGCCACCGCGTGTTCTGGATCAAGGTCCCCCTCGGACCTGAACTGGCCCTGCCGCTCTACGTGACCGGAAAGGTCGTGCACACCCACATCGACAGCATGCAGCGAACCTACGCCGGTGTTGCCTTTGACTTCACCTTCAACCACGGCCATGAGAAGGTGATTGCCGAGCAGATCCAGTACTACATCGAGCGAGTCCAGGCTTCTCAGCTGGAGGCGCACGCTCGCGCTCTGGAATCAGGCGACTCGGGAAGCTGACCCAGCCTTTGCTCTTTTGTGATCGAACTGCACTGTTCTCTGATGAAGCTCGCGAGCAAGGCAGCCTTCGTGCTGCTCTCCAGCGCTTCAGAGTCCGGATTGCTCTGGGCCACGATCCCACAACCTGATCCATAGCGCAGCAGATGGGTTGCGCCAGGCACTCCAGCCGTCGTTTCGGGAATGAGTTCGACGGTCCGAATTGAGACGTCCAGCGCCAGTCGCCCACACCGACTCGAATAGCCTATGGCCCCGCAGTAGGGGCCTCGTGGGCTTTGTTCGAACTCGTCAATGACCTGCATCGCTCGGATCTTGGGTGCCCCCGTGATCGATCCGGGTGGGAAGGTGGCCTTGAGCAGCGCACCCATACCGACCCCGGCGCTCAGTGTTCCACAGACTTCACCCACCCCATGGATGACTCCGGGATGTTCTTCAATGGTTCGGGCGGTCTCCACCCTGATCGAACCACGTTCAGAGATCCGGCCGAGATCATTGCGCATCAGGTCAACGATCATCGCGAGCTCCGCTGCATCCTTGTCGCTGTGCTTCAGGACATCCGGGTCGTGTCCCGCTGGTAGAGTGCCCTTGATCGGTCGGGAGCGAACACGGCGGGTGATCGGGTCCAGCTGCAGGAAGAGTTCCGGGCTGAGCGAGATGATCGTGGTCTCTCCCGCTTCCAGCGGCACTTCAAGCACCCCTCCAAACCAGGCACCAGACTCCCGCAGAAGCCCCGCGGCAAGCTGGCGTCTTTGCATCCGGTTTTCCAGTCTGGCCGCAGCGGTGAAGCGCCTGCTTATGTTTGCTTGGAAGAGGTCTCCCGCCTCGATGTACTCAACGGTCTTGCGGACCAAGCTCGAGTACGCCTCATCCGAGAGTCCGGCTTCCAGGGCTTCAAGGCTGGGTGGTGCAGGCTGGCACTGCTTGAGTTGCAGCAGTCCGCGCAGGTTTCCAGGGTCCGTGAGGTCACCGACCAGCCACCAGCAGTCGGTTTCGCGGTCATGGGCTAGGGCGGTGGGGCATTCCACGCTCTGGGCCACGGGAATCGTGGGATTGCGAATCGGGCCCAGCCCGGCCGAGGGTTCCAGCGCTCGGCCCAGTTCATACCTGAGCAACAGGAGGTTTCCACCACGAAAGGGGGGCACTGCCGGGTCATCCACTGGATCCAGGGACTGTTCGGCAGCCAGCTCGTCCAGTGACTCGACCAGGTGTGGGTCGTTTCCCGTCCATGCTCGGTGTCGGCGTGGTTCGGCAAGGATGCTCCAACGTGACAGGCTCGAGCCGCCCCGCGCACTGATCAATGAGGCGAGTGAGCGCTGCTCGGGCCAGTGCCGCACCAGCTCGATCGGGTCGGGACCTGTCCCCAGTCGAAGGGTGTTTGGAGCTCCGTTCATCATGGCATCATAGGATCGTCGCTACAATACGACCCGTCCAGAATGAGATGTCTGGCAAAAGGATTGAAACAAGACCATGGCCCGATCGAGAAGGCGAAATACCAAGATGACGACCACTGCACCCCGGAAAGCTCGTACCTCCAGCCGCAAAAAGAAAAGATGCTTCTACTTCGGCGCACGAAAGACGGATGGCAAGGCCAGTCAGAAGATTCTCCTCGGAGGCAAGGGTGCCAACCTCGCCGACATGACTTCGATCGGACTCCCCGTTCCCCCCGGATTCACGATCACCACCGAGACCTGTGCGGACTTCTCGCGAACCGGCAAGCTCCCTGCGGGTCTTATGGATGAAGTCAAGCGAAACGTCACGTTGCTCGAGAAGGAGCTCGGCAAGAAGTTCGGTTCCTCCTCCGACCCGCTTCTCTTCTCGGTTCGTTCGGGTGCCGCAGTCTCCATGCCTGGAATGATGGACACCGTGCTCAACCTTGGTCTCACCGACAAGGCGGTCCGTGGTCTCGCCGACGCCACCAGCAACCCACGTTTCGCCTGGGATGCCTATCGCCGGTTGATCAACATGTTCGGCAACGTGGTCATGGGTGTTTCCCACGAAAAGTTCGAGCGTGCCTTCGACATCATCAAGAAGAAGTATCGGGTCGAACTGGATACCGATGTTCCGGCCGAAGGACTCGAGAAGCTCTGCACCGCGTACAAGGCGGTCTATCGCAAGGCAGTTGGATCCGTGTTTCCACAGGACCCCATGAAGCAGCTCCAGCATTCGATCGAGGCGGTCTTCAGCAGTTGGGAGAAGGACACCGCGATCTCCTATCGTCGGATCAACGAGATCAAGGGACTGGCAGGTACTGCGGTCAACGTGCAGTCGATGGTTTACGGCAACATGGGAGAGGACTCCGGCACTGGAGTCGCATTCACTCGCAATCCATCGACCGGAAAGAACGAGTTCTACGGCGAATTCCTGATCAATGCCCAGGGCGAAGACGTTGTGGCCGGTATCCGGACTCCGGAACCGATCGCAGGCATGGGCAAGTGGAATGCCAAGGTGTGGAAGCAGCTTCAGGCCGTGCGCAGCAAGCTCGAGAAACACTACCACGAGATGCAGGACATCGAGTTCACGATTGAACGCGGTCGGCTGTTCATGCTTCAGACCCGGACCGGCAAGCGAACCGGCGCGGCGGCGGTGAAGATTGCCGTGGACATGGTCAAGGAGCGACTGATCAATCGTGACGTCGCCCTGGCTCGAATTCCCGCCAACGACTTGACTCAGATGCTGCTTCCCAGTTTCGATCCCGCGATGAAGAAGAAGGCGAAGTTCCTCTGCAAGGGACTTCCCGCTTCGCCCGGAGCTTCCTCGGGGTGTCCGGCATTCTCCGCCGAAGAAGCCGTCGAACGTGCCGCCGCCGGTGAATCCGTCATCCTGGTCCGCAAGGAGACGTCCCCCGAGGACGTCGATGGCATGCACTCCGCTGCCGGAATTCTCACTTCGACCGGAGGCATGACTTCTCATGCCGCCGTGGTTGCCCGTGGCTGGGGCAAGTGCTGTGTGGCGGGGGCTGGTGAGCTGCACATTGATGCCCGCAAGGGTGTCGCGGTCGTGAACGGCAAGCGATTGACTCGTAAGGATGTCATCTCCATCGACGGTGCCACCGGTGAGGTGATGCACGGTGAAGTGAAGCGCAACGTCCCCAAGAAGATCTCCGGTGATCTGGCGACCGTACTCAAATGGGCCGATGCTCGAGCCCGCATGAAGGTTCGGACCAACGCGGACGCCCCCGTCGACGCCAAGCGCGCTCGTGACTTCGGTGCCGTCGGCATCGGTCTCTGCCGGACCGAGCACATGTTCTTCCAGGAGGATCGCATCGGTGCCATGCGTCAGATGATCCTTGCCGAGGATCTGCCCGCTCGGGAGAAGGCGCTCAAGAAGCTGCTGCCCTTCCAGAGACGCGACTTCGAGGGAATCTTCAAGGCGATGAAGGGCTGCCCGGTGACCATTCGTCTGCTGGATCCTCCATTGCATGAATTCCTCCCCCACGAGGCAAAGGCTCAGCGTGAGGTCGCGCGTCAGCTGAATCTCAAGCCGGCACAGATCGCTCGTCGAGTCGAGCAGCTGCACGAAATGAACCCGATGCTTGGGCATCGTGGTTGCCGCCTTGCGGTGACCTATCCGGAGATCCTCCGGATGCAGGTTCGTGCAATTGTCGAAGCGATGATCAGCTGCAAGAAGAAGCGAATCGATGCGCGCCCGGAGATCATGATCCCCCTCATCGGAACCTGTGAGGAACTCCAGATCCTTCGAGCCCTTACCGAGGAGACCATCCAGGAGGTTCGCAAAGCGAAGAAGTACACCGCCAAGCTGAACATTCCCATTGGGACCATGATCGAAATTCCCCGGGCGGCGATCACTGCCGACGAGGTGGCGGACGTCGCTGATTTCTTCTCCTTCGGTACCAACGACCTGACCCAGATGGCCTTCGGGTACAGCCGGGACGATGCTGGAGTGTTCCTTCCGGAATACGTCGAGCAGGGCATTCTCGAGCGTGATCCGTTTGAATCGATCGACCAGGACGGAGTCGGCCAGCTGGTCGACATTGCGGTGCGCAAGGGGCGTACCAGCCGGCCCGGCATCAAGCTGGGAGTCTGCGGAGAACACGGTGGAGATCCTCTTTCGATCGAGTTCTTCAACACCGTTGGGGGTTGTGGGCTCGACTATGTTTCCTGCAGTCCCTTCCGGGTTCCGATTGCACGGTTGGTGGCCGCTCAGGCCTCCCTTGCTGCGAAGGGATGAGCGTGATCGACCTGATGATGCCACGTCTGCTTCTGGTGCCTTTGATCGCAGTGCTGGGAGGGTGTGCTTCCAGCAGCGTGCACCATTCGGATGCCGCGCAGCCTCAGCAGGCGGTGTCGGACGCTCCTTCGACGTACGACGTCCCCTTTGCGCCTGGTCCGCCTCATCTGGATGGCAGAATGGACGAGGGTGCCTGGGCCGCAGCCGATTGGTCTGCTCAGTACGGTGACATTCAGGGACCTGCCCTCCCGGCACCTCGTTTCTCGACCCGTATGAAGATGCTCTGGGACGAAGACTATCTCTACGTCGGAGTGGAGATGGAGGAGCCTGATCTGTGGGCGACTTATGCCGAGCGGGACTTGATCGTCTTCCACGAACATGACTTCGAGATCTTCATCGATCCCGATGGGGATGCGCGTGAGTACTACGAAATCGAGGTCAACGTACTTGGTACGATCTTCGACCTTTATCTGTACAACGCCTATCGCGATGGTGGGCCTGCCGAACACGACTGGGACTGCGAAGGGCTTCAAACCGCGATTTCGGTCGATGGAACCATCAACGACCCTTCGGACCGGGATCGCAGCTGGACGCTCGAGTGGGCAATTCCTTTCGCGTCCCTGGTTCCCCCCGACGCCCGAATTGGAAACGAAGGTCCGGAACGTGCACGCGGAGGGGTCGCTCCTCAGCCTTGGGAGACCTGGCGCATCAACTTCTCCCGCGTCGAGTGGGAACTCGACGTCGAGAACGGCGCTTACGTCAAGCGTCCCAACCGGCCCGAGGACAATTGGACCTGGTCTCCTCAGTGGGAGATCAACATGCACGTTCCCCAGCACTGGGGCTATGTGCGGTTTCTTCCTGCGAGTTGATCAACCTTCATGCATGGCTTCGGTGAAGCGTTCGGCAAGCGCCTCGCCATCTTCCAGCACCTGGCTCGACCAGACGATCCCCAGGCCCGTGCCGTCTTCGTATTTTGGAATCACATGAAAGTGGACGTGCATCACCTCCTGGTGTGCCATCGACCCATTGTTCTGAAGCACGTTGTACGCACTCGCTCCGGTGACCTCTTGGAGAGCTCGGCAGATTCGCGGAAGGACTCTTCCGATTGCGGCGGCTGATTCGTCCGAGAGTTCATGAAGAAATGCCCTGGCCTCCTTGGGGATCACCAGCAGGTGACCCCGGCTCAGAGGGCCGACGTCGAGAAAGCAGAGGACCAGCTCATCCTCGTACAGCTTGAGGCAGGGAATCTCTCCCGCAATGATCCTGGAAAAGACGGTATCGGTTGGTTCTGACATGGTGCAAGACTACTCGTGGAGCTGGGTTTCTGCGATCTTCGACTCGATCGGGTACCGTCAACTCATGACCCTCTGTGATCTCAACGAACTCGAGCTTCCCCAGCTCTTCGCCACCCTCGTTGAAGGCCCCCAGCTTGATCAGTTGCTGGACCTTGCGATGCTCGAGGACCTTGGTGAACAAGGCGACCTCACCACTCGGGCAACGGTGGATCCCACTCGCGGAGTGGATGCTGCAATCGTCGCTCGATCTTCTGGAATACTCTCCGGAGTCGGAGCACTCGATCACTTCATGCGTCGTCACGCGGGTCAGTTGTCCTGGTGGTGGAATCTTCATGATGGAGATCGGGTGCAATCAGGTGAGGTGGTGTGTCGGATCTCGGGAGCACTGGCAATGCTGCTTCCCGTTGAGCGAATTATGCTCAATCTTCTGGGCCGCCTGAGTGGGGTGGCGACCAGCACCGCCGCACACGTCGCCGCGGTGGCAGGAACGAACGTCCGCATCTGTGACACCCGAAAGACGACGCCCGGCCATCGAGCCCTCGAAAAATATGCGGTTCGGTGTGGAGGAGGCTGGCTGCACCGGATCGGACTCTTTGATGCCATGCTGGTCAAGGACAATCACATTGGGGTGTTGGATCCGGACGAGATGGCGTCTCGCGTCGTATCTGCCGCCCGCGAGGTCCGTGCATCAAGCGAGGTCCGATTCATTGAGGTCGAGGTCGACAACCTTGATCAGCTGGCAGCGTTGATCGAGGTCGGTTCAGATGTGATCGACATCGTTCTTCTGGACAACATGCCTCCGGATCTTTTGCGGCAGGCAGTTGTTCAACGAGATGGCAATGCGCCGCATCTTCTACTTGAAGCTTCGGGTGGAGTCACCCTTGAGGCGCTTCCCTCGATCGCGGACTCTGGCATCGATCGCATTTCGGTCGGAGCCCTGACGCATTCGGTAAACCAGCTTGATTTCGGTCTCGATCTGCTGTGACGGACCCGGACGATCATCTTGGCTGGCCCGATAGCCTTGAAGATTTGATCGAAGGTCTGACTACTTTCGAGCGAGTGGTCGTGCTCTCTGAAACCAGCTCCACTCAAGATGCCGCGCGTCGCGACTATCTCGGCTCAGGCTCCGTCTTTGTGGCGGGCCGCCAGACCGCCGGGCGAGGCCGTCAGGGTCGGAACTGGGCGGACGACCTGGGGAAGGGCGTGGCGATGACGCTGGTCGTTCCCTGGGAGGATTCCGAATACCTCTGTGCTCGGGCTGCGATCGCGGTCGCCCGAGCGCTTGTTCCTCGACTCGAGGAAGCTCGCATCCATGCCGGGGTCAAGTGGCCCAACGATGTGGTGATGTTCGCACAAGGCATGCGGAAGATCGCGGGCATCCTCGTGGAGGGCCACGAAGAGTCCGCTCTGGTGGGTATCGGGGTCAACGTACACGACCGGGAATGGCCGATGGAGCTCGCGACCACCGCGAGTTCGCTTGAGGCTGCCGGACTTTCACTTACTCGCCTCGACGTCGTTGAACAGATTCTCATCGAATGGGAGGCGGTGCACTCGATGTCGCGCTCTGAGCTTCAGCAAGCGTATGCTCGACACGACATGCTGACCGGTTCGGTCGCCACCATTCAGGAGAACCAGACTCGGTTCTCGGGTACGGTCCGCGGTGTTGATCCTTTTTCGGGCATCGAGTTGGACACCACCTCTGGATTGAAGCGGATCGATCCGCAATTAGCGCAGGTGATCGACTGGCACCTTCCGGATGGACTGCAGATGGACCCCGAAAGAGGCCGATGAGAAGGGTGGAGCCATCGCATGCGACTGAGGTCGATCCCGTTCATCACACTGCTGGTCTGTCTTGATCCGTCGGTTTTCGCCCAGGAGCTCACGGACTTCGAACCGGTCGAGGCATCGGTCGCGGACGTGTCGGTGCTTTCCACCAGTCTGCGGGTTGAAGAACGTGGACTCGATCCCGGCACCGGGTTCACCCAGGTCTACCAGGTCCCCGGGGTGCCCGGGGCCCACTTCCGCGCCAATGGCGGGCTCTTTGCCGTTTTCGATCAGTCGGTCTACCTGTCCTGGAACGGAATGAATTTTCCCGAGGTCCCACCCTCAACCACGTTCTACATCGGTGCTCCCGAATTCCTGAGGGTTCAGAAATCGACCGGTTCCTCGGAAGATTCCAGTCCGTCCAGGCAGCGAATCACCGAGCCCGGTGCCCGTGGATCCCAGCCTGGATACGGTTTCGTGCCACCGGCGAGTGCAATGGCTCAACGCCCAGATGCACTCCCCGCAGAGGCCTTATCCGCTGCTCAGTCGGAGGAATTGCTTCCTCGCTTCCACACCGATCCAGGCTATCGCAGTCGGCGCCTCACTGAGATTCGCCTGCTCCATCGGACTTCAGGCCTCCAGTCGTCTCCCGATTGAACACCATGATCTCAGACAACTGCTTCTTGGAGAGATCGGGCACGGTGCAGTCTTCGGTTGGATAGCCGATCGGGATAATCAGGTAGGGCCGTTCGTAGTTCGGTCTTTGCAGCACCTTGCCGAGAAACTTCATCGGACTCGGCGTGTGCGTGAGGGTTGCCAGTCCTGCATTCTGCGCCGCGCACAGCAGCATGCCCACGGCAATCCCCATCGATTCCGCTCCGTAGTAGATCTGGTCGCTGGAACTGATCTCCGGGTCGGGCGCATCATCTCGAGTGAGCCGAAAGGCCACGATCAGCCAGGGAGCCTCTTCTAGAAAAGGCTTGTTGGCATCCGTTCCGAGATGGCGCAGATCGTTGATCCATTTTGGATTCGCCCTCTTCTCGTAGAACTCACGTTCTTCTGCCTCCGCGGCCTTTCGAATCTCCTGCTTGATCCCCGGATCATTCACCGCCACGAAACGCCAGGGTTGCTTGTTCGCTCCGCTTGGTGCGGTTCCCGCCGCTTGAATCACCTCCTGAATCAGCTCTTCGGGGACTTCGCGCCGGCTGAAATCACGAACGGAACGTCTCCGCGACATCAGGTCCGTGAAGGTTCTGGCTCGTTCCAGCGGATCACCCGGCAGATTCAGTCTTTGATACGGCTTGAAGTCAGACGGCATCGGTGCTCCAGCAGATCGTCCTCAGCGACTCTACCGATTCCCATCCCGTGATGTTGAGCTCACGGGTGGTGAGCGGAGATTTTCCTGATCAGGAACCGTTTCCCGCCGGGCAATTTATTTGTCGGAAAAGGGTGGGGGTGGTTAGTCTGACGTCCATGTTTGGACGGGTTCAACGATTCCCCCGCGCTTCCCGAGTACCTGGGCCCTTGGGAGGCGTGCTCGCAGGACTGCTGTTGTCGGTCTCTGCCGGCGCTGCGGGGACCGCTGGCATCTGTGCGCAGCCCCGGGTCGCTGCTCGACTCGATGTTCTCGATCAAACTCCACATGCGGTTCAGGGTCGTCCGATCGCGATTCCGATTCGCCTCAACCCCGAGCAACTGCAACAGATTCCGCCCGATACCGTTGAACTCCGATTAGACGACGGTACCTCGACTACGGCACTGGTTGCATGGTTGGCGACCAAGGAGTCCACTCGACCAAGTCCCCTCGTGGCTTCCTGGACCGCAGCCACCGCTCCGCTCAAGGTGGTGCCGTTTCCCGACGCCCCCGCCCTCCGGAGCACTGCTCGAGGAGTGCTCCTGGCCACCCTCGCCGAAGGGTATTCGGGTGCGCTGCGCCTGGGCGATCAACTCATCACTCCCAGATGGGTGATGCCGGCGAACCCCTCGTCGGGGTCGTTGCTTCCAGCTCGAACGGGTCCCGGCTGGCCGCCTTTGGATGAACCAGGTGGCTGGTGGCGCTGGGCGTTACTCGCTGATTCGCTCGGTCAGATCCCTCCGGAACCTTCGGGTGGACCGCGGTCGAAGCTTGTGGCTCGAAGCATCGCGGCCTTGTGGCGTGCGGGTCTGGATCGTGTCGCTCGTGAGAGTCCTGGTGCAGCAGATGAGTTGCGTGACCTTCTGGTCTCTCAATGTCGGACGGCTCGGGGCATACCGGTTGCCTGCTGGATTACCAACACCGATGAGCTGAATTCGATACTGAGTCTTCTGCTTGATTCCAACCGTCCGGTGGGACTGACGGTCCGCTCCCTGCTTTTCTACTTGGATGCACGCTTCCCCCTCCTTGCTTGGCCCGTGAGTTCGCCGGGAGCCCGGATCCGAATCGCTCTCGCAAACCCAACTGATGCGGAGCAGGTTGTTCGGATTCAATGGGTCGAGGACGATCCGGTTCCGGTTGCAGCAGTGGTTCCGCCAGGACGTATTCAGCAGATTGAAGTGGATCGTCCAGTGCATGCAGGTACCCACAGTGGCCGCCTGGCTTCTGCTGAGACCGTTCTGGTCCTCACCTGCGGCGGGATTCAAGATCGCATGCAACTGCCTTCGGAATTTCTGGTGGTTCGTCCTCCAGGTCTTCAGTTCGGTCCGTTCCTCGCACCCATGACCCTGGCTCAGGCCTGGGATGGAGCGGTGCTCGAGACGGATCCCCGGTGGGCGACCAGTGCCGTACTTCGCAAGCGACGGGGACAGTGGGAACTCTTTGTCGAATGCTTGAGCGGTGGGCGGCCGGCTCTGCCCCAGGACGGTCTCGAGGTGCATCTGGGGTTACCCAACGCGCCGATCCGACTGATTCGGATCGCGCCTGATGGGTCACTTTCCTTCGCCCCCGGGGGGGGCGGCTTGCGAGGTGCGGAGGCATCGACCACCCTCTTTCCCGATCGATGGCGTGCGATTCTCAGACTGGATTCCTCCCTAATCGAGTCTGCAGCCGCCCCGGGGATGCCACAGACGCTCCTGATCGGGATACGGAGAGTGCTGGGAGATGACGTCATCGGCGTGGCGGATGGTTCGGTTCCGGTCTGGAATCCGCTGACTCCCGTCTTTCTGGTGGAGCTCTCAGACTGGGGAGATATTTCCTCAACCTCCAATCGCAGCGCTCCTTAGCCCGCAGCTTTCCTATACTCGTTTTCATGAGCGAACGCTCCGAACCTGCAGATCGAACTTCCACGCGAGTGATCGCGCTTCTGAACCAGAAGGGTGGTGTTGGCAAGACCACCTCGACGGTCAACGTGGGCGCTGCCCTCGCCGAGATGGGCAAACGCGTTTGCCTGGTGGACATGGATCCCCAGGGGCATCTTTCGTTGCATCTGGGTGTCGACGGTGAGTCGGTCGGTGAAACCGTCTACGAACTCCTGCTGGAACCTGATGTTGATCTTGCTCAGGTTCAGATCCAGGTGCGCCCGAATCTTTCCTGTCTTCCTTCCCGGGTTGATTTGGCGGCGGCGGAGACGGAGCTTGCCCAGGACCCTGACCGACATCGTCGACTGGCTGCCAAGTTCGCCCCGTTCCTGGATCAGTTCGACTACGTGCTACTGGACTGCCCGCCCAGCCTCGGAGTGCTCACCCTCAATGCGCTCACCATGGCACAAGAGGTCTTCGTCCCGATGCAGGCGCATTTCCTGGCGATGCAAGGCGTCGGAAAACTCTTCGAGACCGTCGGCCTGGTCTGTCAGGGTGTGAACCCCGAGCTCAAGGTGAGTGGCGTCATTCTCTGCATGCATGAGAAGCTTTCCACCCACGTGCGTGAGGTGGTGGGGGAACTCGAGGATTTCTTCGAGGAACATCGAGGCAGTCCAATGCCTTGGGCCGATGCTCGTGTTCTTCGTCCTGCGATCCGCAAGAACATCAAACTTGCCGAGGCCCCAAGCTTCGGCCAGACGATCTTCGACTACGCACCGTGGTGTCCGGGCGCTATCGATTACAGAAAACTAGCCGAGCGTATCGTCGCTGGTACTGATGCGAAGACATCGATCCCTTCGTCCCCTCACTCCGACTCGGAGGCGGCGGTCCCGCTGGACTCCAAGATCGATCCGAAACCGGAATCAGACCCCCAGCCTCCTGCGGAACCCCAGTTGGAATCGAAGCCGATCGTCGAGATCGATCTTCAGACCGATGAGGGACCCACTCCAGAGCCGGCAGCCGTACCTGAAAATCCGGTGATTGCCGGTACGATTTCCGTCGAGCCCCGTCCGAATCCGGAAGAGGCAAATGGCAGCACCCCGCACTGATTCCGACCCGCCTGCTGCTGAGGGCGCACCGTTGCAACACAGCCTCCGTACCCGGGCGCTCTTCCACCTGCGGGTCGTTTCCACCGTCTACATCGTGGTGCTTCTGGCCGGGACCCACTGGCCGAGACTTGATCTGAGTGGCCCCGCTGGCGCTTCCGACAAGCTGATGCACTTTCTTGGATTCGGGGTTCTGATCCTGGCCATCCGCCTGGCGGGGTGGGGCGTCGGTTTCTGGGTTCTCTTCCTCTGGGGTGCCTTCGCAACCGTGTTCGTCGAGTTCACCCAGTCACTGCTTCCGATCGGACGTCATTACAGCATCGACGACATCGTGGCGGGCATGGTGGGTGTGGTGGTGGCGGGGTTGCTCGCCAGTGCAGTGCGCCCGATGGGTGGTCCACACGCCCGTTCGCTGCACGAACGTTGGATGGCGACGAGCTGGTCTTTGCTCGCTCGTCCTTCACCCTGCATGGTCATCCTGGTGACCGGATCACTCGGAGTTCTGGTGGGGGGCCTGCTGGCGATTCCCTTTCAAGTGCTCGTCCTGGTGCCCTGGTTTCCGGACTCATTCGTTGCCTCATTGAAGGCGTTTGATCTCTTCGTCCTCGGCGGAGGCGGGGTGGGGGGGATTGCGGCGTGTGCCTGCTACCTCCACGGTCACTTCTCCGAATCAAGGCGTCTTGAGGAGTGCGGGCCCTGGGAAGTCCTGTCGCAGGCCTTTGGTTGGCGGGTGAGCTGGTGCCTGGTGCCGGCCTTTGGGCTCTCCCTGTTGCTGTTGGTGTTGTTTGACTGGGCCGGCGACCCCTCATTCTTCCTTGAAGACTCCGAGGAAGGTGGACCTGCCGTATTGTTCGGGAGATGGCAGGCCGTCCATGATTTCATGCTGGCTGGCACCGCGGTGGTCTTTGTGTTGACTGCCCTGGGCATCGGACTGGCCTGCTTCCTCTGGTGTTTCATGGTCCAGCTGGCCACCATCGCGGACCGCCCGGCCCAGACCAGTGCGGAACCGGTGGGCTCTGAGTGAAGCGGCCGACGGGGGTCTTGGGTTCCGGAGCTTCATCACCGGCCCGGATCAATCGCGGAAGTCGGAAGTTTCGTATCCTTCACGGCATGATCCGACGCCTCCTGGGACTCAACGCGCTCTGCTTCATCCTTCTGTTCCCGGTACTGGGTTCCAGTCCCGGATGCTCTTCGGGTCCGCAGGTTCTCCTGGATTCAGATATCCCGACTGTTCCCAACATGTCCCAACGGCTTGGTTTCGACATCAAGCGTCGGGGCCCCATGCTGGTGGGTGGTGTGTTCGTCTTCGTCGGTCCCATTCTCCAGATGGAGCCACTCATCAAGCGAGTGGTGAGCCGATTCACCAGTCGCGGATGGACGGTCGTGCAGGACACCTGGGGATTTCCTCGATCGGTTCTGGTCTTCGAGAAGTTTGACCGATCAGTTCGCGTGGTGCTTGATGCGGACCAACTCGAACCAGCGATGTCTCGTGCCCAGTACACGGTATCGATCATCAGCACGTCATCGGACACCCCCGCTGAGGGATCCGCACCCGAAGAAACCGGAACTACTTCCGTCGAACCCGCGAAGGCCGGCTGACGCCGTCGATCTGGCAGGAGATCATGGCCAACCAACGTGCTGGATTCGAACAACACGCTCGTACGGTCACCGCCTTCACTGTTCTGAGTCGTATCGGTGGTCTTGCCCGCGATGCGACCATGAGTCGGGTGTTTGGCATCGGACCGATCATGGATGCGTTCGCATTCGGTTTCATGGTTCCCAATCTGTTTCGTCGTCTGTTTGGTGAGGGTGCTCTGAGCGCCTCCTTTCTCCCGGTATTCGTTCGTGAACTCGAAAAAGATCCGGCGACAGCTCACCATCTCGCCCGATTGCTGATCGGGCGCGCGATGCTGGTGCTCTCGGTGCTGGTAGTGGTTCTTGAAGGGATTCTGCTTGCAGGTTTCTTTCAGGGAGACCTCGAGGTGGGGATCTGGTTGCTGGCAATCATGCTTCCCTATGCCCCCTTGATCTGTCTGGTGGCCTTGATCGGAGCGATGCTTCATGCCTACGGTCGTTTTGGACCGACCGCGGCCGCACCGATCATTCTCAACGGCATGCTGGTGTGTTCCACGCTGATTCTGGTACCTGCAGTCACGGCCGGAGCTCTCACCACCGAAGGCCAGATCATGTGGGTTGCACTCAGCGTCCTCGTGGCTGGTGTGGTGCAGGTCGTCTGGTCTCATATGGCATTGCGACGTGCGACACGCGCTGAAGGCTCGGCCGATCTTCCTCGAGCGCGACGTCTCAACCGCGAGATCCTCATGAAGGCATTGCCCATGGCGCTGGGGCTGGGGGCGCTGCAACTCAATACCTTCATCGATGGACTGATTGCAAGCTGGCCAACCATCGTCGGTCCGACAATTCCCTTTCTCGGCATTGACTACCCTTTGCCGGAAGGCTCAATGGCTTCGATCAGCTGGGCCCAGCGCCTCTACGAATTTCCTCTTGGGGTGTTTGGAATCGCCATTGCAACTGCAATCTTCCCCCAACTCTCACGTCAGCACGGTGCTGCCGCCGAGTTTTCGGAAACCCTTCGTCGGGGGATCCGACTCACGTTGTTCGTCGGAATACCTGCGAGTATTGGATTGCTGCTGGTTCGTGGCCCACTCACCGCAGTCATTCTTCAGGGAGCGGCATTCACCGTCGACGACACCCAGCGGACCGCATTCATCCTGATGGGCTATGCCCCTGCGATCTGGGCTTATTCGCTCAATCAGGTCTTCATTCGCGCCTTCTATGCACGGGGTGAGGCTATGACTCCGGTGAAAGTCGCGATCGGAATGGCGGTGCTCAACCTGGTGTTGAATCTCACCCTGATCTGGACTCCCCTGGGCGTTGCGGGCCTGGCGTGGAGTACCGCAATCTGTGCCGTTCTTCAGACCTTCATTTTGCATGCATTGCTCGAGCGACGGCTGCCCGGGATCTTGGATCACACCGTGCTTCCGGCCATCCTTCGTATTCTTTGTGTCGGTATGTTCACTGCGATAGTCACCCTGATCGCTTCCTGGTTGATGGATCCGCGTGGGGATTCCGCACGTTGGTCCTACCAATTGCTCTCACTGGTGGTGCTCGTCGGCTGCGGTGGAGCAACCGCATTCATCTGTGCTCGCATGCTTCGAATGCCCGAGCTCTTCTGGCTGCTTGGGCGGCGGTCTGGTGCTGATCACACCCAATCAGGAACGACTTGAGGCCACGCGCTCAGTCATCCAGTTCCCATTGGTTGCCATCCCGGCGGATGCGTCGATAGAGCGTGTCTCGCTCCTGGGGTACGAAGCCGGCTTCACGAATCGATCTCTGAAGGTCGGTGACGGTGGTTTCCTGGTGGGTGGAGGCTCCGTCGACGTGAGTGATGTCGTACCAGACGACGGTGCCGTCGATGTCGTCGGCTCCGTTCTGCAGCATGACCTGCGCCATGTCCAGAGTCTGCATGATCCAGAACGCTTTGACGTGTGGGACGTTGTCGAGCATCAATCTGCAGATTGCTATGGTCCGCAGGTTTTCCAGTCCGGTCGGGCCGGGAAGATATTCCAGCGCGCTCTTGTCGGGAAAGAATGGCAGCGGAATGATCGTCTGAAAATAGCCCGTGTCGAGGCCGTCCTGCCCGGGCATTGGCAGTCGTTCATGTGGATAGTTCTGATCCGGACCACTGAGCACCACCCCGGGACCGGTGTCGGTGATCTCCTGGACTCTTGCCCAGTTCTCAAGCGTTCGATCCTGCTGGGCTCTCAGAAGCTCCATGTGGTGTATCCGCTCGCGCCGTTCCTCCACGTGTCCGTAGAGCATCGTTGCATTTGAATTCAGCCCCAGCTCGTGGGCGGCCCGGTGAACATCCAACCATTCGTCCGAGCGAATCTTGCTTTTGAAGACTTCCGCGTGCACTCGGTCGTCGAAGACCTCCGCGCCACCTCCGGGGAGTGATTGCAGGCCGGCTTCCTTGAGGTCTCGAAGCACCGCAAGGGTACCTTCGTACTTCATTCGCTCTCGTCTGGAGATCTTCTGGAGGTGAACGATCTCGACCGCAGTGAATGCCTTGATGTGCAGTTTCGGTGCGTGCTCACGGATGGTCGAAAGCATGTCGGTGTAGTACTCGAAGGGAAGTCGCGGATGCAGACCGCCGACAATGTGCAGTTCGGTGGCTCCCGCTTCCTGGGCCTTGATCGCTTCTTCGCGAACCTGCTCGACCGAATACTGGTAGGCGCCATCCTCGTTGCGCTTGCGATGAAACGCACAGAAGCTGCAGCTCAGCGTGCAGATGTTCGAGTAGTTGATGTGTCGGTTGATGTTGTACCAGGCGACGTTTCCGTGCAATCTGCGTCGAACGATGTCGGCAAGTCCGCAGACCGTATGAAGGTCGGAAGTCTCGAAGAGAAGCATGCCTTCCTCTGCCGAGAGGCGACGGCCTTCCAGAACCGAATCGACTACTGGTGCCAACCTCGAATCGGTCGGTCGAAGCACCGTGGTGGGGTCGGTGGCAGGTTCACAGTGGGTCAGGGTCGTCATCGGTCTCCAGTCGTTCGTGCAAGTGTAGGGGGTGGATTCACCAGCTGGGTCCGGTAACAGAATGAATGAGGCGAACGATCGACACTCTTGATTCAGTCGCCCTCTCTTGTTGCCGATTCAGCATCTGTCACTCGACGAAATCCCCCTTGATGCATGGCCAGGGCCAGGGAGCCTCAGACAATGTCCGATCACAAGCAAGACGGTGTTTTCAATGATTCATCCAACGGCGTCCCGAGCGAGGCAGAGACCTCCTCATTGACCGAGTCCGTCGATTCTAGCCAGCCGGATACCTCCAGGCCATCACGAATTCGATCCGATGAGGTTCTGGACCTCATCACTTCGGTAGAAAATCAGCTGGAGCAGATGCGCAGCGCTCAGTCTGATCGTGTGACCGAGATCGAGGACCTCGAGTCCCGCCGTTCACGAATCGACGAGCAAGCCGGTCAGATCGAGAGTCGTCAGCAGCAGCTCGAGCAAGGCGAGTGCGATCTCCAGGAGCGACTCGAGGAATTCAATGCTCGATTTGAGGAATTCTCCGAAAGCAAGCGCACCATGGAGGAGGCCTCCGCACGTCATCTGATTGACGTTGAAGAACATGCACTTCGAAATTCGGAACTCGATCAGCGAGAACAGAAGCTTGATGCGATGATCCAGGACATCGACCAGCGCCGGTCGGAGATCGAGGACTCTACCCGCACTCTCGAACGGGACCGTGCGCAGTTCACATCCGAGCGTGCGGAACTCGAAGACGACATCCGTCACGCCGAGTCCGCCATGGAAACCTACCAGACCCGGTGCAGCGAACTTGAGACCGAAGTCGGACAGTTGCGTGATCGACATGACGACATCGCGTCTCGTCTCGAGCAAAGCCAGACTGAATTCAGTGCAAGCGAGGACCAGCGCTCGGGCCTGCAGGCCGAACTGGAGCAGTTCAGAAGCGACACCCTCGATCTTTCGGACAAACTGGAGAGTGCCGCTGGGTGCATTGATGAACTTGAACTGAACCTCGAATCAGCACGCGGCGAGCTTCGTGCCATCGAAACCGAACGTGATTCCGCTCTTGAGGTCGTTTCCGCTCGAGATCAGGAGCTCTCTGAGCTTCAGTCGAACCTCGAACTGGCGATGAACCGTCTGCAATCACTTGCGACCGCAGTGGCCGAGCAGGGTCCCCAGCTGGAAGAGGGCGCCGCCGCCATTGCGCTGTGCCGCACCCAGCAGGACCGACTTTCCGCTCTGTCCACCGAGCTTGAATCAGTCCGTGCCCAGCTTCAGGATCCTGCTTCGACCGACCCCGAGGGTGCGGTTTCCGAGGCCCGTGCGGAAATCGATCGACTGCGAACGGATCTTGAGGATTCGATCCCGGTTGACGAGCATCATCGTGTCGTTTCCGCCCTCGAATCCAGACTCGCTTCCGCCCCTAAGTCAGGAGGAATGAGCCAGGATGATGAGAACGCCTTCAAAGCTCAGCTTGCGGAAGCTCGCGCCGAAGTTCAGGTGCTTCAGTCTCACGCTGCTGCGTGCGAAACGGCAATCGCTGAAGGAAAGCAGAAGCTGATCGAGCTTCAGGAACGCAACGAGCAGCTGGAAAATGCCGAGAGCATTGACACCGACGGACTTCCCGAGGATGCGGTTCGTCTGCGCGAACAGGCGCAACGACTTTCCAGTTTCGCACTCCACTTGCAACGACGCCGTTCCCGTCTGCACTCGGTTCGTGCGGCACTTCAGCAGCGTGGGAATTCGGAGGCCGGAGGTCTGGCCATCGACGCCGAACAGGATCGCACCACCCGAGCGGGCCAGGAAGATCTTCTGCGTCGCCGCCATGAACTCGCTGATCTTGAATCACAGATGCTGCGTCGATGGGCCTCCCACGGCTCGGTCGCATCGGTGGTTCGAATCGCCACTTTGCTGCTCATCGTCGCGGCGGCAAGCTGGTTCGGAGTCAGATTCTTTGCTCCCGGACCCGTGACCACGACTGCTCTGGTGAGAGCGCAACCGGTTGCCGGTGGCTCGCTTGATCCGGAGCGCGCCGCAGCCTGGAACACCTGGCACGAAGCGATTCTCAAGGATCCGATTTTCGCCAAGCAGGTCGCTGAACGTCTCGCTTCGTCGCCTGCCGGTTTCACTGGTGGAGTCGACCGACTTTCGGGGATGCTTGCGTCCGGACTGAGCGTCACCGTACCTCAACCCGGACTTCTTCAGATCAAGTTTGACGGAACCAGTCGCTCGGAGTCCACCCGGATTCTCGAGAACGTGGTCGCCACGTTGGCGGGCGAATCCCAGCGTCAGCTTCCTCGCCGTGGCGACAGCGCACGCGCAGAAGTACTTCCCAGCGACGGGCGTCTGGTCACCTTGGATCCAATTCCCGTCACCGGGGCCCAGATTCAAAATGCCGGGTTTGTCTTCGGTGGATCGGTGGGCGTGATCAGCCTGCTTGGTGCCGGGATCTATTCGCGATTGCGCCGATCAAAGCGCCTCTTCGACGAGAACATGGGTCTGGAAGATTCCTACGTGGATTGAACTGGATCTCTTCCACTGTCCGCGTAACGGTTCACCTTGTGAGGTCTGCGACGGTTCTGAGGGAAACGTTCGGATCCCGCATCCGCTACTCGGGACACTGCCCAAGTCCTGTGGACAACGGGTCGATCTAGACAATGCCCAGGACAAGTCACATCGACGAGGAGTTCCACGATGAGTCACATGCATAATTCACAACGCACCGTCACCAATGCTGACCATCAGAGTCTGCGATTGACGGAACCCCTCAGGGATATGGACGAGATTCCCCTCAGTGAATTCTCCGAGAACAGCCTTCGCGCTCTGGCGGCGGTTGAGGATGTAAGCCGCCGTATCGAAGACCTCGCCTCCACTTTGGGCTGCCTCGGTTTCTTTGACAGCACCGACGGCCCTCGGGCCGCCTGAGCCGGTCTTCGCCTCACCAGGGTTCTTGTCCGGTTCCTTATCGGCATCAACTCCGTGCGTGCCAATTCAGCTCTGATCGTCAGAAAACATGATCTGATCCCTGCTTCCGGGGGTACAGTGGATGTCATCCGTCAAGGAGCATCCGATTGACCAATTTCCGGTCCCCACACTCAAATCGCGCACTGTTTTTCATGTCCGTGTGCGTTCTCTTTTTCACCACGCTCGGGCACGCGCAGTTCCGAGTGGTGAGCTACAACATCGCGAACAGCAATGGTGATCCAACCGATCTCCAGTCGGTCTTCGAGGAGTTGGCGCTTGACGACACTCCGGGTGCGGCCGTGGCCCCACACCTGTATGTCTTTCAGGAAGCCCGAGAATCGGACATCGACGATATTGAAGCGATCCTCAATGCTGCGCACCCCGGTCTGGGCTACGCGCGTGCAACCTATACCTCCAACAACATCGAAGACGGTTCTGTTGGAGCACAGGCTCTGTTCTATCGATCGGACCTAGTCAGTGAGCTGACTTCAAGCCACGATGACATCTCGACCGGTGCAAGTCGAAATACCGATCGATGGCGACTCCGATTGACCAATTACGATTTCGACTTCTACGTCTATTCATCTCACTTGAAAGCAGGACAGGGACAGGACAACGAGGACGAGCGGGCGGACGGTGTCGTATCCATTCGTTCCAATGCCGATGCGCTCCCGTCCGATGCACACGTGATCTATGTGGGTGATTACAACTTCTACTCTCCCAACGAGCCTGGTTATCAGGAATTCATCGCTTCGGGCTCGAAGCAAGCCGTGGATCCACTTGGCAACGGCAGCTGGTCGGGGTCGTCCAATGCGATCAAGCACACTCAGTCTCCAAGAGCATCCAGCTCCGGGGGCCTGATCGGCGGCGGCATGGACGACCGTTTTGATCAGCATCTGGTGACTGCGGGGCTCTTCGACGGATCTGGATTCTCCATCGTCGATTACCGAGCCTTTGGAAACGACGGCAACCACTACAACACCTCCATCAACGCCGGCAACAACACCTACTACCCATCTCAGACGAGCCGATCCAACGCCCTGGCGGATGCCTTATTCGACGCCAGTGATCACATCCCCGTGGTCGTCGACTATCAATATCCCGCACTGGTCTCGGGTTTGCTTCAGGATGAACTGGGGATCGTCATTCAAGGGGGAGTGGTCTACGTCGATGTCCTGCTCTCCAACATCGCCCCGGGCGCATTCGTGGACACTTGTCCGGTCTTTGTCGAGGGTCTCATTGGTTTCTTCGGAGATGACTCAGTTCAGGATGTCGCCAACTTCCCGGGGTTCGACACCATCACCCTCCTGCTGGACACCACCACCATTGGTGATCTGTCTGGCACCGTACAGGTCGTTGGACTGGGTGAGGACATGAACAGTCCGCTGATCCTCTCGTCCAATGCGACCATCATAGGCTCTGCTCGACCATCCTTTTCCGATCAGAATCAATTGGAGGCCCTCGACCTTGCCTATGAGATCGAAGTCGGTGATGCTCCACTCGAACTGTCTTTCCCAGTCTTCAACTTCGAGCACTCTTCGTTGCAAGCGCGATGTTCGGTCGAGTCGATCACCGGAATCAAAGGGGCTCTTGCTCTGGACTCGCTGCCGGGGGGGCTGATCGGATCCACACCCGGCGCCATTGAGCTTTCCTTCGATCCTGCGATCCGTGGTGCGGGCGTTTACGAATATTCCCTGGTGATCGAGTTGCTTGATGAAGAGCTACCTGGTGCGCAGCAAAGTCAGCTGACCATCGATCTGCTCTTCGAGGTCGACGACACATCCGAACCCTCCGCCGACTTCAACAATGATGGGGTGGTCAATGGCTTGGATCTCACGATCCTGCTCGGAGCCTGGGGTACATCCAACAACGACATCACCGGCGACGGTGTCGTCAGCGGCCCCGACCTGGCCCAGCTGCTTGCCGCATGGGGCAACTAGAACCGGGTCCTGCGGCTTCCGATCAATCCAAGACAGAGTTTGGAATGCCACCTTCATCCGGCACGTGGTGCCGTGCACCCGGAATTCGACGCCCAGGCTCGGCGAGGCGCAGCTGATGAGGTAAAGGCCGAGGTGGGATTCGAACCCACGAATAACGGATTTGCAATCCGTCCCCTTAGACCACTTGGGTACTCGGCCGTCAGTCCCCCATAGTGACA
>NHEC01000121.1 GCA_002171655.1 Planctomycetes bacterium TMED75
GCAAGAAGGCCAAGAAGAAGGTCACTCGCAAGAAGGCCACTCGTAAGAAGGCAACTCGCAAGAAGGCCAAGAAGAAGGCCACTCGCAAGAAGGCCACTCGTAAGAAGGCAACTCGCAAGAAGGCCACCAAGAAGAAGGCCACTCGCAAGAAGGCCGCTCGCCGTCGTCGTTAAGACTCGGCAGTTTTCAGGTAGTACCCAACAGGGGCCGCCAATACGGTGGTCCCTGTTGTATTTACCACTGTTTTTCGGCCCTGCGGAGGGAACGCTCCAAAAGCTGCAAATGAACTCCGTAACCGAAGCGGTCATTGGGGTATCCTGAAGGGAAGCAATGTGCTTGAACGGTGAACATCTGGATTTCAAGGAACGTGCCCGTGACACATATCATCGCTGAACCCTGCGTAGGAACAAAAGATACGGCTTGTGTCGAGGTTTGTCCGGTTGATTGCATACATCCCGGAGCTGATGACGCAGCACACGCTGAAGCGACCCAACTCTACATTGACCCAGATACCTGTATCGATTGCGGGTTGTGTGTCGACGAATGTCCGGTTCAAGCCATTTACCCGGAAGAGGACCTTCCGGACGAATGGATGAAATACGTGCAGATCAACAAGGCCTTCTTCGAGAACGGATCCTGAGTCAGCCGGACTGGGTGAAGTCAGGCTGCGTCCTCAAGTTCATCTCGCACCGTAGTGTCGAGCCCACTGGGTGCGTCGGCTCGCTCTGTCCAGTCCTGAACCCGTGATCCAAGCTTCAATTCACTGGCCATTGTCTTCCGGTAGCCCAGCTTGCGGACGATTTCAAGAACATCAGACCAGGCAGGAAATGTCTTGCCGTTGACCTGCTTGAAGGCATCAATGGCCATCAGGAACAGGAACTGCTCCCCAGTCATCTCGCCCTCTTCAGCGGACTTCACGAAATCCGACAACCGCCGACCTGGACCGCGTCTGCGTTCGAGATTTGTCGGGTTCCCGTTGACGACGCGCCGGTCGATGCCGACCCGGCGATCGACGACCTCGCCTTGCTCATTCCATTTGGAATTCTTTGAATCGTTGCTTGAGCCCATGGGTCGCTTGCTCCACACGTTTGTGATTGGCCGGCGCTGGATCAACGGATGATCCGAAAAGTCAGTTACACTGCCGCAGGCACCTCTTCCTTCTCGGCTCGATGAGACAATGACTGAAGCAAGAAACAACCAGCATTCAGGTTTCAGCCTGCTTCCTGCGATCTGCGCATGGCTTGTTCCCGGACTGGGCCANGTGGTTATCGGCGAAANGGNACGNGGNGTCCTGGTCTTCTGCGGGATCATCTTCATGTGGATCTGCGGCCTGTTGATCGGAGGGCTTGATTCGGTCGACCGCAAGGAGGATCCACTTTGGTTCGTGGCCCAGGCATGCAGTGGACCAATCGCCTTTGCGATCGACGGATTGAACACCGGCTTGCTGAAATCGGGCAGGGTTGGGGAACTGATCGAGACACCTCCCGTGCGAAGAGGTGATTCCGCGACGAAAGTCAGCACCTACAAGGGCATCGCCCACGTCAACGAATACGGAATCCTCTTCACCGGACTCGCAGGGTTGATGAATCTCGTGGCACTCATCGACGCCAGTACCCGACAATCCTCGGACCGAAGATCGGAGGCACGCGAATGATGCCGCTGATCGCCTGGATTCCATTCCTGGAACCGATGCCGTCACCGGGTTCATGGTGGCCCCTGTTGCTCATCCCCCTCGCAATCGGGATATCGATGGTCTACAAGGCGGTTCGCATCGAACGACTTGAGCAATATCCACGAGAGGTCCTGGTCATGACCGGACAGATCGTTGGTGCAATGGTCTTCCTTGCACTCGTGCTGGGGCTGGTCGTGCAGGTACTGATTCCCCTGCTCACCGCAGATTGAAACCAACGAATCGACGCTCCGAAAGGCGCTCGGTCACTTCGATGGGCGAACACCCGAACCGGGTGATTGCCCTCGCTTGATCGGACGTTGCTTGGACAGTCGACGGGTCGCGTTGCCGCGAGCACCGAACTTGGGATCGTCCTTCTTCTTCTTCTTGGAGGATTTCTTTTTTCGGCCATCAAGAGCAGCCTTGGCGGCCTGGGCACGATCGTCTCCGGGGGCGGAGGCGGGCGCGGCGGAACTGCTCTTTTGGTGGGGAGAACGTGACTTTGCGGCCTGCTTCCCGGTGTGTGATTTTCGAAGTTCGAGCTTTCGAAGTGCTTTGGCGCCATCTCTGGCTCGAGCGATGCGTTCAAGATCGACGGGTCGCATCCAGGATTCATAGTCTGGCGGATCAACCCGCTGCACACGTGTGCCGGAAACCGATCGGAACCGCTTCCAATGATCCTCCTCACGCGGAGAAACCAGGGTGAAGGCATCACCGACTCCCCCGCCGTGCGCGGCACGACCCACACGGTGCACGTACTCTTCAATGGACACCGGGAGGTCGTAGTTGATCACGGTCTTGATCGCGGGAATATGCAGTCCACGTGCAGCAACGTCCGTGGCGACCAGGATTGCAAGATCACCAGATGAGAAACGCTCGATCGCATTCTGTCGCTGAGCCTGCGAACGGTTTCCATGCACCAGACCGACCGAGAGGTCATTGCGGCGAAGTGCGGTGGCAACCCAGCCCGCACGACGACGAGTGCGAGAGAAGACGATGACCCCTCGCCGATTGGCACCCTTGGTCAGCGCGAGAACCACGGGAACCTTGACGGAATCGGAAACATGGATGGAGGATTGCCCCACATGCGAAACCGTGGTGTTGGCCGAGATTTCCGCGCGGAACGGGACCCGCAGGAACTGAGCCGCCAGTTCCGCGATCGGGGCAGGCATCGTTGCGGAGAAGAACATCATCTGTCGCTCGTCAGGAATGCGATTCAGCAAGAAACGCACTTGTGGAAGAAACCCCATATCGAGCATGCGATCAGCCTCGTCGACCACCACCTGTCGGACGTGTGCCAGGGATAAGCTGCCGCAATCGATCAACTCGCGCAGGCGGCCGGGGGTACCCACCAGAAGATCGACTCCAGACTCGATGGCATCTCGCTGGGGTCGAAGAGCTGATTTTCCGTAAACCGCCTTGGACCGCAGTACGGAGCCCTTGAACAGGGTCCGAGCTTCTTCGGCGACTTGCTGAGCGAGCTCTCGAACCGGGCACAGAACGAGGGTTCGAAGCCGCTTGGCGGGGTCCACAGGACGCCCCTTGCGCTTGGGAGGGGGGTTTTCGAGCAGGCGCTGAGCCAGTGGAATGGTGTAGGCGAGGGTCTTTCCGGTCCCGGTTGGAGCGAGACCGACCACATCCCTCAGTTCAAGGGATGCCGGCAGGCTGGCTTCCTGGATCGGGGTCGGGGTGGTGATGCCCATCCGATGCAGACCATTGAGAACCAGAGGATTTAGCGAGAAAGGTTCGAAAGTAGCCATTGGTGTGCGTATCACTATATGGGGCCAAAGCCTATCGGGCCATCTTCCCAAGCACAGGCGAAAGACCTGGATCCATGTGGAGTTGTCCCTCAGTCCGTCCAAGATGCCGGGGACGATAAGTCCAAATCGAGCAGTTCAGTCCAACCCCGGGATCAAGAACAGGCGATGCAGTGTCGATCAAGACTGAGTCAGGTTCTTGATGCTGATGTCGTGCAACCACACCCCGTGGTCATGAACCCTGGAGCGCGAAATGGAATCGAACATGGAAAACGGCGGCCATCAGATGGAACCCAACCCGTTGAAAGCCTTGAGAGCGAGCCTGGACTTCGAGTCTGAGTCGTGGGATGAGTCAGTGATCATCAACGAAGATGGTTGTGGCGGAAGCGGCTCCAAATGCTTCACGAGTTTCTGGGAGGATGCCATGGATCCCGCGAGGGACCTTGCCGCCTACCACCGTCTCTCGATCACTCCATTTGAGCTGGCGGATCTGGTCTCGGTCTGGCATTTTGCTTCCAAGTGGAATCAGGGACTCAACATCATCATCGACTGCGAGGTGAATCGCGCACTGGTGGATGATGCACTTGGGGTGTTGAGAACGCTGCATCACCGGACCGTGGATCTGGTCGGCACCGACAATGCCAACGGACTGCTGGTTCTGGACGACGATGCACTGGCGCTCTATGTCGCGAGCTTTGAAATAGATCAGCTTCAGATGGTTCGAGTTGAAGGACCGGTGGATCGAAGTGACATCAACGCAATCCTGAACAAGGCCACTGAAGGAGAGTCGGTGCTGGAAGCCGAGCTCCGTGCCACCTGCAGTGTTGAATATCGTGCAGATGGCTCGACGATTCTCGAGAGTCGGAGAATCGACCTGATTGCTGCGGCACTCGGAGCGGATCTGGCTGGATACGTGGCGAATATCCTCCGCCTTGCTCGACGTGACGTGCCTCGACCTCCTCAGCAGCAGGTCATGCAACTCCTGGCTCGCAGTGGCTCGATCCTGATCCGACCCAAGGACATCGAGGTGAATGGTGGCATGATTGATATCGGGATCTGCACCAACCTGGCGGAACCGGCTGATTCGACCGACACCGGACTGATTTTCTATCCAACCGATGGCGTCTGGAAATCCAGCGAAGCCGCCTGAGCGACACTGCCCGAGATCGGGCAGCCAGTACAGACCGTATTCAAAGCTGGATTTTCGAACGGCTTGATCAAGTGAAGCGCCTTCGGGGTCGAAGTACCCTGCAGGAGGGTGGAAGACGCCCAATACCGGCCGATCGTTGTGGCGATCGGCCGGTATCTATTTGAGGCGTTACCCTTCTGTGCATGATTGCTCGCATCGGACTGCTCATCAGCAATACCATCGGCCGGTTCATTCCCGATCCATTCGTTCTGGCACTGGGACTGACGGTGCTCACCGCAATTCTGGCACTGACGCTGGGTTTCAGAGATCAGACGCAAGCGGAACTGTCGCCGGTGACGGTGTTGTTCGATGCCTGGTGGAACGACACCGGCATCTGGAAGTTTCTCCTCTTCGGGATGCAGATGTGTCTGATCCTGGTCACGGGATTTGCTCTGGCGACGAGCCGGCCGGTGAAAAAGGCGATCCAATCGTTCGCTGACATCCCAAACAACTCCGGCTCCGCCGCAGCGATGATCAGCGTCATTGCCATGCTTGTGGGATTGATCAACTGGGGTCTGGGTCTGATCGTGGGAGCTCTGCTTGCTTACTACTGCGGCAGAAGCCTGACCAGGCGTTCGATTCCAGCTCATTACCCCTTGATCTGTGCGGCAGGGTACACGGGCATGCTGGTGTGGCATGGAGGGCTCTCGGGTTCCGCTCCCCTCACCATGACGACCACCAAGGGCCTCAGCAGCGTGCTGCCACAGGAAGTCATCGAGCAGATGGCGATCAAGTCCGTTCCATTGGGGGAGACAATCTTCTCTGGTTTGAACATCATGGTCACGATCGGACTGTTGGTCCTCGTTCCGTTGACGCTGTATCTGCTGGCGCCGCGCTCGAGGGATCAAATCATCACCACCTCCGATCTGGGGATTGCGGAAGAGGACGTCGATGAATGCGAAGGAGAACAACGGGATTCGCTGGTTGCGATCGGATTGAACTGCCTCGTGGGGTGCGCCCTTCTGGTGGGAACGTTCATCTACCTCTTCAGCTCGGAAACCGGTTTCGGCCGGATCGGACTGAATCAGATCAACGCAACTATGCTCGGACTCGGGATGCTGCTGCACGGATCGCCGAGAAGCTACATGAGATCGATCGAGGACGCGGCACGCGGGTGTGCGGGAATCATCGTTCAATTCCCTCTGTATGCGGGAATCATGATCATGATGAGCGTGTCCGGACTGGCCGGAATGATCGCCGATCTGGCGGTGGAATCCTCCAACCAGACCACGCTGCCGCTGTTGACCTTTCTGAGTGCCGGCGTGGTGAACTTCTTCGTACCCTCCGGTGGCGGTCAATGGGGCGTCCAGGGTCCGATCGCTCTCGAAGCGGGAACGGCAGCCGGCATCGCGCCCAGCACCATGATCATGTCGGTCGCCTACGGAGATGAATTGACCAACATGCTCCAGCCGTTCTGGGCCCTTCCTCTGTTGGCGATCACCCGGATCAGAGCGAAAGACATTGTTGGTTACACCGCGATCGTGATGGTCGTTGCCGGCGTCTGGATGGCATTCAGCCTGCTGACAGCGTGATTGAAACACATTGGGTTCAGAAAAACAGTGAAATTGGCGGTGTCATTTCTCTAAGATGAACGTGTTCAGTCACTTCAGAAAGAAACAGGAGACGCGAAGTCATGCACCCTCACTTCATGCGATTGAGATTCATCGGTCTGAGTTCGACTCTGGCTGGCTCTTTGGTATTCACCACCGGATGTGCGAATCAGACCGGGCAGGTGGACCACGACCAGGCGATCACGCCACCGACTGCGAAGCATGCCGTCTCCATGACCGCAGTTCGCGGTGCTGATGATCACAACCGGCAGGATGAGATCGAACAACGCGTCAACCGAGCGGTCGATGCCCGGATGAACGAGCTGGGCAACCGACTTGGTCAGGAGTTCGAACGTCGTGAACAGGAACTCACCCGTCGATTCCAGCAAGAGCTTGAGGATCGCGGGCGCAGGATGATGGATTCGATGCGACAGGCATTCAGCGAACGAATGGAAGAACGCAACCGAATGATCGAAGGCATGGCAGACGGATTCTCGAGGCAACTCGATGAGATGCACCGTGCGCTCGACGAGACCCGCCACGGTTTCGAATCCGCACTCGAGGAACGCGGCCACGAGCACCACAAGTTCATGGAGCACATGGGCCGCGAGATGGAACACGGGTTCAAGGAGATGGGGCATGGCTTCCGATCGGCGTTCGAGGAGCAGGGAGAGGGCTTCGAGCATGCGATGAGGGAAATGGGAGGCGCGATCGAGGAATGCTTCAGCCAGATGCACTCCGGCTTCGAGATGATCGAGGAACTCCGCGCGCAGGTCGAGGAACTTGAATGGATCGCACACGAGCGTGCGAACGAGGAATGCGAAGAGGACGGGCACGCGGACTGGGATGAAGAAGGCGACTGGGATGATGAAGGCGACTGGGATGAAGAGGACCGGGACGAAGCGGGTTTCGACTTCAGTATCGACATGTCCTTCGAAATGGACGGCGAGGACGAACTTCGTGACCGGCCCGGTATGCGTGAAAACGTGCGACGAATGATCATGGAACGCTTCGATGAGGAGTTCGAGGACCAGCTCCGAGAGCAAGGCGCGCCGATCAACGGTGCGATGCGCGAAAGAATTCGAAACATGATCATGCAACGCATGGACATGGAGTTCGACGAAAGGATGGGTGACGAGCGACGGCGCTCCCGGAAGGACAGCCGCAAGAGACGGCGGGGCATGATCGACTCGGCAAGCACCGAAGAGATGGGCGTCCTGGATCTTGATTCCGAGATGGAGTTCATCGTGGCCGAAAAGGACGGCTCGGTGGTCATCGTCGATGGAACCATGCTCACTGATTCTGAAATCGAATTTCTCGAGGAACTCGAAGGAGAAATGGATCAGAAGCAGAAGAGCGACAAGAAGAAGTCCAGGAAGAACAACAAGGACAAGAACAAGGACAAGCCCGCCAAGGCTGATTCCTGAACCGATCGAGTTGATCGGACGAAGAACGACGAACCGCCCGGATCACTCCGAGCGGTTCGTCGTTAAAGATCATGTCCTGTGGAATCAGGTGATGCCCTGGCTGAGCATCGCACGGGCCACCTTCATGAACCCGGCAATGTTCGCGCCGTGCAGGAGATCGGTACCGAATCCGAATTCGGATGCAGCCGCCGCACTCTCCGTATAAATGCGGGACATGATGCCCTGCAGTTGGAGATCCACTTCCTCGCGGGTCCAACTCAGTCGCTGAGAGGACTGGGACATTTCCAGTGCACTCACCGCGACCCCCCCCGCATTGGCTGCCTTACCGGGTCCATACAGAACGCCATGCTCGCGGAAGACTGATTGCCCGACGGGATCGGTGGGCATGTTGGCTCCCTCGGAAACCAACCAACAACCGGTGTTGATCAGATTCTGAGCGTCGGGACCGAGAATCTCATTCTGAGTCGCCGAAGGAAACGCGCAGTCCCCCTTCACTGCCCAGAGAGGATTGCTCGAAGCAGTTCGGTCGGTTTCGTGGTAGGTCGCGGAGCTGAATTCATCGGCGAATTCGGAGATCCGGCCGCGCCGCGTGTTCTTGAGGCTCTTCACCCATGCGAGCTTCTCAGCGTCAATTCCTTCGGGGTCGTGAATCCAACCCGAAGAATCGGACATCGTAACGGGAACCGCACCAAAGTCGTGCAGTTTCTCGATCGTGTACTGAGCGACGTTTCCACTGCCGGAGACCAGACAGGTCGTGCCTTCGAGACTCTTCCCGGCAGCCCTGGCCATTTCATCGGCAAAGTAGACGGCTCCGTAACCGGTGGCTTCAGGGCGAATGAAACTACCACCACATTCCAGTGATCGACCGGTCAGAATGCCGACGTGGGTATTGGTCAGTTTTCGGTACATGCCGAACAGGTATCCGACTTCCCGGCCACCGACGCCGATGTCACCGGCCGGCACATCGGTGTCGGGACCGATGTGACGGTAGAGCTCGGACATGAATGCCTGACAGAACCGCATGACCTCGGCGTCAGTTCGACCACGAGGATCGAAGTCACTGCCACCCTTGCCGCCACCGATGGGGAGGCCCGTCAGGCTGTTCTTGAACACCTGTTCAAAGGCCAGAAACTTCAAGATGCCCACGTTCACCGTGGGATGAAAACGAAGTCCGCCCTTGTAGGGACCGATGGCTCCGTTGAAATTGATTCGGTAGCCGCGGTTGACGTGGACCTTGCCGGAATCATCCATCCAACTCACGCGGAATTGAAGCGCGCGATCCGGCTCCACGATTCGCTCCAGAATTCCAGCTTTGGAAAATTCCGGATGTCGCTCAAAAACTGGAATCAGTGAAGGGATCACTTCCCCGACAGCCTGAAGGAAATCCTTCTCGTTTGGATAGCGAGCTTCAAGCTCGGAGAAGACTTCATCGATCCGGGATGCACATGCTGAATCAGTCATAAAAACCTCCAATAGTATGAAGGGGATTCTAGCGATTGAACGCAAGAACTTCGCCCTGAATAGCGACGTTTCCTTCGGGTTCAATTACAGTGATGCTCTGGGGGCACTCTCTATGTCCATACGAATCAAGACCATCATCGGAATCGTCGTGATTCAGATCCTCGCACTGGCGATCGTGGTCTGGGCGAACATCGACCTCCTGAGCAAGTCGAACTCACGGCTCTTTGAAGATCAAGCCAATGCGGTGGCCGCACTGGCGGCACAAAGGGCGTGGAACGCTTCCAAGAAATCTGAAATCGCGTTCTTGGAGGAAGTGGAGCGCATTCAGCAAGCCGACCCGCGACTGAAGTGGATACGTCTGATTCCTCCGGGAGAGAACCCGCCAGAAGCCTCCCGGGACACCTTGATACGCACCGTGCGAATCAAGGACTCCGAGGACGACCCGGGGGGTGACCAGGTGGCGGTGGCTCTGGATCGAACCAGCATGAGGGTGGCGATTGACAATGCACTCTTTCGTTCGATCGGCATTGCACTTCTGGAGGTTCTGGCATCCGTGGCCTTCTCGCTCTGGCTTGCCAACTGGTTGCTGGGGCGGCTCAAGACGCTCCAGGTGGCTTCCCAGAACATTGCAGAGGGTGATTTCTCAAGGCGAATACCCATCGAGGGTTCGGACGAGATTTCGGACACCGCGGTGGCCTTCAACACCATGGCGGCTCGATTGTCGGGTCTGGTGGATCAGGTTCGGGAGGAAACCGCCCGCCGCGAAGTTATCGAAGGCGAACTTCGAGTAGCCCGACAGATTCAGGACTCGCTGCAACCGGATGCCTGTCCGCGGTTCAGCGGGCTCCCCCGGATCGAGGTTGAAGCCGTTGAAGATCCGGTGCAGGAGGTGGCGGGCGATTTCTACGACTGGTTCGCGATCGATGCGCAGCACCTTGCGATCGTGATCGCGGACGTTGCTGGCAAGGGAGTGCCCGCGGGACTCTTTGCCGCAGCCTGTCTGACGGTGGTGCGTACGCTCGCACGCACCGGAATCTCACCCGCCGAAGTGCTCATGCGGGCGAACGAGCAGCTGAGCGAACGCAACCGGGAACAGATGTTCGTGAGCCTCTCACTGCTCTACCTCGACGCGAAGACGGGTGAGATCGTCGCCGCGGTGGCAGGACATCCCGCCTCACGAATCTTGCGTCAGGATGGCTCGATTGAACGAGTCCTCGAGCCCACCGGCCCGATCCTGGGGGTCATTCCCGGTGCAGAGTGGAACCAGGTACATGCCCGGCTTCATCTCGGCGAACGCTTGGTGCTGACCACCGACGGACTGCTCGAGGCGCGGGACGATCAGGGCCGCATGCTGGAAGATGCGGGCTTTGATGCACTGCTGACCGCAGTGGGAACCGTGGATGCGGCCCAGACGGCGCGAAGACTTGCTTGGGCAGTTCGAACCAGGGAGGGCGACACCCCCCACGATGACCTGACGGTCGTCGTGGTCCGAAGAGTGCCCGAAGAGGAAGACGAGCAGAAGAACGAATCGGAAACAGGAGTACGTGATGAAAACTAGTTGTCTGCGGGCCCTCGCGGTACTGGCGTTGGCGGTTCCCGTCTCTGCCCAAAATGAACTGACCACCACTCGGGAATCAGATGTGGATCTCACCCCTCCCAGGACCGAAGAGGGATTCGTGTTCGTGGTCTACGGTGACCGCACCGGCGGACCTGCCGAAGGGGTTCTGGTGCTCGATCAGGCGGTCGAGGAGACCAACCTGCTCGACCCGGATCTGGTCATGACGGTGGGCGATCTCATCCAGGGCTACAACCAGACCGATGAGTGGATGGGGCAGATGCGGCAATACAGGCAGATCATGTCCGGTCTGCGTGCACCGTGGTATCCCGTAGCGGGAAATCATGATGTGTACTGGCGTGGATCGGATCGGCCCGCGGAAGAACACGAGGGAAACTACGAAGAGCACTTTGGCCCACTGTGGTACGACTTTCCCCACAAGAATTCGCACTTCATCGTGCTCTACACGGACGAGGGAAGCCCCGAAACAGGTGAGCGCAACTTTGGAAAACCTGAATGCCAGGTGATGAGTGACGAACAGATGGCGTTCCTGAAATCCGCGTTGGACCGTGCCTCGGGAGCGGATCACGTGTTTGTATTCCTGCACCACCCGCGCTGGCTTGAGGGTCGATACGGGCAGGACTGGGAACGGGTGCATGAAGTGCTCGCCGAAGCGGGCAACGTGAAGGCCTGTTTCGCGGGACACATCCACCACATGCGTCACGACGGCACCAAGGATGGCATCGAGTACATCACTCTGGCCACGGTGGGTGGAGGACAGAGTTTTCATTCACCGGATGCCGGCTGGGATCATGAATACCACGTGATCACGGTTCGGCCGGATCGATTTGAGATGGCCGCGGTTCCAATCGGGGAACTGCTCGATGTGCGATCGATCACCGGTGAAGTGTCAGAGGACACCCGGCGGCTTTCAAAGTTCGAGCCAGCCATGGGAAGTCCGATCGAGGTCAAGACCGATGGTTCCGCAGATACAACGATGAGCCTCTCGATCACCAATCCCGCACGACGCCCGATCACGATGGCGGTCACCCCGGGATCACGAGATGCGCGCTGGAAGTTCACACCGTCGGTACGTCACCTCCGAATCGGTCCGGGTGAAACCTCGGTGATTCGATTCGAAGTGGAGCGCGCACCCCTGAAGCTGGACGACAGCTTCCACGCCCCCAGCGTGGAGTTGAAGACCACCTATCTGGGATCTGAACGAGGGTATGAGATTCCCCCGATCCTGCATGTGTATCCCGTGGGTGGAGCCGCCGCGAGCAAGGAACCTGATTCGGAAACCTGAGGGTCCCAAACGCGCTAGGATTGGCGGTCAAAGGGAGCCACTCACTCATGCCTCAAGACCATTCCAAGCGAATCTGGCTGCTTCGTCACGCGCAGACCGAATGGAGCCTCAACGGACGGCACACCGGCAGTCGATCGGACATTCCGCTCACTCCCGAGGGGGAGGAAAAGGCACGCGATCTTGAGCCGATTGTGTCAAAGATCGATTTCGGTCTGGTGCTGGTAAGTCCGATGAAACGGACCCTCAGAACCGCGGAACTTGCCGGCCTCCTTGATCGAGCTGAGAGGGAACCGGATCTGCTCGAATGGGATTACGGAGACTACGACGGCGTCACCACCCAGGAAATTCGAAAGACGGATCCAGGATGGACGGTCTGGACTCACTCCTGCCCCAACGGTGAAACCGGTGAACAGGTGGCGGCCCGAGCCCGCAACGTGATCGATCGTGCCATTGCCGCCGAGGGTGACGTGGCCCTGATCTCTCACGGACACTACCTGCGGGTGCTCTGTGCCACATGGCTGCACCTGGCGCCTCAGCATGGAGCTGACTTCAACCTGTCCACCGGGACCGTCTCTCTGCTCGGCTTCGAACACGAGTACCGGACGATTCTGCACTGGAATGAACGAGTGACGGGCGTTTCGAGTTGACTCGATCGAGTGAAGAAGTCTCAGTGCGCCGCTCCGAGGCGGTCTCAATCCTTCGCTTCGAGGACCCGGAGCGACGCAACGCACTTTCGGTTCCGATGCTGGAATCGTTTTTGAAGCGGCTTGAAGAAGTCGCATGTGATTCACGCGTGACGATCGTCCGACTTGAAGGCGCGGGCAGTGCGTTTTGTTCTGGCATTGATCTGGAAGCGGGCCGGGAGGATCCGGCGATGCTGGTTCGATTGCTCGAACTGCTTTCCCAGGCGATGCGATCGATACGAGGCATGCCCCAGGTGGTGGTCGCTCAGGTGCAAGGGGCGGCGATAGCCGGGGGGTGCGCACTGCTGAGTGCATGTGACTTCACCTGCGGAGAACCGGGTACCCGGGTCGGATACCCCGTCACCCGCGTCGGACTCAGCGCCGCGGTCTCGGTTCCAACATTGCTGGGAAGCGTGGGAACCGCCGCGGCACGATCACTGCTTCTGGAGGGTTCGGTCATCGATGGAACCAAGGCCCGGCAATTGAATCTTCTGACCCACCTTGCGGCATCCCTCGAGGAACTGCCGGGACTGGTTGACGAGCTCTGCGCGGACCTGGCCACCAAAGCCCCGATCGCGATGTTGAAAACCAAGGCATGGTTGAATGAACTGGATGAATCAATCCAGGAATCAAGACATCAGTCGGCACTCGAGTACTCACTGCACAGCGCGCAAACCGATGAAGCGGCGTTGATGCTTGAACGAAACTGGAAGAACAAAAAGAGAGACCAGTCATGACCGATGAATCCGGGAACGAAGAACTCGTTCAGCTGCGATCCGAAGACGGGGTGTGCCGTCTGATCTTGAATCGACCCCAGGCAAGAAACGCGCTCTCGATGGAGATGATCGAATCCCTGCTGGAGGCGGTCGAACAACTTCGCAACGACGAGGCAAATCGAGTGGTGGTTCTGGAGGGTGCAGGCAAGAGTTTCTGCGCCGGAATGGATCTCAAGGGAGTGATGAACGATCCGCTGCAGATGGGCGACATGCTTCGGACCCTCGCTCGAGTCACGATCGCACTGCGTTCGATTCCCGTACCCACGATTGCACGGGTGCAAGGCGCGGCGATCGGTGGTGGCTGCGGGTTGTGCGGAGTCTGTGATTTCGTGGTCTCGCACTCGGAGGTCAAGATGGGGTATCCGGAGATCGGCCTCGGGATCTGTCCTGCGGTGGTGGCACCCTGGCTGATACGGCGCATCGGGGCAGGCAATGCCCGAGCGATTCTTCTGGCGGGGGGCACGATGCCCGCTGAAGAGGCAGTGCGCATGGGCCTTATCGACCGACTGGTCCCAGAAACGGACCTTGACGACGAGGTGGATGGCTTGGTGAGAAAAATCACCTCTGGGGGACCAAAAGCGATCATGGTGACCAAAAAATGGCTGAATGAACTCGATGGACCTGATGTGGAAGCCCAGGTGCTCAAGGGCGCAGAACTGTCCGCAGAGGTTATTCGAGGCACTGAGGCCCAGGAACGACTGAGGAAAGTCTTCGCGAAGTAACTTCGTCGTGGAGCCGACAAGGGGAACTGGTTATCATCGACCACCCTGCGTACAGTTCAATCCTGGCTCTTCGAGGGGATTCGAAGCCGTCCGGATCAGCAGGACAACACGGAATCTGGGTACGAAGAATCGACGGTCGATTCTGAGAAGGACCAGGCTGCCAAAGGGCTGACGAGCAATGACTGATCAAGAGCTGCACCTCGGTCTCGAACGAGATGATGAGGGGTACACGACCCTGACCTTAATGCCCAACCCGGCAAATCCACGTGGTGGAGTCGTCGTCCTCGACGAATGGCTGGTTGATCAGCTGCACCTGGCGATGGACCGGGTTGAAGCAGACCCCCCTTCCAAGGGATTCATCCTGGCCAGTGGCTCGGAGCGGGTCTTTGTCGCGGGGGCGGATCTGGCGGAGATTGAATCAAAGGACGACAAGACACTGTTTGCCTACCTCGAAAAGGCGCAACGAGCGTACCTGCGGATCACACACCTGGAGTGTGCCAGCGTCGCGATCATCGGTGGCAGCGCACTGGGAGGCGGCCTTGAAATCGCCATGCACTGCGACGGGTTGATCGCCCTGGAGACACCTGAGGGTGGCAAGCCCTACGTGGTCGGACTGCCGGAAGCGGGACTCGGGCTCTGTCCGGGCTGGGGAGGCACCCAGATGCTGCCCGCCAGGATCCCCGCACCGGATGCGATTCTGGCAACCGCATCGGGGCGTGTCTTCAAGAGCAACGCACTGCCCAACAATCTCTTCGACATGGTGGTCGCCCGCCGGGAAGACCTGCCCGCTGCGGCACGGGACTGGCTGGGATTGCACCAACGACATCGACGCTGGGAGCTGCCACGGTCGATTCAAGACATGAGCACCGACGTGCTGATCGTCGCACTGGACAAGATCGCAAAAGACCTGCCCGATACGGACTCCGCACGTGCGGTCGTCGAATGCGTCAAGAGCGGAACCAAGGACGGTTTCATGACTGCACTGGAAACTGAACAACGATTGCTGGTATCGCTTCGCCACACCCCCACTGCACGAGAACGGCTAGAAGCATTCTTCGCTGGCCAGAAATGATTGGATCACCTGATGACAACTGCTGAAAGTAATCTCCAGAAAGAATTGAAGAAGGTCTCGAGCAAGGACCGCGAATACATCCAGAGCGGGCTTGAGATGCTTGGCCCTGATCCAGATACTCTTGGTCACGTCAAGAATCTCTTCTACGGCAACATCAACGAAAAGTTGGTCTTCCCCTATCCAGAACGCAGCGCGGAAGAGACCGCTCGATGCGATCAGCTCCTGGCCGAGTTGGGTGAGTACCTGGATGACGAGCATCCCGCGGTTCAGATCGATGAGGACCAGGAGATTCCCCAAACTGTCGTCCAGAGGCTGTTCGACATGGGTGTGCTGGGAATGACCATCCCCAAGGAGTTCGGTGGGGGCGGTTTAGGTATCACCAGTTACAACCGAGTGCTTGCACGAATCGGGCGGACCTGCGGTTCGACCGCGGTGCTGGTCTCGGCCCACCAGTCGATCGGATGCAAGGCCGTCATGCTGTTCGGAACCGATGAGCAGAAGAATCGATTCTTGCCCCGCATGGCCACCAACGCACTCTCCGCGTTCTGCCTGTCCGAGCCGAACGTGGGCTGCGATGCCGGTGGTCAGGAAACTCGCTGCGAACTCTCCGAAGACGGCACCCACTACATTCTCAATGGAGAGAAGAAGTGGGCGACCTCGGGTGCCCTGTCCGCACTCTTCACCGTGATGGCGAAGCAGAAGATTGATGATCCTCGCACCGGCAAAGCAAAGACCAAGGTCACGGCTCTGATCTGCAATCCCAGCATGGAAGGGGTCGAGATCTTCAGCCGCAACCGGTCGAAGTGCGGAATCCGTGGCACCTGGCAGGCACGCATTCGTCTCAACAACGTGAAGGTCCCGGTCGAGAACCGCCTGCACGATGAAGGCAAGGGACTGAATGTCGCACTGACCTGCCTCAACTACGGACGCTGCACGCTGTCCGCGGGCATGGTCGGGGCCGGGTCCTACGCCTACGAGCAGGCACTCAAGTGGGCGACCTACCGACACCAGTTCCAACGCCCCATCGCTGACTTCGCACAGATCCAGGAGAAACTCGCCCGCATGGCGAGCTGGAATTATGCGATGGACGCGATGCTCTACATGACCACCGGATTCCTTGACCGCGGTGACAGCGACATCATGGTCGAGACCGCGATCTGCAAGGTCTTCTGTTCGGACCACGGCTGGAAGATCGCCGATGACTGCGTGCAGATCATGGGCGGCGAATCCTACATGACCGAGAACGAGATCGAACGACTCTGGCGAGACAGCCGAATCAACCGAATCGTCGAGGGCGCAAACGAGGTCATGGGGCAGTTCATCTGCAACTATGGCGCAAAGCCACTGCTGGAATCGATGCTGGAAATCAAGAATGCACCGTTCCAGAATGTCACGGCAGGCATGCGACTGGGTGCGGAGGTCTTCCTTGGCATCAAGCGCAACACGCCGATGATCAAGTCGGTCGACCCTTCGCTGGCACCCCTTGCGAATCGAGTGGCTGTCCTGATCCGGGAATTCAGCCATGAATTCAAGCGACTGTCCGCGGAAATGAAGGAGCGATTTGCAACGGATCACCTGACCCAGTCACGGCTGGCGGACATCGTGATCCGCATTCATGCGCTGATCTGCAGCCTTTCGAAGCTGGACAACAACCTGAGCAACGGGCTGTCGGGTGCGGAGCTGGAATACGAGCAATCAGTCGTGGACCACCTCTTCTCGCTGTTTGAACACGATATCGAGGTCACTCGAAGCGAGCTCCGGCAGAACTGCGATGCCACTATGGAACGCGCCGCCAAGAACGCACTGAACTGGTCACACACCCTGCCCAACGTGAAGTACGTGATTCCGGAAAGTACGCCAGACGCTTCGGCTCGAGGACACGGCAAGCAGGTCAACCAGGACCACATCCAGTCCTTCGGCGAAGGCTCCGTCTTCCAGGGCGAACCGACGTAGAACCGCTGCGGGCCGATTCGATACGAACATTTTTTCACGCTTCAAACTCGAAAAGGAATGACTCCGTAATGAAGCTTCTTCAGGAAATGACCGTCATGGGCCACGAACGAGTGGCTTTTCACCAGGATCCCGAAAGCGGACTGCGCGCGATCATCGCACTCCACGACACCACCCTCGGCGATGCGCTGGGCGGAACTCGTCGGTGGTGCTACGCCTCCGAAAGTGAAGCGATCTTCGATGTGCTGCGGCTTTCTGAAGGCATGACCTACAAGGCCGCCGCGGCGGACCTCGCCATGGGCGGCGCGAAGAGCGTGATCCTGCTGGACACTCCGGGACAGGAGGCCACCGAAGCGCAGGCTCGCGCAATGGGCCGCTTCGTCGAGACGATGAAGGGCAACTACATCGCCGCCGAGGACGTGGGCGTCAACGAACAGTTCTGTGACTGGATGGGCCACGAGACCCAGTACGTGATGGGCGGCATCAACGTCTCCCGAGGTGGAGACCCCTCCCCCTTCACCAGCCTGGGCGCGTTCAACTCGATGAAGGCCTGCCTCGCCCACGCCGGACGACCGGTCGACTTCGCCGGACTCACCGTCGGCATCCAGGGGCTCGGAATGACCGGCTTCAAGCTTGCCAAGCTCATCGTCGAGAACGGTGGCATGGTGATCGGCACCGACGTCAACCCCCACTCGATCCAGCGTGCGGTCGACGAACTCGACATCAAGGTGATCGGCGACGACGAGGACCTCTTCAGCAAGGACCTCGACATCCTCGCTCCCTGCGCCCTGGGTGGCGTGCTGGGGCCGGAGCAGATCGAAACCCTCAAGGCCTCGATCGTCTGCGGCACCTCCAACAACGTCCTGGTCGACCCCGATCGCGACGGCCAGCTGATGAAGGACAAGGGCGTCATCTACGCAC
>NHEC01000122.1 GCA_002171655.1 Planctomycetes bacterium TMED75
ACCGGAAACGGGTACCAAATCCGGTTCCCGTTTCTGGGACCATATTTGGTTCAAAAAGGTGAACCCGGTTATTTTCGCCTTTTTGGAACCGGATCCGGTTCAGAAAGGTGAACCAAAACAGGAAACCGATTCCGAACGGGGCGTACATCTTGTGGCCGGCTGCGGTGAGAAAATCGATGTGCTCGGGGTGCCCGTGCGGACGGACATCCACCTGGTGGTGCGCCATCAGTTGGGCCCCGTCCACGCAGATCAGGGCACCGTGCTCGTGTGCGAGCCGTGCAATCTCATGGATCGGAGGCATCCATCCCGTGACGTTGGCGGCTCCGGAGACCGCCACCAGCTTGATCTGCTCGGTGCGCAGGACCGCTTCCATCGCATCAAGGTCCAGACGGAGATCGGAAGTGAGCCCGACGCGAACCACCTCGCCGCGATTTCGATGGGGAAGATCGTTTGAATGATGCTCGAGGTCGGTCACCAGAACCTTGCCCGGATGCTCGCACAACACGTGCGAGACCAGATCGCAGGCGTGTGTGGTATTTGAAGTGAACACCACACACCCTTCATCAAGGTTGCCACCCACGAAGCGAGCGCAGGTGTCGTAGGCGGCCTGGAAGCGGTCGGTGGCAGAGCGAGCGAGCGAGTGAGTGGCGCGGTGCACGTTGGAATACTCACGCCCGAGAAACTGGGTGTACGCGTGCAAGGCCGTCGAGGGCGGATGCGTGGTCGCTGCATGATCAAGGTAGACCAGCGAGCGCTGGACCCCATCGGTGCAGTCGATACGAGTGGTCGTGATCGGAAAGTCCGCGCGAACGCTGTTCCAGTCACCGTGATCGACCGAAGGCGCGCTGGTCGCATCAGAGAAATTGGAAGAGGAATCCGAAAGGACGCTTCCACCACGAATGATCGGGCGACCAAGCCGGCGCCATTCCTCGATTCCACCGGCGAGCGACGCCACGTTTTCGTAGCCCATCAGACCCAGGGTCTCGCACGCCAGCGCCGAGCGGTTCCCGCTCTCGCAGTAGAGAACGATCTCCTGATCCAGGGAGAGATTCATCTGCCCGATCAGCTTTTCCAACTGACCGCGCGGCACGACCACCGCACCCTCGAGGAGTCCGTCAGCCACTTCGATCTGGTCACGCACGTCGATGAGCATGACCGAGCCGTCGGGAGTGAACTCATCGGGCTCCACGATTCGAATTCGCCCACGTGCCTGCTGGCAGAGTTCGGCGTAGCCTGGGAATTGGTTGCTGGTGCCCATTGGGAAAAGTCTACCAGAGCCGATGAGCAAGGCAGCTCAAAAAAACAGGAGACCCCTTGCCGGGGCCTCCTGCGGGAGCGATTGCATGGAGCAGTGCGTTCAGAATTCCTTTTCGCGATGCTGCATCTGAGCCTTCAAGCGAGCCAGAATCGAGGAGTGCATCTGGCTGACCCGACTTTCGGACAGGTCGAGGGTGAGCCCGATTTCCTTCATCGTCATCTCTTCGTAGTAGTAGAGGATCACGATCAAACGCTCGGCACGGGTCAGGCCCTTGGTGATGAGACCTTGGAGGTCCTGCCGCTGCACGCAGCGCAGTGGATCCTCCTGCCGAGTGTCCTTGATGACGTCGATCTCCCGCACGTCCTTGCTGGAATCGGTTTCGTACCATTTCCGGTTCAGACTGACCACCCCGACGGGCTGGGAGTCACGAATGACCTTCTTGTACTCACCGCTGTCCAGTTGCATGTGGGATGAGATCTCTGCATCAGTCGCCTTTTGGCCGCTGCGCATCTCGATGTTGCGCCGTGCCTGATCGACCTTGGAGCTTCGAGCACGAACCAGTCGGGGAACCCAGTCCATGGCGCGCAACTCATCGAAGATCGCACCCTTGATCCTGGTTCCACAGTAGGTCTCGAACTTCACGCCTCGCTCCGTGTCGAAGGCTTCGATTGCATCCATGAGCCCGAAGAGGCCCGCGGACTTGAGGTCCTCGACCTCCACTTCGTTGGGGAGACGCATGTGCATGCGCTCTGCGGTGAAGTGAACGATGTCGTAGTACTTCTCGACAAGAAAGTTCCGCATGACACCGCATTGGTATTCACGGTAGAGCAGCCAGACCTCTTCCATCTCCAACTCCGCGAGCTGTTCGGAAGTGTAGGAACTGGTGACCTCGCGCTTGCAGGCACGCCGAGAGCGCCGCTTGGGCTTGACCTCTTCGGCCGGAGGCTCGGTCGTTCCGGCAACCGCAGTCGCTTCGACCGGTTCCGTGACCACCGGCTCCAGGGCAGGTGGATCTGAAGCCGCCTTGGCAGGCTTCTTTTTCACTGTTTTCTTCTTCTGTGGACTCTTTGGTCCACCCTTGGCACTTTTTTGCGCCGTTCGAGTTGCATTCGCCATGCGGTCCGCTCCTTGACCTGACTCACAACGGACAAGGTCCGTGTGAGCGAATTTCAACTGACGAACTGCTGCCGGTGGATTCGACTTCAAGCCTTGAAGGGAATTGAGTTTCAATGAAGAAGACGTGCGAACATTCAGCGTCACGACATTCGAGTCGCGGGCCTCACCAATTGAATGTGCACAGAGTTCTGCATGAAAGACGAGTCCATTCGAGTCCGGGAACTTCCCGGCTGCAAGAAGTGAACCGGCATGTGCGCCAGCCCCTGTCTACGGTCGTTCCTTGACCAGAGACGGAATGAGTATACGACAAAGAAGGCCTGTTCCACAAGCTGAGAAAAAAGCCATGACTTCCAGTCACGCAGCAGAGCCAAGCTCTGACTGTTCATCGTTGGACTCAGCCCCCTCGATTGAAGAGCGCTCTTCTCCCGGTGCAGCCTCAGCTTCGCTGGCGATGCGCAATTCCTGCGCATGCCGAAGCTGGACTCCGTTCAGGAAATATCCAACGACCAAGCCACCGAGACAACACACGGCCAGAGCAAACACTGCACGTTCCAGGACGGATTCGATGAGATTCCCGGAATTCATTCCTGCGATCAGGGCGACCAGAAAACCGGCGAGACCTGTGATCGATGCACTGAGTAACTGAAGCTTGGGCGGGGTCATCACTAAGCAAATCGGTCAGAAGCCCGTTTTCTTTCCACGTTTTCGCACTGAATCCCGGACAAGGTGGACTTGGGGTGTTTGCCCTATCCACGCGGCGTGAGCAGCCGAGACAAACGCTGGAAGAAGCCCGTGGGCTTCGCAGGTGCCTCAGGTTCGCCAGATGCGGGTGAGTCGGCAGAAATTGCCGATTCGGCTCCGGGGAATTCAATCCCCAAGATCGATCTGGCCAGACCGTCAATGGCCCGCGTGATCGGAGCATGCGGTGAGGCGAGCAAAACCGGCTTGCGAACGCGAACCGCACTGGACAGCAAAGGATCGTGAGGCAAGATCGCGGCCAGGCGAAGCTTCGCGCCGAGGAACTGGCCGACGACCCGATCGATTCTCCGATAGACCCCAACCCCTTCCTCGTGCGAGTGTGCCATGTTGACCACCAGCTCGAGGCGGGAGCCAAATCCACGGCTGACCAACGCCTTGATCACTCCGTACGCATCGGTCATCGCCGTTGGCTCGGGCGTGGTGACAACCACTACTCGATCCGCAACCGCGGCAAATGGAATCACAGATGAACTGATCCCCGCTCCCATGTCGATCAACAGATGATCCGCCACATCGTCAAGCAGCGACAATTGAGAGAGGATTCTTCGCCGCGTCAAACCATCGAGATTGGCCATCGCGGCAACCCCGGACGCACCGGGAACCAGCTGGAAGCCACCCGGACCGGCCACGAGAACGTCACGCAGTTTCGCCCGCCCCCTGACCACATCCTCGAGTGTCGCCTGCGGGGTCAAGCCACAGAGCACGTCGAGATTCGCCATCCCCATGTCTGCATCAAAGAGCACGACCTTCTTTCCACGGCAGGCGAGGGCAATCGATAGATTGAGGGCAAGATTGGACTTGCCGACCCCCCCTTTGCCACTCACGAAGGCCGTGGCGTGGGCGAGACTTCGAACTTCTCCTCCGGGCGAGGGTTCCATCGAGGGTATGGCCTGCGATCGAGCCGAAGGTTCCGGCTCGGTCGGTTGTTGCTTGTTTGCCATGCCTGCAGCGAGTTCCCGAAGCCTGGTCGCCTGGTCAGTCGTCATCGAACACATTCACCTCTCTGGCTCGCCTCCATGTGCGAACCACCCCCGGTCTGTACAAAATTCGAAAGCATCATGCGGGCGATGCGGTCTGCTCCGCCATGCTCGATGTCGTCGGGCACTTCCTGCCCGGTCGTGACAAAGCTGATTCGGGTACCAAGCTTCTGGATGACGTTGAGCACGATTCCAAAGCCCCCGGCTTCGTCCAGCTTGGTCAACACCACGCGATCCGCCCCAAGAGCGGAGAAAGCATCTGCATCACGCAGCATCGTTCGTTCGCCAGTGGTGGTTGAAAGCACCAGATGGGTCTCATCAGGCTCGGCCGCGGTGAGAAACGCACCCAGATCGACCAGGCGGTCGGTGTCGCGTCGACTGCGCCCGGCGGTGTCGACCAGAATCACATCACAGTGCTTGAGCCGGGCGAGTGCACCGACCATGTCATCGGGATCGATCACCACTTCAAGAGGGACTGAGAGAATCTCCGCATAGCTCTTCAGTTGATCGACTGCAGCCATCCGAAACGAATCCGTGGTGATCAGGCCAACGGTTCGACCGTCGCGAAACCGGCACGCCGCTGCGAGCTTGGCGATGGTGGTGGTCTTACCGACTCCAGTGGGACCGATCAATGCAACGACATGGGGCCGGGCCGAGCCACGTGCCACGGCAATGTCCAGAGGAGAATCATCGATGGGGAGCAGGGCAGCGATTCTTCGTCGTGCGACCGAAAGCACCTGGGCGGGATCAGCGAGTCCGCGAGTCCCGAGTTCATCGGAGATCTCGCACATCAACTGCTCGACGATCTCCTCGGTGACCTCCTGCTCGATCAGTTCCGTGTAGAGGGCACGAAGGGCTTCAGGGTGCGCTGACTGGGCAGACGCGAATTCCCCTTGTCCGGATCCCTGCTGCAGAACCGCTTCATCGACGGCCGCCTCCATCGGGAATCGCGAAGGGGGGTCGGTGGCCTCGACCGGAGAAGAGCTGGCAAGCCCGTCTCCCAGCAGGGCCTCTCGCTCTTGGGCACGGCGAGCCCCTTGATCCCCGCCCAGGACAAACCGCCGGGCAACTGAACTGGGGGGAGCGGAGACCACCGTGGGCTCCTGGCTCGGCTGCCGCCTGGCCCGGGCATCGATCGTCTCCTGAAGGTGGGCGGAACCTTCGACCGCCTGGGCGTTGCGTTCGGAGTTGGCCTGCACTGCCTTTTCGCGCTCGAGCTTCACCATCAATGCCTGGGCGAGCCGGCGAGTCTTGGTCCGCTCGAGGTCCATGTCCAGTTCGGCAGGTACCTCGGAGGTCAGCGTGGCCGTTTTCGAAGCCGCTGCGGTGGTGGCGTAGGCCGTCGAGGCCTGTGCGGTACGAGCGCGCTCGGCCACGGGCAAGCCGACCGACTCCGGAGCGGGCAGGCTGACCGTCAGCTCGACGATCGGTCGCTGCCAGATGCCGAGCAGTCCCTTGCGCCGGATACGACGCGACTGCACGACCACAAGCTCCGCTCCAAGATCGGATCGCGCAGCTTCAAACGCTTCTTCCTGAGTGAATGCCTTGTAGGTTCTGAGTCGCACCGGGTGTCGCCTTCCTGGCTGGAGCCGCCGGTTGAGGGCCGCGAGGCCTGTTGATGACGGCATCCTGCCGTCTCGCCTGAAGACAATCATCCCTGCTCACCGGGGTTTCGGCAACCCTCGAAAAGCGATTCAGGAATGTTTACGACGAGTTTGTCGTGAGGGGTGGGTTTGGTTCACGAGCAGCCGGGGCCGCCGGCGCTGGTTGATCGGAGCTTGTCGTTGCATCGGTTTCGACGGACTGGATCAATCCGACACTCTCAACGGCGACCCCCGGAATGACTTCATTGGAGCCAAGAACCACCACATCACTGATGTAGGGTTCAAGAACCTGTCGAACCTGGGAACGCACGCTGGGGCCGGCCACCACGATTGGGCGCGCGCCAGCCTCCACCAGCGGTCGAATGGCCGCCAGGGCGGACTGCCCGATGGTTCCATGCAGCGCAGGTGGAATGGAGAGCGTGGTTCCGGTCACGGTACGCTCGATGCAGGCGTTGAGCTGATCCTCGACCGCAGGATCAAGCATCACGCAGCGCAGCTGCTGCCCCCCCTGCTCATTGACCTCGACGTACTGGGAACAGATGGTGCGACGCAGCGCATTGCGTACGTACTCCACCAGAACTTCGGGATCCTTGGTGTGCTGGGACCAGTCCGAGAGGGTCTCGAGAATCGTCTCCAGATCACGAATCGGAACCCCTTCGCGCAGAAGGGCCTGCAGAACCTTCTGGATCTCACCCGGCTTCACCTGGGAAGGCACCGCCTCCTCGACCAGCTTGGGTGCCTTCTCCTTGAGCTTCTCGATCAGATTGCAGACCTCTTCGCGAGTGAGCAGTTCATCAGCGTGGGCCTTGGCGATGTTGTTGAGGTGGGTCAGCAGCACCCCCGCCGCATCACTCACGATGTAGTTGGCATTTTCAGCCCGGGCACGTTGGGCGGGATCGATCCAGATCGCTTCGAGGCCGAAGACCGGCTCGAGTTCTCGAATTCCATCGAGTTCCGCGGTCACCACCCCGGAATCCATTGCCATCACCATGCCGGGATGAACCACTCCCTCAGCCAAAGCAGCTCCGCGAATGCGCAGACGATACTGCTCGGAGGACAACTGGATGTTGTCTCGGATCTGGACCGGAGGCAGCACGATGCCCAACTCCACGGCGAGCTGCTCACGCAGGGATTCGATGCGCGAAACGAGGTCCCCGCCCCGGTTGGGATCCACCAGTTGCACCAGCCCGTAACCCAATTCGATCTGCAGGGTGTGGACGCCCAGCAGATCATCCACCGTGGGCTCCTCACGCTCGGCATCGGCCTCGCGAGTTGCCGCGGCTTGGGCCTGAGCGGATTTGAGTTTCGAGCTCTGGATCGATATCACCCCGAGCCCGATCAACACCGCCGCAGCGGTGAACATCGGAAAGGCCGGCAGCCCGGTAAAGCCGAGAATGAGCAGGAAGATCGCGATCATGAACAAGGCCGTCGGCTGCGAGACGAGCTGGGAGGGAATCGCGTCCCCGATCGCCTTGCCCCCGCCGGCACGCGCGACGATCAAGCCGGCTGCGATCGCCACCACGAATGCGGGAATCTGGGACACCAGTCCATCCCCGATGGCCAGCAGGCCGAAGGTGCGCAATGCCGTGCCCGCATCAAGGCCATTGTCGAATACACCGATCGCGACGCCACCGATGATGTTGACCAGAGTGATCACGATGCCGGCGATTGCATCCCCGCGAACAAACTTGCTGGCGCCGTCCATGGCACCATAGAAATCCGCCTCCCGGGTGACTTCCTCGCGTCGATCCTTGGCTTCGGTTTCATTGATCAGTCCGGCGGAGAGATCCGCATCGATGGCCATCTGCTTGCCAGGCATCGCATCCAGGGTGAAGCGAGCGGCCACCTCGGACATGCGGGTGGCTCCCTTGGTGATGACCACGAACTGCACCACGATCAGGATCAGGAAGATGATGCCGCCGACGATCGCATCGTTGCCCGCGACGAAGCTCGCGAAGGCATCGATCACGTGCCCCGCAACCCCTTTGAGGTCTTCGGAGGAGGTGCCTTCGGCGGAGAGGATCAACCGGGTGGAGGCGACGTTGAGCACCAGACGGAAGAGGGTGGTCGCGAGCAACAGGGCTGGAAAGACTGAAAATTCCAGAGGACGACGCATTTGAATGGTGGTGAGCAGCACCACTGCAGCCAGCGAGATGTTCGCGCAGATCAGCAGGTCCAGCAGCATCGCCGGCAGCGGGACCACCAGCACTCCGATCAGCGCCAGAAAGCCGAGTGGAACCAGCAGCTCCCGGCGACTGGCCAGGGCATGCAGGAAAGGCGGGAGATTAGAAGAACCACTCGCGGTCGCCATTCAGGCGCCCTCCATTCAGCCGGACTTGGCCGGCATTCGACCATCCAGTCGGTACACGAAGCTCAGTACCTCCGAAACCGCCTGGTACAGATCAAAGGGAATCTCGTCGCCGACCTCCACGCGTGCGTACAACGCACGAGCCAGTGGCTTTCGTTCAAGAATCGGGATCGAATGCTGCATGGCGATCTGCCGGATCCGCATCGCCAGGTGCTCCGCGCCCATGGCGACGACGACCGGAGCATTCATGGTGTCCTGATCCCACTGCAACGCCACCGAAATGTGTTCCGGGTTGGTGACGATCACGTCGGCCTTGGGAACCGCATTGGCGACGCGCTGCTGCGCCAGCTGGCGAGCGAATTGAAGTCGCCGATGCTTGAGCTGAGGATCTCCGTCCATCTGCTTGAACTCGTCCTTGACCTGCTGCTTGGTCATCTTGAGCCCTTGCTGGTGGCGGTGCTTCTGCCAGATGTAGTCGATGATGCCCAGGATCATCAGAACCAATCCGACCAGGAGCGCGAGCTTGATGAGCAGTTCCCCGATCGCCACCACGCCCGCTGCCATGGGCAGGGTGGGAAGCAACATGATCTGGTCGTGCATCCCGTTGACGGTGAGCACCACCACCAAGAGCACCAGCAGAACCTTGAGTGAATCAAGTGCGGCCTTGACCAGTGCCTGAGTGCCGAAGACTCGCTTGACTCCCTCGAGCGGATTGAGCTTAGAGATCTTGGGTGCGATCGACTTGGGGGCAAGTATGAATCCCACCTGCACCAGATTCGCCAGCAAGGCCGCGAGCCAGATCAGAAGGACCACTGGAAGCAGTCCGACCAACGCGGCCACCGCGGTGACCTTGATTGAATCAGACCACGTGTGCTCGGCCACACTCCGAAGCCCGGGTTCACCAAGCACCACCCGCAACGACATGCCCAGGTAATCGAGCATTGGGCCGAAGGAAAACCACACCACCACCGCTCCCCCGGCCAGCATGAGAGCGGAGGTCAGGTCCATGCTTCGAGCGACCTTGCCCTCCTCGCGAGCATCGCGCAGCCGCTTGGGCGTGGCTTCTTCGGTCTTTTCTCCGAGGTCTTCAGCCAAGAGCGCTGCCTCCCGCGATGTACCAGCTCATCATGATCGAGAGCACCTGGTCGATGTACTGGACCAGCACCCCTCCCAGGATGGTGATTCCGGCGATGATGGTGCCAAGGCCCACCATGATCCTCAGGGGAAAACCCAGACTGAGAATGTTGAGTTGAGGAACCGTCTTGGCGATGAACCCCATTGCGATCGTCTCGAGGAACACCACCGCAAGCAACGGAGCGGCGACCCGCATCCCCATCTCGATCGACGCCATGATGAGACCACTGAGTATCTGTGCGATCGAGGCATCCACCTGCAGAGCCCCGACCGAAATGTAGAAGTAGCTGTTGAGAACCGCGAGCACCGTCCAATCGATTCCACCCAGCCCGATGAACGTGACCAGTGCCAGCAGGAAGAACGTGTTCTCAAGTACATCCGCTTCGTCGCCCATCGCCGGGTTGTAGAACCGGGCGAAGCCGAGCCCCATCTGCTGGGCCATGATCAGACCACCCGTCTGCATTGCAAACATGGGCATGAGCGCAATGAAGCCGATCAGGGCACCGATCACGATTTCCAGTGCCATCGCCGCCAGCAGTTCCCACAGCGAAAGTTCCGCCGTACCCGCGAGCACGCCCGAGGAACTCAGTACCGGCATGGCCGCCATCGCGAGGCCGAGAAAGAGCAGCACCTTGATCTTGGCGGCAATCACCGGCGAGCCCAGCACCGGCGCGAAGAGCGCCAGTCCCCCGAGGCGGGCGACGACCAGCAGCAAGGGGACCACGGTGGCCCCAAGCCAGCTGATTCCAGCAGTCATGGTCGCGGTCTCTTCCAAGTCTGAGTCAGCCTCCGAACATTCTCTCGGCAAAGGCCGACATCTGGGAACCCATCCAGCCGATGAGCAGCACCGCCACCAGGACCATCGCGACGATCTTCGGTACGAACGCCAGAGTCTGCTCCTGGACCTGGGTCACCGCCTGCATGAGGCTGATGACCAGGCCGACCAGAAGTCCGATCCCCAGAACCGGGGCCGAGATCAGCAAAGTGAGCATGAGCGCTTCTCGAACCAGCGCGAAATTGTCGGCATCCATGCCGGGTCCTTTCGATCAGTGCGGTGCGGCGGTCAGCCGACCCCAGCCGGAGCAACTCCGGACATCAACTGGAAGGTCACAAGATCCCATCCATCCACGAGGACGAACAGGAGCAGCTTGAATGGGAGAGAGATCAATACGGGCGGAAGCATCATCATGCCCATGGAGATCAGCAGACTGGCAATCACCATGTCGATCACCAGGAACGGCAGGTAGATCTTGAAGCCCAGAAGAAACGCGGTCTTGAGTTCGCTGAGAATGTAGGCGGGAACCAGGGTGAGCAGATCGATCTGATCGGTGGTCATCAACTCGGGATCCATCGGCTGGGAGTGGGCGTCACGACGGAACCCCTCGATCATCCAGACCGTCTCCCAGTTTCCGGTGTGCTCGATCTGGTCGAACATGAAATCGCGCAAGGGCATCTTGGCTCGATTCCATGCGGCAATCTGGTTGTCGGGAAGCGCCTGCTGATCAGCCGTCTCGGCAAGGTAGGGCTTGATCCCAGCGTCGTACATGCGAGCGAAGGTGGGAGACATGACCACCAGAGTCAGAAAGAGACTGAGTCCGACAATGATCTGGCTGGGCGGAAGTCCCTGAGTTCCCAGTGCCTGACGAAGCAGACTCATGACGATCACGATGCGAGTGAAGCAGGTGCAGAGAATGAAGACCGAAGGCACGATCGCAAGCACCGTCAGCAGCACCACGATGTTCAGGCTGGTCGAAAGCCCTCCCTCGACCCCCAGTTCGCGAGCCGCCTGTTCCACCGCGCCGATGGGGTTCTCAACCAGGATCGGAGGCTTGGCCGGGGTCTGCACCTGGGCACAGAGTCCCGCCGTACCGAGAAGAAAACCGGCCAACAGACCGGTCAGGACGAACCATCGGCTCACAGGCCACCCCCGGACAGCCTGACGCCACGCTTTCGAGTCAGGTCAACGGTTTCGGAGACCAGACCGGGCATGCCAGCGACCGGTTCCAGTGCCGGGCCATCGGGCTTGCGCTCCAGAGTCTGGGTGATCTTCGCGGAGAACCCTTGGTCACCCTGCGAGCGTTCCGTCCCATTGATCTGCATGCGCAGCGCCAGCACCTCGTCGGGATCGGTGATTTCAGAAAGGGTCTGCAAGGTGCCCGCCGACTGGTGCACGACGATGATTCGCTGACCCACGCCAAGCAGCAGCACCTGCTGTCCTCGGGCGATGGGATACCTCGCAAGGATGTTGGCGACGCCAGAGGGCGAACGCCCACCGGCCAGGGTACGCCCGGTACCGGTTCCATTGCGACGAACCAGCCAACGCAGTCCGAGCAGCAGCACCAACACCACCGCCAAACCGCCGCCGACTTCAAGAGCATCTCGCAGTCCGTCTCCACTGATCGGAACCGAAGACTCGCTGGCCTGCTTCCGAGCACTGCCGGGAAGTGTGCGCGCAGCCCACCTGGATTCCGGCATGTCGGCGACCGCTGCTTCACCGGTCGATTCATTCAAGACGGATCCGGTCGGGACGGACTCCGCTGAATCGGGGGCCGGGGAGTGAACGGACTGCTCGAGTGGGGTTGCGGGTGCAGTGGAGTTGGAGTTCGGATGAGGCGGCCCCACGAAGGTGGTCGGGTGAGGGGCGTCCTCAAGGGTCAGTGGTGTTGACAGCAGTTCCGGTTGCGCGACGGAAGAGATCGATTCATCAGAAGAAGCCGGAGCGACCAGGAGCGCAAGAGCCAGGGCGGCGAAGCATGAGGCAAGCGGAGTGGAGGGCATGAAGTGCATCCAACAAGTGGTTCGGTACCGGAGGAGGAATCAGCCAGTGCGCGTCTGGGGTTCAACGATCTCACTGACACGGATGCAGAAATTTTCGTTGAGCACGAGAACTTCACCCCGGGCGATTCGCCGACCATTGACGTAGATGTCAACGGGATCTCCCGCCGCCTTGTCCAGTTCGACGACCGCATCGGAAGAGAGACGAAGCACGTCCTCCACCAGCATCTTGGTTCGGCCGAGCTCGATTCGAACCTCGAGTTCGACGTCATCAAGCATTCCAATGGCATCGGCCCCCTGAGCTGCCGGGAGATTCGCCAAATCCGGAATCTCGGGAGCGGAGACCTGGGAGGCGACCTGAGTTGCCTTTTCAGCGGCCACCTGAGCGTCCGCCACCGCCCGCTCGGCGGCGTGGACTCCAGAAGGCGTCGAAGCAACCGAATCAGTCACCGTCGGTGGAATACCTGGAGTGGCACCACCCAGAGGCTGAGAACTGTCTGTAACCTGTTTTCTTGCAGCAGATTGAGGATCCTGTGGTGAATCCTGGGGCTGCTCCGGGACCCCGGAGGGGGTGTTCGCATCGTGCATCGGTGGCTCCGCCATGTAAGCCCGGCATCCTGCCGGGTGCGCATCCTTGCGCATGGTCTGCATCGGAACAGAGGGGGTACGCGCTGCAGAGAATCCTCGAGCGCGGCCATCATTTCAGAAAACAGAGAAGCAAAGGCCGTCAGCTGCGGACGCGAAATCCGGTCGAAGGCACGATGACGACCTTGCTGATTCGGGGCACTTCAGGGTTGGCTTCACCCTCGAATCGGGTGCGAAGCAGACTCTGGACCCGTCGGGTCATGACCTCGAGCTTGGGATCATCAAGCACCAGCTGATCGGCTGATCGCCAGAGGGCGGAGATTTCAGCACGAATCTCGTTCTGATACTGAGCGGTCAGCTCGTTCCACCAGGCACTGTCGGATTCGATGACTTGGACGTAGATCTCGACCGGATACACGTAGACCGCACCCATGCGGTTGTTGGTCAGCCGTTCGTTGATCAATGGCAGCTCGGTGATGCGCTGCTCGGGAGCGTTGAGGACCTGCTCGTCGGTCTCCGCCGAGACCGTTTTGGGACCTGCCACGTAGTGGTATCCGCCAAGCAACACCACGGCTTCACCCACCAGGAGGCCCGCCGCCAGCAGCAACGTTTTGAATCGGCCACCCTTGGACGACGGGGTCGCCGGGGTTTCATCAGAAGGCTGGGATGTGTGCTTGCTTGACATGATCTGTGCTCCGAATGACGTCGACTCCGACTCCGCGCATCGGCACATCCGGCAGTTTCGTTGAGTGATTCCCTCAGGTGGACGTGGTTTTTTTCACTCTGCGCGGTTCTCGGACGGTGGACGCAGCACCAGGAGCGCTCCAGGCTCGATTTGGATTTCGTAGCGAGAACGAGGGTTTTCGGCTTGCGGTGGATCACCATCGATCTGGATGTTCGCCGGTTGGGCCAGGTGCAGGACGATGGTTCGACCACGGGCCCGCAGCCTTCTGGAGGGTGAACCAGGACGCCGAAATCGGCAGCGAAGTGCCCAGAGGAAAAGCCCAACGAGAGTCCGGGCAGGCAAGCCAACCACGTCCAGTACACCATCGTCGACTCGTGCGTCGAGGGCGGGGTTCACCCTGAGCGCGTACTGCGGAGAGTTGGCGATCAGACCAAGTCCCATTGCGGCCCCGTTCAGTCGCGTACCGTCGACCTCGATCTCGATGGAGGTTCGACGGCGATGCCAGCTCAGCAGCTGGCGGATGATCGGCAGAGTGTAGGAAAGGTGGGAGATCGAACCCGATCGATGCCGTGCGAGGTCGTGAATGACCTCGGCGTCAAACCCGACTGAGGCAAACAGCAAACCCAGTTCGCCCTCGACTCGAAGGACATCCACACGGCGTTGCGTTCCTTGCTTGAGAGCACGCAGAAGCACCTTCGGCTCCGGCTGCATTCCGTGATCCCGAGAGAAGAGGTTCTCGGTGCCCGCGGCATAGTGGTAGAGAGGGATCCCCGCCCGCATGGCACTGGGGGCCGCGAGCCGACAGGCACCGTCACCACCGATCACCACCAGGACCTCCACATCGGTCAGGAGGGGATCCAACCACGCACGGGCGGGGCGTGGCTGAGAAGGCTCTGCATGAATCGACACGCACCCGCCGGAAGGCAGTGGACTGCCTTCGAGGCCGCTGACCAGCGCCGTTGCAATCCGCTCGCCACGACCTGAACCGGCAACCGGGTTGTAGACGGCAAGCACTCGCATGGGCTCGGGAGAGGGTACCATCTGAATTCATGTCGACCGTGCTTCGGAACAAACCACATCGAACCCTCCAGCTGGCGGTGATTGCTTTCGGCCTGCTGACCCTCTGCCAGGGACGACTCTCTGCTCAGGAGCAAACGTTCGAACTGACCCCCGAGGACACCTGGAAGCAAAGCAAGGAAATCGACAACGACAGCCAGCAGGCCAGACTTCTGAGGGCACGGCAGGCGATCTTGGACGGTGACCCGCAGCGTGGGGAGGACATTGCAACCGCTTTCATTGATCAATACCCCGAATCCCCCCTGCTGCCGAATGCCTACCTCATTCGGGGCGATGCACTGCTGGCCATGGACAATGAATACGAGGCCCTCTTCGACTACGAAGAGATCGCCAGGAACTTTCCGAACAGTTCGGTGTTCGTCACTGCACTGGAACGTGAGTTCGACATTGCGAAGCAGTATGCAAATGGCCGCTACCGAAAATTGCTGGGCCTGCTTCGCATCCTGCCCGCCGAGGACGATGCCCAGGAAATTCTCATCCGAATCCAGGAACGCCTCCCCGGAAGTCGCCTGGCGGAAGAAGCCGGGATGGAGCTGGCGGACTTCTACTTCCGCAAGCGCGATCTCCGCATGGCGGCGGATGCCTACGACCTGTTCGTGGAGAACTACCCACGCTCAAAGGACATCAACAAGGCCCGACTCCGCCTGATCTACAGCTATCTTGCCGACTACCGAGGGCCGATCTACGACGCAAGCGGGCTGGAGGAGGCTCGGCTCAGGCTCGAGGACCTCAGAGTGAAGGAACCCGGACTGGCGCAGCGAATCGGCGTGGAAGCCTTGCTGGTCAGAATCTATGAATCGGATGCGCGCAAGATGCTGGTGACCGCGAACTACTACCTGTCGATCGCTGATCCGGTTTCCGCTGAATTCACAATTCGCCGACTGCTTCAGAAGTACCCCGACTCGATTGCCTCCCTGGATGCGCTGCGAAGAATTCCCGGCATTCTCAGACGCGTTCCCGAGGCAGTCGTTGCGAACGGGCCTGATTACCGCGCCCTCAGAGCTGAGAAACTCGGCGTGCCCTGGGACCAGGACGTCAGCCTCTCGGGAGTGAAGGACCCCCCTGTCCCGGAGTCCCCGGAAATTCCTGAAACCACCCTTGAGCAACCCGTCTCCACACCCGCCTCGACTCCCACCGCGCCGGACGGAGCCCCCGGATCATGAACACGCCGCGTCCGCTGGTGAAACGACTCGGAAGCATGCTGAGTGTCGGGGTCCTGCTGGCCGGCCTGATCAGCGGGTGCGGCGCACCCAGCCGAAGCGAAAGCGGCCAGCATTCCCCCTTCAGCCAGCAATTCAGGGCAATTGCGATCCCGGTCTTCGCGAATTCAACGCCTGATCGCAAGATCGCACCCAACATCACCGAAGCGCTGATCAAGGAGATTCAAACATTCACGCCCTGGAAAGTGACCGGGCAAGGTCAGGCGGATACCATACTCCGTGGGACAGTCACGCAATATCGGCTCGTGCTGCTCTCAAAGGACCCCACAACGGGTCTGGCAAATGAAATGATGGTGGAGGCGACGATCAACTTCGACTGGGTGAATCTCAAGACCGGCGAATCACTTGTAAAGCGTTCTGGCTTTGCCGCTTCGGCCCTCTTCACCCCTTCTCGCCCTCTCCAACAGCCGATCGACCTGGGGCGTTTCCAGGTTGCACAGACCATGGCACGAGAAATCGTGGATACCCTTCAAGCGGACTGGTGAGACCCCTGACTTCTGCCGATTCAACCACAATGCCTACTTCCACTCCTACCCAATTGGCGATCTTCAACAAGAACGACTCCTCCCCAGAGGGAGGAGGTGGCGGTGGCCCCCAGCCTCCGAGTGGCGGCGCACAGCCACCGGCGCGCCCCAAACAGAAGGTCGGTCCCTGGCTCTGGTTCGTGATCATCGTGATGGGCATGCTCATCATCTTCAGCGTGATGGGTCCGCAGGAACAGGAAATCACGACCTGGCAGCAGTTCAAGACCATCGTCAAGAACGACAAGGTCGAAGACGACTCGATCCTGATCAAGCAGGGACGGGTCTACGCAACGGTCAAGCAATCCTCGATGATGGGATTCAAGCACCCACGAATCTACGTGGACACCACCAACGACGCGGAGTACTACCAAGCAGCACTCGATGAGATGGGCGTGCCCTATTCGGTGAAAGGCTTCGTCAAGAACATCTGGACGCAGCTGCTCATCGGCCTCGCCCCAGTTCTGCTGCTGCTCCTGGTCATCTGGTTCTTCATCAGCCGATCGATGCGCTCCGCCGGTGGCGGGCCGGGTGGGATGATCGGCAGCTTCGGCAAGAGCCGACACAAGCTCAGTTCGAAGGACACGATCAGCGTCACGTTTGATGATGTTGCCGGGATTGATGAGGCCAAGGACGAGGTCACTGAGATCGTGGAGTTTCTCAAGAATCCTTCTCGCTTCACCAAACTCGGTGGTCGCATTCCCCGGGGTGTACTGCTCGAAGGACCCCCCGGATGCGGCAAGACGCTGCTCGCCAAGGCAATCGCCGGCGAGGCGGATGTCCCCTTCTTCTCGATCTCCGGCTCGGACTTCGTCGAAATGTTCGTGGGCGTCGGTGCCAGCCGAGTGCGAGACCTCTTCAAGCAGGCCAAGGAAAACTCCCCCTGCATCATCTTCCTCGACGAAATCGATGCGGTGGGCCGCAAGCGTGGCAGTGGATTCACAACCGGTGGACACGATGAACGCGAACAGACCCTCAATGCGATTCTCGTCGAGATGGACGGCTTCGAGGCCAACGATCAGGTGATCGTGGTGGCCGCGACCAACCGCGCAGACGTACTGGACCCGGCCCTCACCCGACCCGGCCGCTTTGACCGCGAAGTCCAGGTAACGCCCCCCGACGTGCTTGGTCGCAAGAAGATCCTCGAAGTGCACTCGCGCAAGGTCAAGCTCGCCCCCGGGGTCGAGCTGGAGCGTGTGGCCAGGGGCACGCCGATGTTCTCCGGAGCGGACCTCGCGGCAATCATCAATGAGGCGGCGATCATCGCCACCATGCTCGACAAGGATGCAATCGATCTGCATGACCTCGAGGAGGCTCGCGACAAGATTCGATTCGGTCGAGCGCAGAAGAGCCGCAAAATCGAGGAACAGGAACGAGTGGCCACCGCCTACCACGAAGCAGGACACACCGTGGTCCAGGCGCTTCTGGATCACGCCGACCCTCTTCACAAGGTGACGATCGTCCCTCGCGGACAGGCGATGGGAGCGACGTTCAGTCTTCCGGAAAAGGACCGCTACGGATACGGCAAGAACTACGTCGAAGCCACCATGCGCGTGTTGTGCGGCGGACGCATCGCCGAACAGAAGAAGACCACCGATGTCTCCAGCGGAGCCTCCATGGATATCCGCATGCTGACGACCTACGCCAGAAAGATGATTCTCGACTGGGGAATGTCACCACGACTGGGATTCGTCAACTACTCAGGCGACGAGAACCGCGAATCGTTCATGGCGGACAAGGACTACTCGGACGAAACCGCACGGGTAATCGATGAGGAAATCAAGCGCTACACCGACGAGGCCTACACCGAAGCGGAACGCCTGATCGAAGGCAACTGGGACAAGGTGGTCGCGATTGCGGAAGCTCTGCTTCGACACGAAACCCTCCAGAAGGACGACATCGATCGCCTCATGAATGGTGAACTGCTCGACAAGCCCACGGTGGCGGACCTGCTGGCCAAGGAAACCCGCAACGAGACACCCTCGGAACGGCCAGCCCCCCCCGACGAAGAGGCTGATCCGGGACTCGATGGCATCATGCCGCACCCGGCATGAGCACCCACCTCGGGTCCGGTCTCCGCGGGGAGCCGACCTCCAGCTGATTTGATCTGGCCCCCGGGAATGGGTGGGTGAGCCGTGGGCTCCGAGTCGATCGTGGTTCAGGACTCGTCAAGCATGGACTTGCGTCGCAGGATGTGGTGGTAGTGCTGAGCAAAGCGGTGCGCCTCGTCGCGAATCGACTGGCACAACTTCAGTCCCAGATTCTCCCGGCCCAACTTGATCGGCTCCGAACGCTCCTGGACGAAGATCAGCTCTTCTTTCTTTGCCAGAGAGATCACCATCGGGGGCTTCGTATCCAACTGATCGAAAGCTTCCCCGGCAGCATGCAACTGACCGAGTCCGCCGTCGATGAGAATGACGTCTGGATACAACTCATTGCCCGCTCCCGCTTCCCGGTATCGTCTCGAGACAACCTCCCGAATTGCCTGGTAGTCGTCGTTGCCGGCGGATCGAATTCGATATCGCCGATAGCCATCCTTGAACGGCCGACCGTCGATGAAGCAGACCTTGGATCCGACGGTTTCGTTGCCGGCCAGGTGCGCGATATCAATTCCTTCCAGGCAGCGAATGGGTTCATCAAGCCCAAGGGTCTTCTGGAGAGAGCTGAGTCCGCGACTCGGATCACCGGAAAACACCGTGACTTCCGGTTGCCAATCCACGGCAGCATCGCCAGTCCGCTTTTCACGATCATCCAGTCTGCGGATCGCGGTGATCTGATCCCGGAGTACGGCCGCCTTTTCATACCTCTGCTCGGAACTGGCATGCTTCATCTCGGATTCGATCTCCCGAATCACGGTGGTCCGCTTGCTGGTGAGAAACCGCAGGAACCGATCGATGTCGGCTCGATAGGCGTCCCGTCCGATGCGGTCGGCACACGGTGCCGTGCACTGTCCGATCGCGTGCAGGAGACAGGGTCGAAAATGGCGGTTGCGGGGATCGTCCTCGACGATGTCCAACTCGCAGGTCCGGAACTTGAAGACCCGTTGAAGGATGGTGATCGCACTGCGCAGGTCGGCCACCGAGGTGAACGGCCCCAGGACCTTCGCGCCCTTGAACGAGGGGTCGTTGGGAGTCCGGGTGACGAAGACTCCTGGAAAGTCATCACGCATCGTGACTACGAGGTAGGGGAAGGTCTTGTCGTCGACCAACCGGATGTTGAAACGCGGCCTGATGTCCTTGATCAGGCGGCTCTCCATCAACAACGCTTCCCACTCTCCTTCACACTCAATGGTCTCGAACGAACGAACCACCTCGAGCAATGAACGGGTCTTGCGATCCGGTTGCGCCGAAGGCTGGAAATAGCTGCTCACTCGACTGCGCAGTGAACTTGCCTTCCCGACGTAAAGCACCTGGCCACGATCGTCCTTCATCAAATAGACCCCGGGAACCCGAGGCAGTTCTCGGGCCTGATCGGCCAGCGCGGCTCGAGGTGATAGGTTGGCGTTGTCGGACTCCAAAGGCGGCTCCAAGCCCAAAGAGGGTGGTTGAGGGAGGGGTTCCACCCCAACTCTAGGGGAAGGATCTGAGGTGAATCCAGAAACTTCGCATCCAGATAGTGATCAGAAAGGTATACTCTGGGTCTACCACCCAGGGTCCAGGGGGATTCTGAATGGTTGATACGTACGTTACCCAAGAACCACCAGTCAATTGGAGACTTCGAATTATGACCCGCACCCTGACCACCCTGGCCGCGGCCGCCCTCCTGAGCCTCCTGGCCGCCTGTGACAACAACAAGCAGACTGATGACCAGGCAGCCCTCGGCGCCGTTTCAACGTCAGACAGCTGCTGCTCCACCACCGACACCTGCTGCAGCAGCGAGTCCGCCTCACCCGGCGCGGTCGGCGAATCCAGTGACTGCGCCTCCAGCTGCTCCAGCACCGCCGAAGCGCAGTGCCCGATGAGCGGTTCCAGCGCTGCCCCCGGTGCCGTCAGCGAATCCAGCGACTGCTCTTCCAGCTGTGACAAGATGATGATGCCTGCCTCCAAGACTTCTCCCGGCGCTGTGAGCGAAGCCAGTGGCTGCGCTTCCAGCTGCTCCAGCAGCAAGTCCAGCGGCTGCCCGATGAGCAAGTAATTCGAGCCGGAGCACCCCTCCGACCCGAGGCCGCGAGGTACAACCTCGCAAAAGATGGCTCAACCCGACCGCCCATGCCGACCTCTGCATGGGCGGTCGTCGTTATGATCATCCATCAGAGCCCTCAGCTTCAAGCGGGCCATTCTCATTCGGAGCACGCACACCGATGCAATCACTGAAACTCATCCTGCTGGCCGGACTCACTCTGGCCCTCACCGCCTGTGCCCACAACCAATGGTGGGAGGCAGAACGATCCGGCTGGGTTCTCTTTGGACGAGACGTCGCCGTTCCAAGAGACGCCAAGCCCGTTCCACTTGGCCTGCTTCCAGACGCCGCAACCTGGTCTTCCAGAATCTACGTGGAAGCCTGGATCGATTCCGTGGACCAGGAGTTTGGTGAATGGGCGATGATTGGTGATGGAACCAGCGTTCCAGTCCTGGTGCTCATGGAAGGTGGGTTCACCATCCCCCGAAATGCGCGAGGGCGGCGAGTCCTCGTCTGGGGACGCCCCTTGGTGGCCAAGGGCACGGTGCGCGAAGGCGATGCCCCCTCCCGCAGCGACTACTCGATCGACTTCGTCGCGGAAGCCGTGTTGATCCAGGGCTTCTACGGACTGGAAGCCGCTCCGAGGCCACGCATGACCGGATCAGTGCGGGAAAACATGCCAGAGGCGATCGAACCACTGGGTTCTGAGCCAGTGGAGAATCCCGCCGCAGGCGAGAACATGACCACTGAATCAACCCCTGCCGGAATTGTGGACCTGCCAGATTGATGCCCAACGATTCACCCACCGATGAACTCGTGATCCGAAACGGTCGAGTGCTCGACCCGGCGTCGGGGCGAGACGAGATGGCGGATGTACTGGTCCGCAACGGTCGGGTCGAGGCGATTGCGCCCGAACTGGATTCCCAAGCCACCGAGACAATCGATGCCAGGGGGTGCCTGGTTGCACCAGGGCTGGTCGATCCTCATGTGCACCTGCGGGAACCCGGTGGTGAAGACAAGGAAACGATCGCCACTGGAACCAGGGCGGCGATCGCTGGTGGATTCACCACCGTCTGCTGCATGCCGAATACCGCCCCCACCCTGGACTCCGTGCAGGCGCTGGAGTTCGTGCACAGTCGTGCGGAGGACTCGGCAGCGTGCAGGGTCTTCGTGGTCGCCGCGGCAACCCTTGGCCGGCAAGGAGAGCAGATCGCACCCATCGACTCGTTGCTTCGAGCCGGAGCGGTGGGAATCTCAGACGATGGAGACGTCGTGGCAAGCCCTCGAATGATGCGACAGGTGCTGGCTTGCTGCGCGCAACACGATGCCGTCTTCATGCAGCATGCCCAGGAGCCGAGCCTGACGGAAGGCGCCTCCATGAATGCCGGCGTGACCGCCACAAAGCTTGGACTGCGCGGCTGGCCGAAGATCGCCGAGGAACTGATCGTCGAACGGGACATCCGCTTGCTGGGGGAGACGGGCGGGCGCTACCACGTGCAACACGTTTCCTCGGGAACCACGGTCGAACTCATACGAAACGCTCGAGCGTCGGGACTCCAGGTCAGCGGCGAGGCCTCTCCCCACCACCTCCTGCTGGATGACCGCGCCTGCGAAGGCTACGACACCATGGCGAAGATGAATCCACCACTTCGAAGCGAGGCGGACATCCACGCACTTCGCCAGGGTGTGGCGGATGGAACCATCACGGTGCTTGCGACCGACCACGCGCCGCACACCCTCGAGGAAAAGGCTCTTGATTTTGAATCAGCACCTTTCGGAATCGTCGGTCTGGAATGCGCCCTTGCGCTGTATGCCAAGGCGCTCATCGACACCGGACTGATCGACTGGCCGCGGTTGATCGAACTGCTGAGCATCGAACCCGCTCGCCTGGTGGGGCTCGCCGATCAGGGAGTCGGTCGACTGGAAGTCGGACTCCCCGCCGACATCACGATCATCGACCCGGACTGTGCCTGGACGATTCGCAGGGATGACTTCGTCGGAAAAGGACGCAACTGTCCCTTCGAGGGGTGGGCGGTCAAGGGTCGTGCGGTGAACACCCTCATCGAGGGCACCCCGATGCCTGCGGGTGCCGCGAACTCGATTTTGAAGTAACTGGCGGGTTTGGAACTACTGGCCGCATTCGCTGGTCTGTCCCCAGCTTGCGATCAACACGGTCAAGTCCAGGCCGTTGACCACGCCGTCACCGGTGAGGTCTTCGGTGCAATTGAGGCAGAGGCCCCAGGCGGCGATGATGTACACCAGATCAGCGCCGTCCACCACACCGTCGTCATTGAAATCCTCAGGACACAGCTCGGGGGGCAGCCAGTAACTGGATGCCTTCTGCCAGGCCGCAGGTCCGATGATCTGCCCCAGGTTGCGCCCGGGAATGTCGTCACATCGTGGGTGGATGCCACCCCAGATTCGTGAAAGCGAACACTGATCAGAAGCGTCGCGGTAGGTCGCCCACTGCAGACGTACATCGACACTGGGCCCTTCCTCGAAGACCAGGAACTCATTCGCGGAACACAGGAACTCGCCCATTCCTCCTGGAAAATAAGGTGAACCCGTGAAGCTGGTCAACAACTCTGCGGCGGCACGGGAGTAGGTTGAATGACCGGAGACGTACCCGGCAAAGTTCGGGGTGACGAAGGTTGGCCTCTGATAAGGCCACCAGTAGTCCCCAAGCACCCAGTCCACTCCCGCCTGGTCGACTTCGGGATCCGCGATGAAATCCGGACCTCGCCAGGCCTTGATCGCAATCTGGCCTTCGAAACCAGACAAATGTGCGTGCCTCTGGCCGACGGCCGTGGTCTCCGTGGAGATCACCTCGATGAGGTCCGTGATCAGATTGATTCCTTCGGGATCGTAGGAAGGCCCTGACGGATCGGAACACTGCCCTTTCGAAGCCATCCAGCGAATCGCGGACACCGGGCGGATGAAGTCGTACCAGCCCTTGGCGCCCCAGGCACTGATCGCGGCATCGTGCATGCACCCTGCCAGAGCGAAGTAGGACTTGATGTCCCACTGCAGGCGGTCGACCACCTCGCCCTCCCCGCCGATGCGGAACTGATCGGGGGCGAGTTCGTCACTGACCGAATTGAGGATCACCATCCAATGTCCCGGCGGAGTCTCGGAATCAGGCCCATCGGCCCAGAACTCGGACAACGAGCGCACAAAGTCTCCTCGCGGAACCAACTGAGGGGTGTACGGCTGACCGGTCACCGGATTCGAGGGATACCCGGTCCCTGAATCACCCCCGTTGATCGTGTCGTAGAAGACATCCCAGTCAGCAGGGGTTGCGGGCAGGGTCGCGTTGCCGATCGAATTCGGGGAGATGTCCCAGAGCACCCCGTCAGTGGGATCGCAGTGGCTCGACCAGTTCGCAACCATCTCGAAACCGTGCTTGTATTCGGCGTCGGCAAAGGAGGGGGGGGCGCCAGGATCATGGGCCACCGGCCACAGCGCACCAGCGCGCTCGTAGATCGTGAAGTCATCCTCCGTCAATGCAAAGCCTGAAACGATCCCCCACTCGGCTCCAAGAAAAGGCGGGGTGGCACCCGGAATGACGTTTCCCGACTGATCGACGAAGAAGTCGAGCGTGAGCGGCTGCCAGCGATCGGGGTCGTTGAGGGTGGGATTCCCTTCTTGCTGCACGACCATCGGGGGATTGCTCGGTGTGTAATACAGATTCTCGTAGTCACCGATCTCATTGGCACCGTCATTGAGCCCGTAAACGAGGTAACTGAACGCGATTCGATTCCCCCAGGCCGCCGGAGTGTTTCCTGCAGTTCCATAGAACTCCGTGTCGTAGCCAAACTGATTCATCAAGTCGTCAAATGCGGCAAGGGTGTCTGCTGCACTCGGAGAGGTCGAAAACCGCGCCTGCAGAATCCGGTAGGCCGCGTAGGAGAGTGCTTCGGCCCGGGCCGCCTCAGGGTCGTCGGCGAAGAGGTCCGCATCCACGAGGTGCCCCAGGGTGTTGACGTCGTACAGCCCCCAGGCATCATGCATGGCCGCAGAGACGTGGTAAAGATTGCGTGCGTGCACCGGCGGTCGAGCAAAGTCCCCGCGAATCGCCTCTAACATCACGTCACACCACTGCCGAGCGACCGAATCCTGGCCGGAGGCCGTCTGGCAAGCACCCCACAGCCCGAAGGAGGCCGCTCCCGCAGCCAGCGTCGATTTGATCAGGTGTAGAGAATTCATGGTCTGGTGTTTTCCATTGATTCGACGTGACAGCAGGTGATCCGAACAGAACATTCGAAGTGAGTCGGCCCGTCTCTGGTCATTGCACGCTGATCGAGAGATGGCCCGGACACCACCCGCATACTCAACTGTAGGTCGAATTCGGTCCTGGACCAGCCTGAACCCAGGAATCGCTTCCTATATCTTCCGCAAGATGATCCCCCTCCAACCAATCCAGGTGGCTGATAATCCCGTTCGCTCGGGTGTCGTGGAGTAAGCTGCCAGACCGATGAATGATCGCATGAGGTCAACTGGACAGCCCGACGCTGGCCCCCCTTCGCTCCGCCAACGCGTGCTGGACCGGGTAGCCGTTCTGGTCACCCGAGGGACTGGAATCCTGCTGCTGATTGCCACCCTGGCGGCAATCGCAGGAGCCGCCCTGGCCTTCACCCGACTGAAACTGGACGCCGACACCAATTCGCTGATCGGTGAGGATCGACCGTTCATGCAGGCGTACCGGGGATTCCTCGAGGAATTCGGTGACCGAGAATCGCTTTGGGTAGTCGTCGATGCGGGTCAACCGAGTGCGCCCGGCGAGGCTCGCTCGGCGGTCGATCAACTGGTGCAACAGTTGACCGCCGTGGGAACCCTTCCGTTCGTCCACGCACGAATCAGTGGCTCGGAGCAATGGCGGCTGGCCCCCTGGTCGATGCCGGTGGACCAGATGATTGGATTGCTCGAGGCGCAGGGTGCCTTCCCCCCCCTGCTGGAGCGGACTGCGCCAAGCAGACTGTTGCACCAAGCAAGTGATCGACTCGCCAGACTGACTCGCGAAGGATTGGTGCTCGATGAGGCGGAAGCGACCAGACTCGGAGCCGAAGCCTTCTTCATCCTGGAAGCACTCACCGCCGCGCCGGCGAAACTGGGAGACCGCCCGAGCAGCTTCGAACCGGGTCTACCCCGCGCACCTGAATACCTGGTCTCCGACACCGGTCGCATGTTTTTCGTAGAGATCATGCCGAAAAAAGAATTCGGTTCACTGGCGGTGATCAAGGAACCGCTTCGGAGGATCCGGGAAGTAATCTCCGTCGTACAGGAAGCGCATCCCGAGGTCGAGATCGGACTGACCGGTAAGCCGGTGCTGCAGGCGGATGAATTGGCCACCACCGAACGCGACATGACGATCTCATCGATCATTGCTCTGACTGTCATCGCAGGGTTGTTCATGCTGGTTTTTCGAGGGATCAAACGTCCGTTGCTGGCCGTGCTTGCCTTCACTGCGGCGTTTGGCTGGACCTACGGACTGGCAACCCTGGTCGTGGGACGACTGAACCTGCTGTCGATGGTCTTCATGCTGGTCCTGGTGGGAGCGGGACTCGATTACGGAGTGCACGTGGTCGCCCGCTGGATCGAAGCTCGGCGTGATCAGCGCGCCGAAGGCGCGGTGACCCACGTGATGCGAACTGCAGTGGTGGGCAACACCACCGGAGCACTGACCAGCGCAGGGGTCTTTCTGCTGGCACTGATCACCGGATTTCAAGGCTTGCGGGAACTGGGCACGATCGCCGGGATCGGCCTGCTCTTCTGCGCACTGACCATGACCCTGGTGCTGCCGGCGCTCCTGTTCTGGACGGAACGCAGCCAACCTCCGACCGATCCGTCGACTCCGGACCAGACGAATCCGATGCCGGAACGCACGAACAGGTCGACCAACACTCGCCTCCAACGGGGTCGGGCCCGATGGATTCTGGCGCTGAGTGCAGTGCTTTGTGGCGCGGCGGCCCTGGTGGCGATCGATCGCCTGCACTTCGAGAGCAATCTGCTGAAACTGCAGGCGGAGGGACTTGATTCGGTCGAGTGGGAACATCGCCTGTTCGATGACGACACCTCCGCCAGCTGGTTTGCGGTCTCGGTGGTGGATTCAATCCAGGGGATTCCCCCCGTCGTGGCGGCGGCAAGGGACCAGCCGGTCATCGGTCCGATCCGAAGCGTCCTGGACCTGGTGGCCCTGCCGACTTCAGAACGAAACGCGCTTCGCAGCAAACTCGGCGAGGCGACCCGACCAGTGGAAACCAGATCCGAACCCGACGCGGCGGACCTCATCACCCCCGCCGCCCTGAAGACGGTCGCGGACCGCCTGGGAATGATTCGGTCCCTGGGTGGCTCGCGACTTTCCGAGACCGATTCCAATCGAATCAGTCGTCTGCAAAGGAGTCTGCTCCAGCAGCAAGCGGTGTTTGCCGGAGGAAATGAGATCGCGGCGGTCAATCTACAGACTCGGATCGACAGCGCAGTGGCCAACACCGCCAACGCACTGACTCAGATGGGAACCGGCGCGCGAGGCACACTTCGCGAGGCGATTCCTCTGGCGCTTCGAGACCGATTCACCTCGGCGAACGGGAAGTTCGCGATTCTCATGCAGCCCAAGGAGAATGTCTGGTCCCACGAACCAATGAAGGAATTCGTCACGGCGATTCGAGCGGTCGATCCCGACTCCACCGGCGTTCCGATCACGCAGTACGAATCGATCAACGACATGCTTCACGCCTTTCTGATCATGGGCATCGGCGCAGTGGCCGTCGTTGCCGTGGTGCTCTGGCTCGATTTCCGGTCGATCATTGCAATGAGTTGCTGCCTGCTGGCGCTGGTCTGCGGGTTGTGCCTGACGCTGGGTGCACTGGCGCTGCTGGGCATCTCAATCAACCTGGCGAATTTCTTTGGGATCCCGATCCTCATCGGACTCGGGGCGGACAGTTCCATCCACGTGCTGCATCGATGGAAGCAGATGCAGCGGGACGGAACGCACCGGTTTGGAACGACCCTGAGTGCCGTAGCATTGACCGCTTGCACCACGGGGATTGGATTCGGAGCGTTGCTGTTGGCCCAACACAAGGGGCTTCAAAGTCTGGGCTGGGTCATCGCACTCGGCTCCTTCGCCTGCCTGGGCAGTTCGACGATACTTCTGATCAGTCTTCTGCGCTGCCTCCCCCCCCACCTTGCCCGGCGCATAATCAAGCCGACTGAACAAAGGTAAATGACTGTTCGAATTGACATTCCGTCAAAAAAATTGCATTTAAGCCTTGATCATCTTCACAACATGTGGGAGTCTTTGCTCAAGCCCTCCCTCGGGCCTAACGTTTTCGTTGACCTTCCCTCAGGTTAACTCTGTTGAAGATTGAAGAGAGACTCCCCAATGAGAATGACGAGACTGATGCTGCCTTTGGCAGTTGTATCTGGCACAAGTGCCTTCGCGGATGTCTATACAGACGGCGCGTTCGACCAAGGCCCGGAAAACGGGAACCTTGACTTGGTTTCGGTGACCGTCACCAACGACGACACCAACCTGTTCTTCGCGATTGAAACGCGAGAGATCGCCGACTGGACGAAGTACCTGGCGTTCATAGACACCGGAGACGGTGGCGTTGACGGCAACAACAACCCCTGGTTCCGCAACATCGAGATGGGCGCTGCGGGCGTCGATTTCTTCGCCGGAAGCTGGATCGACGGCGGAGGTGGCATCGACTTCCAAAGCTACAACGGCAGCGGCTGGCAAGGCGCGGCTGGTGCTGGTCTGTCGATCGACTGGGCTGCGAACACCGTCACCCTGTCCTTCGAACTCGCCACTCTGGGAGTGTCCGGGGGCGACACGATCGGCTTCGAGATCGCAACCAGCGGTACCGACAACGGCAATCCTGCCACCGACCTGATGAACGGCAACTCCGGCACCTGGGGCGGCGGTTCATCCTTCAACGAAATGCTGAGCTACACCGTGGTTCCGGCGCCTGGAGCAGTCTCCCTGCTTGCGGTGGCCGGACTCATCGCGCGACGACGTCGCGCCTGACGATTTTCCTTCCCCCTCTCCCCCAATCATGGGCCATGACCTGTCCGCCGGC
>NHEC01000123.1 GCA_002171655.1 Planctomycetes bacterium TMED75
AGCGGGGTGAGTACGAACAAGATCACGACGTTCACTCGTTGTTTCCGGTGAGTCGAGATCGTTTTTTTCATGCCTGCCCATAACACACTTGAAGCAGGTGAATTGGGGTGGTGTAAAATCAAGCGAAGCAGAGAGAACTAGGGAGCCTGCAGGTCAAGCGGAGCCTGTGCAGCCTCACTGTCAAGGGCATTCATGTCATCCCATGAATCGACAACGTACACCAGACGAGAATCGCCCACTGGTGAAAACGAATGCACTCGAATGAACCGATCGCCGGCGGTTGCTCCTGGAATGATAAGTGGTGAAGCTTGTTCAAATACGTCGCATACCGTCAACAGAAATGGTGGACGGAAACGGCCGACTGCGAGATCAAGACCACCTGCACCAGCCAATGCCTGCAGAACACGATTGCGAGGGACTTGCGGAGCCCCGAGAAGGCTCAACTGCAACTCACTTTCGGTAACGAAGACACAGGGATCACGATCCGTATTGACCACAATCGGATCATTCTCGATCTGCTTTGCTCGAATGGTTGAAGCGAACACACCAACAAGAGCGAACGAAACCAGAAGGGCCAGTATGGTCGTCGCGAAAACAGAATAAAAACGTCCCGCTGTAGATGAGGAAGCCGCTTCGCTGGATGAATCCGAAACAGATCGATTCCTCAATATCGAAGCCAGGTAAAGGCAGTAGAGGGGAATCAAAATCGTCATCCCTCGAAGACCGCCATCCCTGCCGATCAATGGGGCGCTCACACAAAATGCGATGAGTCCGCCGAACAAGATCCAGTTGATTCGCCATCGGTCCGCAGCCATTCTCACCGTAACGACCAGCAGGCATGTGAGGGAGCAGATCATGACACACGCGACTGCACAGAGAGCGAGCGCACTCTTGAAGACACCCCCCAGAAACATCCCTTTCCACACCAGAGGGCTACTCACCAGAGCTGTTGCCGGCATGTTGAGCATCACCCCCACACCCCAGACAAAGTTATTGAGTAAACCCCAAAGCAACAACCCAGGTGATGCCACCCCCGATTCCAAAGCCAACTGTTTCTGCAGCTCTGACTGCTGCCGCTGGGAAAGCTCTCCCCGTGAGGGATCGTCACTGAAGAACTTGTTATTTGCTTCTGCCCAATCCATGTTCTGGGAAAGTCCATACAGTGTGATTGCCGCGTTCTGATTGGGGACACTCCCTTCTGCACCAACCAGGTCGAAAGCCCCTTGACCAAGCAAGTACGCACCGAAAAGAACAGCCAGTGCAGCACACCCCCTGAAGAACCGAAACTTTCCCCTGGTCACCCATTCCAGAACAGGAGGAATCGCCAGGATTCCAAACGGACCTGGACGAAGCAGCCATGCTGTACCGATTGCGAACGTGGCCACCATTCTCCAGGAGAACGAACTCATCTTGAGGCCTTCGATCATGAGCCCAAGACCGAGGCATGCGGCAGTAAGACCCGCTGAGCCCGACAGGAAGAGACCAACTGACTCAAACGAATAGTTGACCAGGAGGACTGTCGTCACAACGCCTGCTGCAAATGAGAAGGTGCGGGCGACCACCGTTCCCAGGATGCCGATTGCCGAAGCCAGCATGAAGGCCTGGAACAAGAGGCTCAGCTTGTAGTGATTGCCGGAAACCAGGAGCTCTCCGGCACGGAGCAGAGCGTGGACTGGTCGTCGAGCAACCCAGGTCGCCTGTTCGCCCGCTTGAACCTGCAAACTGCCCACGTACCATCCGCCGGCATCGCTGAATGGAAGCATTCCGGCAATGCGCGCGGAATAGAACGGCGATCCCCTTGGATTGCTCACGACCATCCAGCTCGACGACACGTATGCGCCCATGAACAAGAATGTCGCAAGGAAGAGCAACCAGCCAACATGCGACGTTCTCGCGGTCGGTGATTGTGCCGATCCGGAAGTGAAGTGGACTCTGACCGCGAGTGCGATGAGGGTGATGGCAGAGGCGTCGATCAGGAGGAAGACATGGGAGCAATCAACCTGGGGCGACCATCCAAAAATATTTTTCAGCACCACGCCAAGCAGGATGCCGCCCGGCAAGCCGACCAGTGCGGCGTGCAGGAGCTCTTGCGGACGGTCCCAAAGAGAGGCGGCTGCATACAGAAGCAGAACCAATCCACCCAGCGAACCGAAAACTTGCATCCAGCCAGAGCCCGAGGTGTTCCCGAGAACGGCGAACATCATGGCAAGGATCGCAAGACAGATTGGCCGAGCCACGCCACCGGCTTTCAGCCACACCCCATCACCCGCCTTCAGAGCGCTGCCTCAAGTTGTCCAGCACATTCATGAAGTTGATGTAGCAATCGTAGGGGCTGTCGTACGGGCTGAAGTACTTGTGGACATCACCGTCCGCCCAGTACTTGGTGCACATGTAGTAGAGGTGGTCGCTGGTGGTCAGCTTGCGCCAGTCCTCGAGAATGTGCTCGTCACCGCGTTCATGAGCGGCCTTGACCGGTCCTTCAAGCTTGTAGAGCTCGGCCCCGGCGTTGTCCTGAATCGGATTGCCGAGCCAGGCGGAGAGGTCCCGCTCGGTATCCGCCCACGACCGGTAGTTGGGGACGTCGTACTCCCCCATCGGCTCNTANGTATCAACNACCTGATTGGGCGTGAGNAANTCGTTGTTNCCGGGATTGACGTCGAAGATCTTCTCCGGCATCGCNTCGAGNAACTCGAAGATCCCGGTGTCTTCCCANTGATGTTCNCCCAGNGTCTCGTAGTCCATGAAGAGGTCGCAGGTGTACCCNTCNCCATTGATCTGATTGACCCAGCGAGCGAANTTCTCCGCGGTGAGCGGCCATTCCTTCCAANCNCGNTTNGAGAACCGGAAGGCGATGTCGTCGGAAAGCTGGTAGTTCTTGAGCAGGAGCCTGATCGGNCCNCCNNCGTTGGCGGGCGTCGTCGGNCCACCGGGNGGNGNGNAGACGTAGTTGGGNGANCGNTGTCCNAGCAGNTCATCGATGCCNTCACAGATCACCGCGCGNTGNCGTCCCATCTCGGCGATCGCGGAGGAGACNTCGTTGCTGTAGATCAGTTCGGTGTTTCGNAANACCGTCGGNCGNACTCCGAAGAGTCGCTCGATNCGNGCTTCCTGTTCGGCGACCTGGGCCTTGAACTCNTCTCTCGANAAGAGAAAGCTNAGTGANTGGTGCGANGTCTCGGCCAGGAANTCNACNGCACCGGTCTCGGCGCANTNCTGGAACAACTCGATGACTTCGGGNGCCCACATCTCGAATTGNTCGAGTGCGGTTCCNGAGATCGAATAGGAGACNCGGAATCGNCCTTCNTGNCGACGGATCAGATCNAGGATCTTNCGNGTCGCCGGCACGTANCACTTGTCGGTCACCTTGCGGCAGATCTCCTCGTTCGCATCGTTGTCGAAGTAGAACGGATGATCATCGAAGACCGAATACTGTCGTATGCGGAAGGGCTGATGAACTTGGAAGTAGAAGCAGACGCTGGCCATGTCTACAGGATAGCGAACTCGACGAAAGACGGCAGCGATCTGGCTGGCCGAGTACCATCAACCTCATGACCACCGATCTGATGAAGCAATTGGCTGCCGAAATCGCAGAAATATCCGTGCTCCATGGGCAGTTCACCCTGAGAAGCGGCCGGACCAGCAGCTACTACTTGGACAAATACCTGTTTTCAACCCGCCCCAGAATCCTCAGACAGCTGGGCCAGCTCTTTGCGGAGCGGATTCCCAAGGATATAGACAGGCTCGCTGGCGCCGAACTGGGTGGGATTCCCCTGGTCAGCTCCGCGTCCATCGAGTCGGATCTTCCCTGCATCTTCATCCGCAACTCGAAAAAGGAGTACGGCACATCCAAGCAGCTGGAGGGAGCTCTGAATCAAGGCGACCGGGTCGTGCTGCTGGAGGATGTCGCCACCACGGGCGGACAAGCCCTTGAGGCTGCTGAAATCATCCAATCCTGCGGCGGTGAAGTGGTCAAGGTGATCGCGACCATCGATCGACTTGAAGGCGCTCGGGAGAATTTCGAATCGGCCGGAATCCCATTCGAATCGCTGTTCACCAGAGACGATCTCGGAGTCAAGGGCTGAAGAACCGGGGAGCATCGCGGAACTGTGCGACTACGCAAGGCGAGTCGGGATATCCACGACAGCTCGACTAGTTGTCCAGTTCTTCACCCAGCAGATTTTCGCTCTGCAACTGGATGTCCTGAACGGAGATTTTCAGAAGCTGCTTCGCAAGAGTCGAAATCTGTGAGTTGGGTTGGTTAGAAGCCCAGTCAAGATAGGATTTGGCACTGACCTCCGATGACATTCCCCAGACCAGCTTGACCAACATCGACGTGACGACGAGCGAATTGTCATCAAGTATGAAGAGGCTTTCGATATCGACGTAATCGTCGAAAACGGCCACTTCTGGACTCGTGGCAGCAAACCAGGCGCGAAGTTTCGGAGGGAAGCGTGGCCAAAGTGTGACGAAAAGCTCCACGATCTCATCTCGAAACCCCCTCAGAGACGTGTTTTCATCTGGAATCTCGGCTGCCATTTGCAGGAGCAGAGACATCTTGTGGATGGAATCCAGGCTGTCCATGGACTTGGCTGATTCCATCGCATCCCGACGCCATGGCGGATCACTGGAGACACCATCCACTCTGAGGATAGCCGCGCTTGCACGTTCACCGAATCGACCGGGAAGTACCGATGTGCCGTCCGACATGAAGTTGGTCACACCGCGAACTTCATACGTTGCGGAGTTGATAGCGGACCTGAAGGATCGGCGACTGATCGGGAAGTTGCCCAGATTGAAACGCATGTTCAAGGTTTCGCGAGCATCAATCGAGAGTTTTCGATCGATCTGAAGGACGAACTTGGATGATGGTGCGGTGCGAGGCCCAAACGAAGTGACCTTGGGAAGCAGAGCGACCGAGGAATGGATGGGGTTGAGCGGCCCGATCGAGAGCGGTATGCCGCTGTTGTTGGTGATTTTCAGTGCGTAGTAAATCGGTGCGAAGGGTGGAACTGAAGGCGCAACCGGTTCAATACTGAAGGAATAGGCTCGCTCACGATCCAACAGCATTCGATCCACGGTGATGGGGATCCCCTTCATCAGGCTTTCGACCTTGTCCGCTTCGGGTGAATTGCCCAACGACTTGCCAAGAAGTTTCTCCAGTTTGTGCCTGGACCAGATGCCGATGATGGAGCCCGGACTGTTTCGAGAGAGTTCCAACCAAGTTCGGGCCGCATCCTGCATCCTGCCCGTTCGCTCGTAGGCGATTGAACGGGCAAGTACGGTCAATGAATCCGAATCATTCATTTCGGAAAGAGTGGCCAGTGCCACTGAATAACGACCCTCCGCGATGTCCTGCCAGACCTCGAATCGCATCATCGTGACGTCGGAAAGCTCAAGTCTGGACTGGGCTTCCGAAACCAACAGATCGATCACTTCGGAATCCTCGCCTTGCCAGGCCGCGAAGGCCGCAGCCTCCAGGAGGGTGGTCACCGCAGACGCCTGAGCCGCGGGATCCAGGTCGACGTCCAGCTCCAGTTCCTCATCGAGCATGAGAATCAGATCCGTGAGGGTTTCCCCGACGTAGAGGCGATACGCCTGAGAATCGGGTCCTTCAGAGAGGATCGCTGCCCGAAGCAAGGCCATGGAAGGTGGCGTGGTGCCTTTGATTTTCGTCAGCTCATCAGCCTCGAGGGTGTCGTCCTCAGCAAAGGCGGCACGTTGCGCCCGAGCATCGATTGTGCGCTGCTGAAGATCGAGGATTCTCTGAGCCTCCGTGGATCGATTGGCTCCCCAAAGAGCCGTTGCATGCTGAAGCGCAAGGTCCAGCGGGTCGGCACCAGCGGCCCGGGCACTGCTCTGAGCAATGGCAAGCATTCGAGCGGCTGAGGCATAGGCGCCGGCATCCAGAGCCAGAGCACCTAGACGAGAGGCAAACCCGACATCCAACGGATTGGCGATCAGGGCGGCGACCATGAGCTCTGCTTCAGAGAAGGTGTCGTTGGGAATGGCAAAATAGCCGGCAGCCATCGCGGTGGCTGCGGGATAATAAGGATCAAGTTCGACCGCCTGAGCGAGACGATAGGCGAATTCATCCGAATCCCCGATTCGCGATTGGAGCTGCGCAAGAGCGAAGGCGAGCCGGGCGCCGATCTTCTTGCCCAGAACATCGAGAGAAGCGGGCTCAAGAAGAGTTTCAAATGCGGCGACCTTCTCTTCGGCAAGTTGATTCAATTCAACGATGAACAGAAGCCTTCTGAGCAAAGCCACCTTGTCGGAGGGGTCCAGGCGAGTGATTGCGGAGAGTGAGTCTTGAATAGAGGCCTGGACTTCTGGATCGTCGGGATCAGAGATGTTGGAGATCTCCAGCAACAGACGCCAAGCGTCGATGTTGTTGGAGTCGATCTCCGTCGCGAGAAGAGCCAGGTCGTAAGCCACATCGAGGTGTAAGAGCTCCAACACCGGTCGATTACTGAGGATTCGGGTCGTGCGCACGAAGTAGGACGAGAGCGAAGGGCTCACCAGCTCCGCCAGGGCCTCCATCTGTTCGGGGGAAGGAATCTCGATCTCTGATGGATCAGATCGGTCTTGCTGGGTTTCCAAGCCCTTGGAAAGGGGAATTCCCGAATCAGCTGAGGCTGCGCCCGAGGCAACGGCCAAAGCGAAGAGAGGAAAGGAGGCCAGAAGTAGCCCCAGGCCAAGCGCCCGAAATGGCCCATGAGAGGCCCTGAAGAGGGCTTTCAGGTGTTTGAAACCGTTGGTCATGGTGTTCCTTGGGCTTTCCCAGCCTCGCCTGATGTCCTCGATGCCCGGGCTACTCAAGAGGCCCGCGGATAGAGTCTACATCGACTCGTTGACAATCGTAAGGCTTCCAAAGTACGGTCAGCCTCCTACCCTTTCCTGAGTCGTCCCATAAGAGAAGTGTGCAGGCATGAATACCCTGCTGGGGACTCTCATGGAAGGCCGGAAGCCACAGTACACCAGCCCACCCTGGACACCCAACCACAATGACAATTCGACCTCGAAGAGCCATTCATACCACCGCCAGCGTCTGCTTTGCGATTGCCTGCCTCATTGCGAGCAGTGCACACGCCCAGGACGTTTCATCATTCGCAAGAACGACGAGTCCCCTCAGCCAGGCGCAGCAGAACACTCTTGAAGGCTTCGTGTCCTCGGGAGTACAAGGCCTCAAGGATGAGACCAGCCAATCGGTGGTGGAAGCCAGAAGACGGTTGATCGAACCACTGACCAGGGCGGGAACCAGTGCCGTCTTTCGGGAGGCGTTCGGCAATCTCTTTGTCAAGCAAATCAAGGCTCTCCTCGAATCGGACGAATCCCTGCCGGTGTTCAACTATGCGAACATCTGTCAGGTTCTGGCATTCACCAGAACCGGAGAAACCAATGAGTTTCTCGCCAGCACTCTCCAGCCCAGGGCTGGAGACGATTCAGACGCCACCCAGTCACAGGGACGAGCGCTGTCAGCCGCGTCGATGCTGGTGGTCTCGATCCAAACCACCGACCCGGAATCGATTCGACCCCGTCAGTTCAATTCCATCATGAGGTCGGTTCTGATGGGGGCGGAGCAGACCTCCTCCTGGGCGGTCCTCCAACGGGAATTCGAGGCGCTTGAAAGCATCGGATCCAATCCGAGAGTCAAGGAAGACATCCGAAAGTCAGCGATTGAGAACCAGATGAAGTTGATGCAGGTCACCCTGGACAAGATTGCCGAAGGCAGGGATATGGATCTGACTCGGGCACTCTCCTCGATGATCCTCAAGCTTCGCAGCCAGTACATCAGACTGGAAGGATCGATTCGTCGAACCTTCAAGTCGGAAGTCGAACCTGTCCTGAACGAAGTCCTCAAGACGGGTGCCCAAAGCTGGGATCAGCTTCAGTCCTCCAAGGAAGTCAAGGAACTCTACGGAAACTCGATTGAACAGGCCGGCGTACTGATCCGGCTCATCCAGGGCGGCTCGACCAGCGGATCCGGTGCGAATCTGGCGGAAGCCTGGCAAAGCGGTGACAAGAGCGCCTATCAATCCGGAATCGGAAACTGATGCCAAGTCGATCCGACGAGGTGCGTGACCCGTTTGCGCCTGCTTAAAAGTGAGTGAAACGTTGTAAGCTGAAGAGCATGATCAAGCTCGCAGCTCCCTTTCTGTTACTTCTCGGTGCCGTGCTCCTGAGCATGGCACTTGAGCAACGTCTTCCACGAGCAGACGTCGTGGTCTCCCAAACACAGGACTGCTTCACCCTCGATCCACAGCGGATGAGCTACATGCATGACCTGCGGATGGCACGCTCTCTCTACGAGGGACTCGTTCGAAGGAACAATCAAACCGGTGCATTCACTCCCGGAATGGCGGAATCCTGGGAATCCAATGAGGACGGAACCGAGTGGATCTTCAAAATTCGTGAGAGCGCTCGTTGGAGCAACGGAGATCCAGTCACCGCTGAGGACTTCGTGTACGCATGGAGAAGAGCTCTGATGCCGGATACTGCCGCGGATTACACCGACCTCTTCTTTGCGATAGAGGGTGCGGAAGAATTCTTCAATCGCAGGATGCAACGGACGACCCGACATGCAACGACCCCGTACGACAACCCTCGGGAACAGCTGGAAGGTGCGAAAAGCCTGCTGGAGGAGACCCTGGTTGATTTTCAACAGAATGTCGGACTGACCGCGCTTGACGACCACACCCTCGAGGTGCGACTCAAGCTTCCACTGGCATATTTTCTTGATCTCTGTGCGTTTTCGGTGTTTGCACCAGTGCACTCTGAACTCGTTGAAAAACACGTCTCCCTGGACCCCGACACCGGCATGATCGTCCAGGATCATGGTTGGACGAGAGCAGGAACCTTGATTTCAAACGGACCGTTCAAGCTGGAACGCCGACGCATCAAGCACGACATTCGGATCGAACGCAACCCGTACTACTGGAATCAGGAAGTCGTGATGCCAGACTCCGTCGAAGTCGTGTGCATAGAAGACCCGAATACCAGCGTGCTTGCGTTTGAGGTGGGCTCGGTGGATTGGGTGAGCGAGGTATCCGCCGAATACCTCGCGGACATGATGGATGAACAATCCGACTACATCACCACCCACGGGGATCAATATCAAGAATCTCTCGAATTGGGATCGACGATCGACGAAGCACTTGCCGCCTTGCCGGAACCAAATCAAAAGGAGCGCAGAGATCTCCACACCAATACGGCTTTTGGCACGTTCTTTTTCGGTTTCAACTGCAGGCCGACCCTCGGGGATGGAAGCCCAAATCCACTTCACGATCCCAGGGTGCGCAAGGCACTGGCCATGGCCATCGACAAGGAGGTAATCGTCGAGAAGGTATTGCGGACGAACGAGCCCGTCGCTGGCAGCCTGGTCCCGCCAGGTTCCATTCCGGGCTACACCCCACCTGCCGGCACCCCTCATGATCCGGAGGAGGCGAAACGTCTACTTGAATCTGCTGGTTGGATCGATCGGAATGGTGATTCGGTTCCAGAAAACGAACGCGGTGAAGTATTTCCCCCGATCGACCTGCTCTACACCACTGGTACCGCGCGCTACCAGGACATGGCACTCTCAATGCGAGAGATGTGGAAGGCTGAACTGGGAATAGAAACCAACCTCCGATCAAAGGACACCAAGTCCTACCGGGCCGATCTCAAACAAGGGAACTTCATGGTCGCACGCGGTGGCTGGTATGGAGATTACGGCGATCCCATGACCTTCCTGGAACTTTCGGAAACCGGTACGGGCAACAACGATCGGAAGTATTCAAATGCTCTCTATGACGATCTTCTGCAGCAGGCGCGACAGACCGCTGATTTGAACGAGCGAACCGCAATGCTCCACGAAGCTGAGCGGATGATCATTCAGGACGACCACCCGATACTTCCCCTCTACCACTACACCACCACCTATCTCTACGACCCCACCCGAATCAGAGGCTTAAGCAGGCACCCAAGACTGCAGCAGGAGTACTGGCAGCTGGAGGTGCTCAACCCATCCAGCACAGGACCACCAGAAGCAGAGTAAATCGCCAGAGTGAAGCCGCCACCACCCGAGTGGATTCGAACCCCATTCGATCAGGTTCCAGGCAGACCAGGACCAGACTGCCCCCCAGAAGGCCAAGGACTGGAATCAGGAATCCTGAATCAAGAACAAGCACCAGGCAGGGAAGCCCCCACAGGACGATCCGAATCAGAAGGAAGCCTCGAACACTCAAGATCGACGCGATTGTGGGGTGGCCAAAGGCCACGTCGGCCGCTCGATCCCGGCGATCCAGCCACAGGGAATCCAGAAGAAGCGTCGGACCGGTGGCCAGTCCGAAGAGCATCGAATCAAGCAGCGCGGAGGTTGGAGGTGAGGCTGGCATGCTCTCTCGAGCCACCAGTAATGCGCCCACCAGCCAGGCCAAGCTGATCAACAGAGGCTTGACCAGGGAAAGGTCCTTCAGGGTCAACCGACGCCCGGAGACCGGAAGCACCGGCAGCAGATAGGCAAGACCGAGCACTCCCAACAAGATCAGAACAACCCAGGCTTCAAAGGATACCTGCGCCCAGACGACCGCCAGTCCCCCCACTCCGAGACTCAGCAGACCGCTCAAGATCGCCCAACCCCGATTTGCACGAAACAGACCGGCACGAACCGACTGGCTGATCGCATCCTCCCGATCTGCACTGCGCACGCTGTCCAGGAGATAGATTCCAAGTGTTCCAAAGAACGCAGCCACCAACCACACAAGCGGCACTGGAACTTCATTGACCAAAATGCCCGCCACGGCAACGTAGGACGCGGCGGATGCTGCCATGAGCAGCTGCCCATGGATCAGCAAACGGAAGATACAATGCAGGGTGCTCATTCGGGAAGAGTACGCTGCGAACGAATCCAGTGCTGACTCCGATCCGGGTAGACTTCCTACATGCTGTCACTGACCATCAGAAGATTGCTGCAACTGCCACTGATCGTGCTGGTGGTCTACACCATCACTTTTGCACTGGCCTGGCTGATCCCGGGTAATCCGCTGGACAACCCCGAGGGCCGACAGCCTTCGCCCGAGGTCGTTGAGGCGATGAAGAAGCAGTACAAGTTGGATGATCCCGTGGCATTCTATTTTTCATATCTGGGTGATGCCACCGGGGTGTCCTGGTTGCTGGGAACCGCACCGCGGCCATTCGATCTGGGACCAAGCCTGACCCAGGCCGACCTGAGCGTGAACGAGATTCTTGCCGCCGGTCTTCCGGTGTCCTTGGAACTTGGATTCACGGCGATTCTGCTGGCAACGGTGATTGGACTGGGAGCGGGAGTAGTCAGTGGGTTGAAACCAAGATCCTTTATGGATTTCACGACGCAATCGATCGCACTCATCGGGATCAGTCTTCCCTCGTTTGTGACCGGAGCAATCCTCCTGATCGTGTTTGCGGCTTGGCTGAGGTGGTTTCCAGTGGCGCAATGGGGGCGACCAATCGACCTGGTGCTTCCGGCAGTGACGCTTTCACTTCCATTTGCCGCCTACATCTCAAGACTGGTGCGATTTGGAATGATGGAACAGATGGCAACTGACCATGCGCGGACCGCTCGGGCCAAGGGGCTTTCCGAATATCGGATAGCGGTCAAGCATTCAATGAAGAATGCCTTTCTTCCGGTGCTGTCCTACCTGGGGCCGGCCGCAGCCATTGCGCTGACCGGATCCTTCGTCGTGGAGAAGATCTTCAGTGTTCCTGGGATCGGAAGGCATTTCGTGGACGGAGTTCTGTCCAAGGACCTCACGCTGATCATGGGAGTGGTCCTGGTCTATTCCACCTTGCTGGTGGTCTTCAACCTCGTGGTGGATGTTCTCTATGTTTGGGTCGACCCCAGGATTCGAACCATCTGATTACGTGGACTGGCTTTTCGCAATACGCTTTTTGAAGGCTTCAATGAGCAGGTTCTCGTAAAAAAGATCGCGCCGCACCGGTGTCCATTCACTCTGGTCGGTGGGCACACCGCGCTCACTCAAGCGCTGACGTACGAGAGGATCCTGGCTGAACGTGGTCATGGAACGGGTCCAGGTTGGATTCTGCATGCCAGGCCTGAAGGAACGTTCGATGTAGACCCAGACCCGCAATTCAACCGGCCCGTCATGGTTTCTGAGATCTCGAGAGATCGCCCGGGTACTTCCCGGCATCGGAGGACCCGAGAGTGTCTCCGAGTCGGAAACCGGCGGTGGATCAAAGTCGGCCGGTACGAATTCGAAACGAGCACGTCGGCGCTGGAAAGCGATCGTATTCTCGATTCCGCCCGCAAGTCCGGCATTGTCCTGCCGCCAGGGTTCGAAGATCGAGCCACAGATTCTGGGTGAGGTCTCCACCAATCCACCGGCACGATCGCGAAGCACCGGTGGCATCCCCGCATCACGAGCCACCAGCAGAACCTCTTCGAAACACGTCGAGTACTCCACCCCCTCAATCTTGATCGATGAGGAAGCCTGAGGACCGGGTGTTGCGCAACCTGCGTTCAGAAGAGGCAGGCACAGCACGGCTGCAAGGAACAGCCAAGGCCCCGAAAACCGGACTTCAGGAACGTTGGAACGGTGGATGAGGCAAGGCAGTCGGCAGGGAGTCCTGATCCAGAGACGACTGGAGGTGGTTGATTTCATACGGGTGATTCTATCGGACATTGAAATACTGCGACCAAATGCTTCACTTGGGGCGTATCAACTTGTCAAAAGGCAGTTTCAAGGTTGACCAGAGCTGTTTGAGACATATTCTAAGGGGACCCCCCGCATTCGGAAAACACAAGAGCAAGAACGGTCATTCAGGGACGATAATCTTCGCCTTGCATCACCCTCGTACTGGACTTTGGATTCTGATCAGCCCGATTTGAGCATGACATGATCCGCAGGTGAAAAAGGGACGAAACACGAATCGTGATCAACCTCGGAAGAAAACGTCTGTTACTGAAGTCTGCTGCCCTTGCCGGGTCTCTGGTCGTGGCAAGTGCTCTGCTCGGGATGAGTGGCGAAGAGGATCAGATCCAGCTGCAGTTGGGACCGGAGGCACTCTATGAGCCGGGCACCCAGCCACAAACTGACATCAATCTGTTCAAACCGATTCTCTCGGCTACGGACTGCTCGTACTGCCACGCTGAATTCAATGATGCAACGGCTCCCTATGACACCTGGATCAGCAGCATGATGGCGCAATCAGCACGTGATCCGATCTGGCATGCAGCGCTTTCGATAGCAAATCAGGATGCGACCCATGGTGGTGAAACCTGTATTCGGTGCCATGCCCCACGTGGCTGGCTGTCTGGTAAGTCAAGCGACGGGCTGATCGATGACTTTGACACCGTCGACTATGAAGGAATCAACTGCCACTTCTGCCATCGGGCGGTGAATCCTGAATACGGTGAAAACAGTGCTGTGGGCTACCCCCCGGCGGATGGCTCGACGAACTCCGGTCCTCTGGATCCCGACCAGCCCATCCTCGCCGCACTGGAGGCACAAGGCCACGCCACCCACTTCGTGGGGAACACGACCCTGGTGATCGACCCCAGCGACAGTCGAAGAGGTCCGTACAGTGACGTGCCCGAAAACTTTTACAACGTCCATCAGACGGATGGCTACGGCAACTTCGTCTGGCTGGTGGAATCCCCTTACCACCGGCAAAGTTCCTTCTGTGGCGAATGCCACGATGTGAGCAACCCCCTGTACCTCTACAACTCGGAGACCGGTCAGCATGAATTGACCCCGCTCGACGAGGAGCATCCGACCCACGATCCGAAGGATATGTACGCCGAGCAGCGGACCTACAGTGAATGGCTCGTCAGCGACTTTGCGTCGGGGGGGGTGTATTTCGAAGATGGACGTTTCGGGGGAGCCCATCCCACGGGGATCATGGAATCATGCACCGACTGCCACATGCCGAAGCAGGTCGGCGCGGGCTGTGTCTTTCTTGAATACGACCCTGACAACTATCGCCAGGACATCGGACAGCACTCTTTTGCCGGTTCGAATACCTGGGTAGTGGGCGCGATTCGCGAACAGCTTGGGGAGGACGCGGGACTGATCGGACTGAGCGAAGAACGAGTTGCCTCAGCCAAGTTGCGTACGCTTGAGATGCTTGGGAACGCCTCGGACATGGAACTGACCCTAGAAGAGACGGGTGAGCTGAACGTTCGAATCATCAACCAGTCGGGACACAAACTTCCAACGGGCTACCCCGAAGGACGGCGAATGTGGCTCAACGTGCGATACTTTGATGCCGCCGATGAGGAACTCAAGACCGAAGAACGGGGAGCGTTCAAGGCTGGCTACCTCCTGAATCCTGAAGACAGCAAGGTGTACGAAATGCGTGCGGGGATTGATGCTGAGGTTGCCGCGGCGACTAACCTGCCGGTGGGTCCGGGTTTCCACCTGGTGCTCAACAACACGACCTATTTTGATAACCGGATCCCACCGATGGGAGCGACCCGTGCCGAACTTGCTGCGGTGAGGGCGGAGAACGTTCCAAACGACACCTATGAGGACAATCAGTACTGGGATGACACTCAGTACCCAGTCCCCGCCGAGGCCCGAAGCGCAGTGGTAACTCTGTACTACCAGACCACCTCGGGTGAATACATCGACTTTCTCGCCGAGAACTCCCAGGATGGTACCGGCGCACTTGCCAAGCAACTCTGGCTCGACAACGAGGGCATGGTTCCAGCAATCATGGACCAGCAGATCATTACACTTGAGAGCCAGTACATCGATGCGGATATCAACCAGGACGGAACCGTCAACGGACAGGATCTGACGATCATGCTCGCCCAATGGGGCCAACCAGGCGGGACCGCCGACCTCAACGACGATGATCTGGTCAACGGGGTTGATCTCGCGATTGTTCTAGCAAGCTGGGGAAGCTATGGCGGCGAGTGATCAGCTCGCTCCTGCAAGCCGACGGACCGTCACCATGAAGCTCTTCTTCAGGGCTGAATGCATGAAGAATACGACGGCGAAGTAGACAAGAGTGAAGAACACGCCTCCGATGAAGAAAGCGATACGAGTGCTCGCAGGACTGGTTCCCGCGGTGAAACTGGCGCGCAGAAAATCATCGGGCTGAATTGCGGCAAGCAGTAGGTTCACCGGGCTAAGCGATGCGAGGAAGCCGCCGACCACTTCGATTCCATTCCCCGCGCTGATGCTGCAGAAGCCGAGCACCAGAAGGATTACCAAGACCACGGACAGCGCAGAACTGATGGAACCGATCGTGGTGCGACTTCGCAAAGACCACTGAAGACCGATCATGACGCTCATGGCGGTGCATCCAATGAGCACACACGGGAAGATGATCGCCGACTCGGGAAGAAGGACGGGAAGCGATACCGAAGACGTACCGAACATGGAGGTCACCGTGCCCTGGACACCAAAGGGCTGAAAGAGAACGACGCCAGCTGCGAGGAAGAGACTGATCACGGGAACCAGAATCATCGGCATCAGATTCTGAATCAGACCGCGCAGTTTTCCCGCGAGGTAGGGTCCAGGCTGGATCGGAGTGGTCAGAATGAGGTCCAGCGTCCCATCCTCGCGTTCACGGCTGACCGCGGTGGCACTCTGATTCAAGGCGGTCAACAGAATAATGATCGTCTCAGTGCTCAGAAGGCCAAGGAAGATCACACGAAAGAGCGTGGGAGTGATGGTTCCGTTGATGAACAATCCAAGCACCACCAATGCGACCAACAACCCAATGGACACGAAGCTCCAACGACCAAACACGGCTGCCGCGGTACGTCCTCGCCCTTCGTATTCCCACCAGGCGATTGGATTCTGCCCGACCTGGCGTGGAGCCTTCACCAGCTGCCGGGTTACGTCCGTACGTCGAGTGAATAATTTCATCCAGCGCGATCGCTGCCCGCTGTGACTGCCGAGCATGCGGACTCGCAGAGTCGAGAGGATCACCAGCACCAGACTCACCAGAACGCAGATCAGACAGAACAGAAGGATTGGACGGCCATACCAGAGCGCTGCGAGACCACTCATTCCGGGTTCGAGGCGGGGGGCGTAGGAGTTGGGTAGCAGCACGGACTCAAGTGCGAGGAAAGGATTCAAAGGGGTCATGATGGTCGTACCCATCACAGATGAGCCCGGGGTGAGCACAGTACGCAACTGACTGTCCACCACCCAAGTACCCACGAGGTAAAGCACCACGCACATGTAGAAGATGAAGACCGCGCGGCGACCGAAGGTTCGAGTGACACTCAAGAGGATCGCAATTGAAGCCACGATCAGAGCACTGCACGCAGATACCAAAATCGAAAGGAAGATCGCCTTGCCGGGAACCCCGCCGAAGAACTGAGTCACCAGGAAGATCGGCAGTGAAGCCACCAGCAGCGTGATGATGAAGAAGAGTCGGCCCAGCAGATTCCCAAGAACGATTTGCAGAGCATTCAAGGGAGTGGTCAGCAAGATGTCCCAGGTCTTTGGATTCGACTCCTGGGTGATCGCTCCGGCCATGAAGATTGGTGTCAACAGGCAGATGATTGCGACCTGCCCAAAGCTCAGGATCGTGAAGGCCTGGGCACCACGCTGGGCCATGGAGCGCAAGGTTCCCGTATCGCCACCAATCTGAGCAAGGAACAGAACCACCATCAGGATCACGAGGTAGGCAATCCGCAGGAACAGGTGGAACTCACGACGGGAGCCGGTACTGACCAAACGAGTGCAGATGGGGTTGGTGGGGCCAAGCCGGAGGCACCAGTCTAGAAGTGGCTGCATGCGTTGATTCTCGCCATATGAGTCGGAATAGCCAGCCCCCCCGAAGCTAAGAGGGCATATTCAGTCTTGATCTTGACAGCTGAGGCCGCTGAACTCTAGGCTCTTGGCTTACACCAAAGGGTCTGCCAATCAGGCTCGGAGGATTTCACGGCACGAACCCGGTCTTGACCGGTGTGGTGGGCCGATCTGAGGTCGCTGGGAGCAGTTTTCCGGCACCGGCAGCTTCATCTGAACCCCGTGGGACCACCATGAGGGCGTGATGGAGCTGTTCATAGATTCAATTAGAGCAATCAGTTAACACGCAAGTCACGGACACCCCAGGAGTACTCCAAGCAGAGAAAAGAACACGATCTCACCCAGCTTGGGCACACGGAACCCCAATGAGGTTCCCTGGACGATCAACGACCGAAAGGCGTTGAGTAATTTATTTGACGAACGTGCAGAGTATTCGCTGCCAGGCGAGCTCACGATTGCCACACCACCCGCCACGATCGACCGAAACACATCGGGATGCTGTCATTGGGCATCTCAACCCATAGGAAGATCGAGGCACGCATGGTCCAACAGTCACTCACATTTGCCCTGGATGTACCAGGCCCATGGGACTTCATCGCGATCATTCTTTCTTTGTTCTTTGGAGCCTTTGCTGGCGCTGCACTTCACTCTGCCTTGACCGGCAGAAATGTGACGAGCGCCAAGCTCGAGGCAGAGCAGATCCTTGGTGAAGCCAGGAAGAATGCCGAATCGAAGGCTCGCGAGATAGAACTGGAGGCCGAGCGACGAGCCGGCGAACGGCGTGAATCCGTCAATCAGGAGGTTCAGGAATCCTTGCAGGACCTCAAGGAACGGCAGTCCCGAGCAAGCAAGCGGGATGATGTTCTGGATAAGAGGTTCCAGGATCTGGAACGACGAGAGGAGCGGACCGCCGATCTGGAGAAGAAACGAGAGCGAGCCGTGCTCGAAGCGGAAAAGCACGCACAGGAGACTGAAATCAGACTGGATGAGCTGATCAAACGGCTGAGCGAAGCTGGAGCCATGAGCCGGGAAGAGGCAGTTGAAGCGCTCATGAATGAGGTGCGTGAAGAGAGTGCCCATGAAGCCAACCACCTCACCCGTCAAATCCTCGAAGAAGCGGAGCAGAATGCTCAAACCCAGGCACGTGAGATCACCCTGATGGCGATCCAGCGCTTTGCGGCGGAAAACGTGTCTGAATCAACAGTGCGTTCGGTCAAGATTCCTTCCGACGACCTCAAGGGCCGCGTGATTGGCCGGGAAGGCCGCAACATTCGAGCGATCGAACGGGCCACGGGTTCGGACATTCTTGTCGACGATACGCCTGGAGTGATCAGTGTCTCGTGTTTCGACCCCATCCGGCGAACCATTGCCGCCGAATCGCTGCAAAGACTTGTCACCGATGGCCGAGTGCATCCCTCACGGATCGAGGAGGTAGTCACGCAGACCCAACGCGACATCGAGGAGCGAATCCGCAAGGCCGGCAAGGATGCGATCGTTGAAACCAATATCCGCGGACTCCACGGAAAGATCGCGGAGGCAATGGGTAAGTTGCACTTCAGAACGAGTTACGGACAGAATGTTCTCCGACACTCGATCGAAGTGGCCTTTGTTGCACAGATCATTGCCGATCAACTGGGACTGGACGGAAACATTGCTCGACGAGCCGGCTTCCTGCACGACATCGGAAAGGCGATGGACCATGAAATCGAAGGCGGGCATCCGGCAATTGGAATGGAGTTTGCCAAGAAGTTCGGGGAGACCTCAGAAGAAGTGCTCAATGCAATCGGTGGTCACCATGGAGACATTCCCGCAACGACCCCCTACACCCCGATCGTGATGGCCGCGGATGCCGTCTCGGGAGCTCGACCCGGGGCACGCCGGGAATCAATGGAGTTGTACGTCAAGAGACTCGAGCAACTCGAAACCATCGCACGGGAGTACCCACCCGTCCGGGAGGCGTATGCCGTCCAGGCGGGGCGGGAGGTCCGGGTGATCGTTGATGCCAAGGAAGCGAACGACGACGCAACGTTCGCGATCGCGAAGAACATCGCCAAAAAGATCGAAGAGCAAATGACTTACCCCGGCGAAATCAAGGTCACGGTTCTGCGAGAGATCCGCGCGGAAGCTGCCGCACGCTGATTCCTGATATCCTCATGCGGGAGGTACTTTCACATGGACACCACGTTGACCGCGCCCTACAACCAGGAGGAAGTGCGCAGCAAGCGAATTGCTGCAGGGGTCACGGCCATCACGCTTTCAGCCGTCGGCGTGGGCTGGGTGGGCGCACACAAGTTTCTCCTGGGCTACAAGACGGAAGGCCTGATCTCGCTTCTGGTCAGCCTGACCTGCATCGGCATGATGGTCTTCAACATCATCGCGCTGATCGAGGGAATCCTCTACCTCACGAAATCCGACGAGGAGTTCTACCAGACCTATATCGCTGAAAAGCGCGGCTGGTTCTAAACCGAAGAGACCGCAGGTGGTAGGAAGTGTGCCGCACACTCCGTGAAGACCACGTACGTAAGGAACACCCATGAACCATACTTCGTCCCTGCTCGGCCTGGTGGCGAGCGCCGCGTTCGCATGCGCTCTGACCTGCTCCGTGAACGGATCGGCCACTCCCGACACCCCATCGCAAGAGGATTCGAAGAGTCGCGAGGGCACTGCACTCACCGTCTACTCCTCCGCAGACCCCGGGGGATTCGACCCCAGAAGGTTCATCTCGGATCAGAGAAACGGCCGCATGGCGAACTATGTCTGGCAGGTCCCGGGCTTCGGACTGGTCAGGGAGACCCGGCAGGTCGACATCCCGAAGGGCCGGGGCGAACTGCGATTCACCGACGTGGCCGCATTCATCGATCCCACCACGGTCAGCTTCAGGGATCTCACCTCCCGAAACACGCAGGTGCTTGAACAGAATTTCGAGTTCGACCTGGTCAGCCCGGAAAAACTGCTCGAGAAGTACATCGATCAGGAAATCGTGCTGAATTTCCGGGGAGTGCAATGGAGCGGAACATTGCTCTCCGCATCGGAGGAGCACGTCGTTCTGAAAATGCTGGACGGATCCGTGAACATCATCCCGACCGAAGATGCTTCGATCACGATGGGAGCACTCCCCGGTGGCCTGATCACACGACCCACTCTGGTCTGGAAACTCAACAGTCCCACGGGCGGAAAACACCTGATCCAGACGACGTACGAGACGGCTGGACTCACCTGGAGATCCGACTACAACATGGTGCTGGGCGAGAATGACGCGACGGCGGACCTGACCGCCTGGGTGAGTCTGATGAACCTCTCGGGGATCAGCTACGAGGACACTCAACTCAAATTGGTGGCGGGCGACGTCCAGAGAGTCCAGCCGAAGACGATGGAGATGACCACCCGGATCGGTGCAGGAGCCTACGGCGACGCAATGAGATCCCCTCCTGCCTTCCAGCAGGAATCCTTTTTCGAGTACCACCTCTACACACTGCCCAGACGCACCGACGTGCAGTCCAACGGAACCCAGCAGATCGCTCTCTTCAACCCGATCCGAGGGTTTCCGATCCAGAAGGAACTGGTCTTCGGACCGAGTTCGTACTACTCGACGAGTTCAACTCCACGCACGGACGAGAACTGGGGCGGAGCGGCCCCGGGGAAGGTCGCGATCTTCGTGAACTTCACGAACGTCAAGGAACAGGGACTCGGGATTCCACTCCCCGCAGGCAAGGTCCGGGTGTACAAGAGAAATCCCCGGGACGGTGGGATCGAATTCATCGGTGAAGACCTGATCGACCACACCCCGCGCAACGAACCGGTCCGTCTCAAACTGGGGGATGCATTCGATGTGGTCGGAGAACGAACCAGAATCGACTTCACCCTGAACAAGGATCGGAAGATGATGTCGGAAACCATCCGAATCGAGATTCGCAACCAGAAGGAGACGGCGCAGGAGGTGACGATCCTCGAGCGAATGAACCGCTGGAAGACCTGGACACTGACCAAGAGTTCGAGCGAGGGGACCAAGACCAGTGCCGACCTCATGAAATGGACCGTGCAGGTGCCCGCGGAAGGCAAGAAGACCATTGAATACACCGTGCGATACACCTGGTAGGAATGCAGACCATCAGTGAAATTCGAGCGCTTCTGGAGCAACGAGGCCTCCACCCCAAGCACCGCCTGGGGCAGAATTTCCTGCATGACCAGAATCAGCTCCGCAAGTTGATCCACGCCGCCGCCCTTCAGCCCGGTGACCGAGTGGTCGAGGTCGGGCCGGGGACCGGCACCCTCAGTGAGGCACTGGTGGATGCTGGCTGCCGCCTGACCGCCTGTGAACTCGATGCAGACATGGCTCAGATCGTTTCTGATCGCCTGGGGGATCGAATCACGCTGGTGCACGGGGACTGCCTGGATGGCCCGAGGAGACTTTCAGAGGCCCTGAACGAGGCGATCGGCAGCGAACCCTTCAAACTGGTTGCCAACCTGCCCTACGGTGCAGCGAGCCCACTGATGTCGTTGCTTGCAGTCGATCCGAGGTGCCAGGGGCAGTACGTCACGATCCAGCGGGAAGTCGGCGAGCGACTGCTTGCGAATCCGGGCACCAAGACCTGGGGTCCCCTCACGATCTACGTACGGGCCTACTGTTCGGTGGAACTGATCGGCCGGCTGAGCCCGCAGTGCTTCTGGCCTGCTCCCAAGGTCGAGAGCGTGATGATTGCCATCACGCCTCACCCCTCCCGACTGGAGCTGCCGGAATCGACCTTGAACAGGGTCATTCAGACCCTCTTCACCAAACGGCGAAAGCAGCTTGGAAGCATTCTGGGCAGACAGACTTCCTTGCCGGAAGGAATCAGTTCCGACCGCCGGCCGGATTCACTTTCAATCGAGGAACTGATCGCACTGAGCACGCTGCCCGTCTTTCAGACGGAGCACGAGTGAGCCTGGATTCGACTCACTCGGCCAGGCGCTGGTAGTGCATCCTGACTCGGTTTCCGGGAGGAACGAATTCCACCTGGGTCATGTACTCCCGCATGAGGAGCAAACCCCGGCCGGATGGAATCTCGAGGTTGGCCTCGTCGGTCGGATCCGGAACCGAGCTGATGTCGAAACCAGGACCTTCATCACTCACTTCAAATCGAGCTGACGTGGAATCAATCGAACACTCGAAGGTGACTCGCTTGTCCGCATCCTTCTTGTTGCCGTGACGGTAGGCGTTGACCAGGGCTTCCTCGATCGCAAGTCGAACGGCAAAGACGCCTTCCTTGGGATAGTCGCGCGAACACAACTCGCTGGCGACTTTGACCTGGATCTGCTCGATGTTCAATTCACAGTATGGAAGATCGACTTCCATGGCGAAAAACGCATCGTGATGATCGGATCCTTGGCTGTTCATGTCACAGGGATCTCCAGGCGTCCTGGCTGCACTCTGGTGCGAAGGCGTCGAAAACGCACCGTGATCAGATGTCAGGTCAGGCTGGCCATCGCTTCATCCGCATCGTCGAAGATCAGGAAGATCTTGTCGAGCTTGGTGATGGTGAAGACTTCCCGGATCTGCGCATCGATCTCGGTCAGGCGAAGCTTGCCGTCCTTGCCCTTGATGCGATTGTTGATCGTGATCAAGGCCCCAAGAGCGGCTGAGGAAAGATGTTCCACGTTTCCGAAGCGAATGAGCACCAGGGGAGTGGGCTGATCATCGATCAGACCACAGATCTCATCACTGATCTGCTGGATGTTCGATTCATCCAGAATGTTGCGATCGACGAACTCGATCTGAGTCACGGCACCGATCTGGGAAACTTTCAACCGAGAAGCTTGGGCAGCCATGGGAAATTCCATTCTTGCAGGTTGGGTGTGAGCCCTCGACGTCGAGGACCGCGCACTGGAAAGCCTAGGACCGGCGCAAATCCAGTGCAAGTTTCACCCTTTGAAGAGGGTGAAATCAGGGTGCCTGGAGCAACTCAGAAGCCGAGGTATCCAGAACCGGTACCGAGTTCCTCGGAAAGGCCCGGGAAGAGGTCATCCTCGTTTTCCTGCTGGATGATGATTTCCGGACGCATGAGCAGCAACGAAGTCTGCTCTTCCTTGCTCGTCAGGCGGTTGGTGAAGAAGCGGTTGACCAGCGGGATCTTCGAGAGCACGGGCACACCCGCTTCAATCTCGACCTCGGTCACGTTTCTCTGACCACCAAGAAGCACGGTTCCCTTGTCGGGAACGGAAACCGTGGTTCGAATCTGGCTGCCCTGAAGTCGGGGCAGCTGGATCGAGCCCTGGAAGTTGGCGGCTCGTCCGCCACCAAGTCCACCACCACCGGCAGCACCGGAAAATTCAACCGTTTCAAACTGAACGTTCTGGTTCAGGTTGAAGCTGACCGTCATCGTCACGTACCGACGGTCGGAGCTGATGACCGCCTCGACGTCGAGCACGAAGCCCTGGTAGACCACGTTGGTGATCGGGGCAAAGGCACCGGACGAGTCACCCGTGCCTGGGACCAGGCCGGAGATGTAGGTGATGCCCTCAGCAACGGAGATCCAGGAACGCTGGCCGTTGAAGAGCGTGATGCGAGGCGCGGTCAGCACCGAGTTGCGCTGATCTGCCTGCGTGGCTTCGATGAGGAGGTCGACCTGGATGTCGTCGAGGTAGCTGAGACCGACGGCGAGCGCGGGGTTCGCGAGCGCGGTCTGAGCGAGAACA
>NHEC01000124.1 GCA_002171655.1 Planctomycetes bacterium TMED75
TTCCAGCGGCGTCGGTCGAGCACTGCTCGCCCGGTCTGGATGCCAAGCACCACCGCGGTCAGTGCGATCGCTGGAAAGAACGAGATCAGCCCCAGTATGCCGAGGACGTACATGACTCCGAAGAATCTGCCGGGAATGCCCTTCGGGTCATCCACCATGGGAACGGGCTGATGCCCCAGCTGTGCCCAGCCAGCCAGCCAGCTCAGGATCAGCAGTCCGATCGAGCACCCGGGCAGCAGTGCAAGCAACATCGTGGTCCAGCCCAGTCGGCCGATCTGATTCGGTGGACTGGAAGCGAACCTGGAAGGGGTGTTCCGAAAGGTGCTGGGATCGCTCTGTTCAAACGGTTGGCCGCATTCCGGACAGCACTTCTGGGGGGCGATCCCCCTCAGGTTGTGGCGGCAGACTGTGCAGAACATGGTGCACCCCGAAATTCAGCACCCGCTCCGAGTCGCTGCGCGAAGTGTTCAGGCTTCTTCAGGGTGTCTGGCTTCGTGAATCTCGGCACATCGCGACATGAACCAGGCAATCACGACCGGTACCACCGTAAACGCTCCGATGATGATGAACGCGCGGGTGGCGATCGGCCGAGTGTCGGCTTCATTGATCGTGGGCTGGGTGTATTCCGCCAAGACTGTGCTCAGATGGCAGAAAGCGTCGATAAAGGCCGGTAAGAGGCTCATGAAGTATCTCCTGTGCCTCTAGAGATACCGGTTCCCAGTGCTCCCGTCCAGTCCCTCTTGAACGGACCCCCCCCAATCAGGTAGCCTTACCACATACACAGGAGCACATCAGATGTATTTTTCCCTCACTCAGGCCCTCTCACAGGCTTCCATGTTCTACATCTTCATGGGGATCATGGTGTTTCTGGCGCTGCTCTCGGGAATCTTCGTCTACCACTCGATCTTCATGGCCCACACCCAGCACGGCCACGACGACGAGCACTGATTCCTCGATCCCACCGAAGCACGATCCCACCGAAGCACGATCATCCGGGCACGATCACCTGGGGACCGGCGGGCTTTTCGCATCCCTTGAATGCTGANGCTTCCATCTTGAAGCTGGCCGCCAGGACGTCATCGGAAAAGGCTCCGATCGCTTCACCCAGTCCCATGTAGACCATGTCGGGATTGTTGAAGAAGGCAATTCCCACGGCGGATTCGGAGCCACTTTGTTCGATGCTGTGGAAGTAGGAAGTCGGGGCATAGAAGCCCTCCCCTGGTCCCGCTTCCGCGCGTTCGATAGTGCCATCCGGACTCAGCAACATCACCTTGACTCGTCCCTTGGTGATGTAGACCAGTTCATCCGAGTTCGGATGCCAATGTGGTTCGACCGCCCCTCCGGGGTTGACCCCGAAGCCAAGAATGCCTCCACCTTGAAGTGCGGGGAAATTGCCCTTCATCCCGTCTTGCAGGTATCCCCCGCGTACATCGACAACCTTGTCACTGCCCTCGATGTTGAACTTGAGGTGGTGAGTGAATGACGGCTTGACGGTAGTGGGGTTCTTGAGCATGCCCAGCATGCCTCCAGCCTCGGAGCCCTTGAGCAGGGCTTGGGCGAACTCACTGTCTGCAGAAAGTGTGGACTGAAGTGCTTCATGGGAGGTCGCAGCGACCGAGCTACTCAGCGTCAAGGTCTCGGGCTGTCCATGATTCAATGTGCAACGCAGCGAAACATCGTCACTCGAGTGATTTTCCAGCGAGTGGATGCTTCCTTGCGGTACGTTGAAGATCTCACCCGAGCGCACTCCGAATTGATCACTCTGTCCGGGTCCGTGGATGGTGACCAGCACCTCTCCTCCCGTGCAGTAGCCGGTCATTGCGGCATTGGCATGCCACATCGGACGTGCCAGGCCTCCGGGATTCAGGTGAAGCTCAAGGAGCGACATTCGAGTCATTCCCTTGAGCTCATGGTTGCTCAGGAGGCGAAGGCTTCCACCCGGGCCTTCTTCGAGAGTACGGGCATCGTTTGCGTTGAAAATGTAGTTCACGTCTTGAATCTCGCTTGCAGTTGGTCAGTTGGAAATGGCGTTGAAGAAGAAGCAGGCTTCCGCTCGGGCCGCCTTGGCTGACGGGGTCTCGGACAGCGCATTGAGCATCATGAAATCGTGGATGGTCCCGAAGTAGCGATTTGCGGTCACCGGTACCCCGGCTTCGATCAGCTTCTTGGCGTAGGTCTCACCCGATTCATGCAACACGTCGTTGTCGCCGGTGATGACCAAGGTGGGCGGCATCTCCGTGAGCTGGTCGACACTGGCGTAGTAGGGTGAAATGAGTGGGTCCTTCAGGTCTTCGTTGTTCGCGAAGTAGAGGGTCCATGCCCATTCGAGCGCCTCTTTGCTGAGCCATGGTCCGTTGAGCAGCTTTCCATAGTTCAGTGCGTTCGCATCGAGATTGACCGCAGGATAGAACAACATCTGTGATCGGATGGCTGGTCCTTCTTGTTCCTTGGCCCGCAGGGAACAGGAAGCTGCCATGGCGCCACCCACACTGTCTCCGGCAATTGAGATTTGATCGGCCGTGGTGGAGAACTCGGCTGGATTTTCGTGCACGTATTCAAGTACTGCGTAGCACTGATCATGGGCGCTGGGGTACGTCGCTTCGGGTGCCAGGGTGTAGCGGACGAAGATGATCACCGCTTCCGAGCAACTCGCCAGATCGCTGACCATTCGGGCGTGTGCAATCACGCCACCGCCAACGAACCCTGCTCCGTGCATGTACACGATTGCCGGTGCGGGTTTCGTGAGTCCCTTTTTGCGGTAGATGCGAATGGGCGTGCTTCCCTTTGGCCCGACCTTGAGTACTCGGTCCTCGATCTCGATATCGGATGGCATCGTGAAGTCCGACTGCAGTGCATCGAGTCCCTTGCGAAACTGCTCCGGGGTAATGGGATCTGAAGACTGGCCTTCCTCGGTTTTCGCCACAAAGGCGGAGGCGACGGGGTCCATGATGATGCCTCGCTTGCGATACCCCGACGAGGTCAGGTTTGGAGGTATCGAATCCTGCACAGCAGGTGCCGCATTGGATGGGGCTTCCGGACGAGTGCCAGATTCAGCTGCCGTGACTCCGGATACCAGGCCACCAAAGGTCATTAGGAGGGCCATGATCGTCTTCATCTGCTGTTCCTTTCAGGAGTTGGGGTCGAGATCGGCTGCTTGGTACCCGCTTCCTGCGAGAACCATCCACCCTATCGATCGCCACTTCGTCTATTGATGACGCTTCGACCACTATTAGACGTTCTCTCAGCTCTGTCAATCCGCTTGATTTTTGGTCTCATCCAGTCGGTCGTTTGAAAACGTCGGTGATTCAGCGTTGACAGCACTTGGTTCCGGGAGCGATGCCTCTGGTGGGCGGGTGCCGATTGCGAGCTCAGATCCTCGGACCGTCCCATCTCGATACGTCTCCACCTTGACGATCGCGCCCGGCCCCGAAAGATAGAAGTACTTCTGGAACTCGATGGGAGAGTTGATCGGGTATCCGTTGAACGTGGTCATGAAGTCGCCCGGACGAATCCCCGCCGCGAAGGCCGGACTGGGTTCGAAGACATTCTCGATATAGATGCCCACGGGAGGGCGGCTCATCCGCGACAGTGCGCGGGGTCCGATCTCTTCGCGCAGTTCCTCTCGGCTCATCACGGAGAATCCAAGCCACGGGGACTCCACGGATCTTTGGTGGATGATCGGTGCGGCGATCTCCCGGATGATCTTCGCGGGCAGTGCAAATTGCACGATCTGCTGCGCCGGGTCGATCTTCGGTTGATCTCGTCTTGGCATGAGCATTCCGACCACTGCACCCTCGAGGTCCGTCACCGGACCGCCGAGGACTTGGGGGTGGATCACCCGTGCAATCTGAAGGTAGGAGGCCTGAAGGTTTTCCTGGTAGCAGTCCCGGCGCGGAATTCCCGACAGAACCGAGGGTGCGAAGAAAGTGTCGATCCCCGGAGGGTCGCCGACCAGGAATGCCCAACTGCCTGGTTTGAGTTGATCACTCTCACCCCAGGCGATCGAAGTGAAGTCTGGTTGGATTCCGTCGACTGGTACCGTGATCTTGAGAAAGAGCAGATCCAGAGTTGGTTCACCGCCGAGCATCGAAGCCATCACGTGGATTCGATCGTGTCCTTCCACGTCGAAAGCCGCGGGTAAGGCTCCGCCCGGCCCGAGTAAGGGAGATCGTGTCGTGGCGATGATTCCGCGTTCGGCATCCAGTACGAATCCGCTTGCCGATCCAAGTACGGTGTGCCCTGGGTATCGAGACTCTTCCACTGGGACCACCCAGCCGCCCGGTTCGGTGGGGGAGGTCTTCTCGGGCTGAGATGGCATCTTCTGCAACGAGCGGATTGAAACGACCGAGGGAGCGATTCGCTCATGCACTCGGATGAAGGTGTCCTGAAGTTCGGTGGCTGCTTCCGGCGGTCCGGCCTCGGCGATCGCACCCAGACACAACCCTGCCGTCCACATCAGCGCTCGAGCGCCTTGCATGCAAGTGTTCCTCCGGCTGTTCATCGATTGCTGCAGTTGCCCCAGGCCGCCAGTACCAATGTCAGGTCGGTGCCGCCAACTTCACCATCATCATCAAGGTCGTAGACCGGACTGTCCAGATCCCAGTAGGAAAGGATGAAGGCCAGATCCTGGCCGTTCACGGTGCCGTTGCCGTCAAAGTCCGCCGGGCAGGTGGGGGAGCCGGGTTCCTCCAGCTGAAACTGGAAGGTGCCGATGAGGTCACCGTTGGGCAGCTCTTCCAGAATCACCAGCTCCCGACTCTTCTCGTAGAACGGATCACTCGCATTCTCGGGATCATCAGGAAAATAAAGCTGGGTAGTGAGAATGTTCGAAAGTTCCCCCTGCACTTTGACGTGCAGATGCTTTGGCCGACCGGGGTAGGGCGCGGGAATATTCGTCTGCAGTGTCCAACGAGCATTTTCATCGGCGAACTGCTGTCCACGGAAGAAGTATTCAATGCTGGTGTTGTCGTAGTCCCCCTCGAGGTTCGCCTGCCAGAAGTCAATCCATGCTCCGGGAATCGGACGGCAGTCCCATCCGACCACCTCCCCAGTGAGGAAGAGAATGGGTTCATCGATTTCCACGACCAGGTCCGTTCGCTCGGGCGCGCCTTCACGGTAGAAGGGGCCTTCTACGTCGTCGTTGGTTGGGATGCACTCGATCTCATCACCGGCGGGGGCCAGAATGATCAGGGATCCAACAATGCATTGCGCCCAGATTGTCATGATGAATCCTTCCGTCTGTGGTTCCTATCATGGCATTGTATCTGGAAAACTGCACGGCAAATATGTTCATTGTTTCGTGATATCGACCCTCTGTTGCAGGATGAGCGCCTCTTCGCCGGGTTTTTCCTTGACCGAAACTCCGTCAACGAAGGCTCAGGCCCCGTGGCCTCTCGCCTGCAGCTCCCTTGTATTGCCGTTCTACTCACGTTTCCGAGCTGTGGTCTTTGCAATCCCGCGGGTACCTTGGTCGGCAATGGTCGAACGCCGAATGTCGATGGAGTGATGCTCGCTGCTTAGATCACCGGAGCATGGAGTCGCGAGAAGGAGATCTTGCACCTGACCACACTTGATCAGGTGCGTGGTGGCGGTCCGGCACCGGCGTGGTATCAAATCAATATTCTCACCAAAGAGACTTCGGTCAAGGTCTTGAGCGTCGATCGACACTCCATGGTGTTTCAAAAGCAAGAAGACACCCCACGTCGAGGACGTGGGGTGTCTTTGTTCATCATGAATCTGGGGGTGGTCGGTTACATGTTGTCGCCGACTGGATTTCCAAGGACCACCATGCTCTGGAAGTACTCGATCACTCCGGGATCCGAGACGTCAAGGGCATTCCACTGCGGCCAGTCGAACGTGTCGTTCATGAATGGCTGCATCTGATCCCAGCTGAGCACGGTGAGGTGATTGAGGTCGTGGTTGATTGCCACGCCTTCAATCGATCGGAAGCCGTGGGTTCGTCCGTGCATCCATCCACCGTAGTGTGGCTCCATCTTCAGAGTGTTGATGAAGGTCTCGACCATGTTGTTCTGTTCGAGGTAGTCGGCGTATCCATCGATGCCGTTTTCCCGAACCATGTCCATCACCAGAGCCCTCATCTCATCGGGGTCTTCCACAAGTCGCGCGGTGCGCTGGATGTCTGCCAGAAGTTGTGGGCGATAGTCATCATCGGTGATCCAACCGACCTTGGCGCCCTGCATCGCGTAGTACAGTCCCACGCCCTTGAGGTCATTGCCCCAGGCCTGGCTGTTGTTGGTGAGCGACTCGTCAAAGGCCCATTGGCCGACCTCCTCGTGAGTCAGATCGGACAGTCCGAGGAAGCCACGCAGGTTGTTGTATGAAATCATCGCTTCGGTGGTGATCGCGGTACGTCCGCCCACCAGTTCATCTTCGTGCGAGTTGTTGTTTGAATCGTGGAAGTCACCCCAGCAGGTGATGTCCGTGAACTCACCCATGCAAGGGTCGTCATGGCCGTCGCCGTGGCCATCGTCGTTGCCACCGTCATCATGACCGCCGTCGTCGTCACCGCCATCATTACCGCCGTCGTCATTACCGCCGTCGTCATGACCGCCATCATCATGACCACCGTCGTCGCTGTCATGCGAGCATTCTCCCCACTGACTCAGCATCAGAGTCAGATCGGCACCGTCCACGATCCCTGATTGGTCCATGTCGGCTTGCGCGTCGTCGGTGTTCCATTTGGCTATGACAACGGCCAAGTCCTCGCCATCGATCATGCCATTGCCATTCAGGTCTGCGGAGCAGTGTCCTTCATGACCTTCTCCGGGTTGCATGATTTCGCCTTCGATCATGACGTCGACCAGGACCCCGTTGATCCGAGTGTCCATCGGGGACGGCGGCCAATCTCCAACCCCGGTAAAGCCAAGCACCACCGAGTCACCGGGTTGAATGTATTCGTTGTAGTCCACGTTTTCGAGAAACCTCCGGCCGCCAGCCTCGGAAGACTCGCAGTTCCAGTAGTAGAGGATCTCCGGAGTGCCCATCCAGGACAGCTCCCAGCCGTTGAGGGCGCTGCCATTCGGATCCACCCTCAACACAATGTCTGCGTTGTACCCACCTTGCCATTGAGCCGTAACCTGGTAATCAATGGAATTCTGGCCGTACACCATGCCTGAACAGAAAAAAGGCACGGACGCAACTACAGCCGTCGACATTAATCGGTTCGAATTCAGTCTCATATAGATTTCCTTAGTTTGCCCCGTCTCTTCCACGTGCCAACGTCCATACGAGAAGAGGCCGGGAGGGGTTCCTCTGACCTTGGCAACTAGAATCAAATTCTGCCCCAGCTCTTTCAAATTTCAGTCACCTTTTGGCCAAATCGGCCCTTATGACCTTCCTGAAGCGAAAAAACAGCGCCAAATGGCGCTGTTGCTTCGGTATTTTTTTTTGGAGGGCGGGGCAGGGCCCCACCTCATTCAGTGTCCGGTGTCATCGCCCGAACGACTGGCTTCGTAGAGAAACCAGGTCCGCCGTTCGGTCTCATCGATCCAGTTTTCAATCAGGCTGGAACTGGCGATGTCCCGGTGACGGTCGGTGACATCGTGCGCCTTTCGCAGTGAGGCAGTCAGGTGCTGGTTGTCGCTGCACAACTCCCCCAGCATTGCCAGGGGGGCCACGAACTCGGCATCATTGTCTTTGACGGTCTGTCTCCGAGCGATGTCTCCAATCGAGCGCAGCGTCGTGCCCCCGATCTTTCGAACGCGTTCGGCAAGCATGTCGGTCATGTCGAAGAGCTCTTGGCCTTGTTCATCAAGCATCAAGTGGTAGTCACGAAAGTGTGGTCCGCTCACGTGCCAGTGGAAGTTCTTGGTCTTGAGGTACAGGGCGAAGACATCGGCAAGCACCGGATTGAGCGCCTCTGAAATATCCTGAGTGGCAGCTGGGTTGAGATCAGTGGGGGTGGCGAGTGGTTGGTCGTTCTTGGACATCGGTGTGTTTCCTGAATCAGTCGTTTGTGCGTTCGGTGATTGGATTTGTCGAGGTGGTCTTACCGCTCAAGGTAGCGAATATCACGGATACTGCCCTGATTGGGGCCTTGTTTCCCTGCGGTTCATTATCTCATACTCTCCTCGATCGCTTTGGTACCAGGGTTTTTCACAATGATCGGTGTGAATCATGTTCCTTCCCGACGGTCTCATTGCTAGGGTTTGTTTTCCGTCCCCGGGGTTGACTCATCCGGGGTACTCAGGGTGCAACACAAGTAAGGCGCGCGTTCTCATGGGACAGCAAAGACTTCTGACCCCGTTTCTGATGATTCTCCTGTGCTTCTCGGGAGTTTCTGCAGAAGAGTTGCTTGAAAACGCGGGATTCGAGTCCGGGTCCGAGGGATGGGTGCCCGTGGGACCAGTGCTGCTTGAAGCAAACCAGACACTGGCCTACGAGGGCTGTTGTGCACTCGAGGTTCGTGGGCGAACCAATGCCTGGAACGGCGTCGGGCAGTTCGTCACGAAACAACTGATTCCGGGGCGCTCCTATGCGGTCCGTGGGCAGGTTCGCCTGCTCTCTGGAGAGTCCGACCAGGTTTCCCTCAAATACCGGAAGATCGATGAGTCGGGAACCCAGTGGATCTTGCTGGCCCAAGGGGTGGCGCGTTCCGATGAGTGGCAGGAGTTCGTGGGTGCGTTCACCTACGAACCGGTCGGCGCCGTTGATTCACTGCGCTTTTTCGTCTCGGGACCGCAACCCGGAATCGATTTCATGGTCGATGCGCTCTCGATCATCGAACTCGAAAGCGCCTGGCAGGACGAAGCAAACGAGCGAATTCAGGCTCTGCGAACGCGAACCCTTCGGATCGAGGTGGTGGATGCCAATGGGTGTCCTCTGCCAGGTGCTGCGGTCGAGAGTGTTCAGGAGCGACGCGCCTTCGCGTTTGGTACCGCGATCAACCGCAACCACATGGACAACACCACCTACACTGACTTTGTCGCGGAGAACTTCGAGTGGGCGGTCATGGAGAATGCCGCCAAGTGGCGACAGAACCAGAACACCGACGGTCCGCCCGACTACGAGGATGCGGACGCCATGGTCCAGTTCTGTCTCGAGAACGACCTTCGAATGCGTGGTCACTGTGTCTTCTGGGCAAACCCGATCCGGGTACCCGACTGGGTACAGCCGCTCACCGGAACTGAACTCGAGACCGCGATCAGTGATCGGATCGAGAGTGTGGTTCCTCGGTACGCGGACGTCTTCGAACATTGGGACGTCAACAACGAGATGATCACCAATCGTTTCTTCGCTGATCGACTCGGGGAGGGGATCCGATCCTCGATGTTCCAGCAGGTTCGTGCCCGGGATGAGGATGTGACCCTGTTCGTGAACGACTTCAGCATCCTCACCAGCAATCGTCAGACCGAACTGCTCCAACAGGTGGAGGCTCTGGAAGCCGACGGAGCGAGCGTCGATGCGATTGGAGCCCAGGGGCACTTTCCAACGCCTCCGACCGGTGCGGTGGTGCTCAAGCGACTCGATAACCTGGCTCTCGCCGGCAAGCCGATCTGGATCACCGAGTTTGATTGTCCGGTCGCCGACGAGACGGAGCGTGCGGACGCGCTGGAAACCGTCTATCGCGCGGCGTTCAGTCACCCTTCCGTCGAAGGTCTTCTGATGTGGGGGTTCTGGGCGGGATCCTTGAACAACGGGCCGGATGCCGCCTTGGTGAATCTCGACTGGAGCCTGACTGAGTCGGGGATTCGCTACCAGGCACTGATGGATGAATGGAGTACCGAAGTGTCCGGTACCACCAACAATTCCGGTGGTTTCGAGTTCCGTGCGTACCACGGGCGTCATGCGATTTCAGTTGAGCTGGGTGGAGTCCTGCACCACGAGGTATTGGAGCTGGTTGCAGGCGACGACCTGTTCACTCAACGGATAGTGCTTGCTCAAGCGGGTTCCTGCCCGGTCTGCCTTGCCGATCTCAACCTGGACCTTGTGATCGACGGTGCGGACCTCGCGGAATTGCTCGGTGGGTGGGGGGGATCGGGTTCCACGGACCTCGACGACTCGGGCGAGACCAATGGCGCCGATCTTGCCCTGCTGCTTGCTGAGTGGGGCACGGAATGCGGCCCTTGAAACGCTGGGGTCTTCCGACCCCAGCGCTCTGATGATCCGGGCCTACGTCCAGATGAATCGAGTGAGTTCCCCGGTACTCTCTTCGCGCAGTTCCAGGTGCTCCTGGGACCAGGCCGCCTTGGTAGCGGGAGTGGGGTCCGGTTTTGGCTCGCCCGAATCATGTTGGGGATTGAAATGGAAGTGCTTGTTCATCTTGAACACATCGGGGTACTTCTGGTCCAGTTGGTAGACCACGAACGCGAGGGTGACGAAGGAGAGGATCGTGGTGCTGGCCACGATCGCGGCGGTCTGTTCCACGTAGATGTTCTTCTGCTTGGCCACGCCGTATTCGCACTTCGCGGCGGCGACCGAACTGCATAGAACCACGGCTACGGTCGCGGCGGGGCCCAGACCCACCCATTCGCACATGAACCAAGCAAGAATCGGCATCAAGATCAGTTTGAAGACGGTCGCTCCACAGATCGCAAGCAGATTCTTCCGAAACACTCCGAAGTCGAGATCGATTCCGACCGCGAAGAGTGCCACTGGTGCCGTCGTCGCGCCAAGCAGCGACAGGGTCGTATCGAGCGTGTTTGGCAGTCTCCATTCGGTGAGGGAGATCACCACACCCACGATCAGAGCCACGAAGTAGGGCTGGAAGACTTCCTTTCCAAGTGACTTGAAGAAGCCGAGGATGCGCGATTCACCTGGTGCCCCGTGGTTGATGTCGTAGATCAGGGACATCACCTGCAGCCCGATGATCAGGTTGATCACGCCCAGAATTCCGTAGATCGTTCCTTCCCGACCCATCAGCATCGCAAGAATCGGCAGCGCGATCATGCAGGTGTTCGAGAGCGAACACGTCGCGGAGAAGAAGGATCCCTCCAGCCAGGGCATTCGAAAAAGCTTCGCCGAGGCGAGTGCTGCAATGAAGACGATGAACGTGATCAGGAGAAACGTACCGAAGAACGCCGCGTACGGAACATAGTCGGCGACGGGTTCGTTCGCGAGGGCCACGATGATCATGCTGGGGATCGCGACCTTCATCGCGTAGCCGATCAGTGTGCTGCTTTGATCGGGATCGAACTTGCCTAGTTTCCGAAAGATGTACCCTGCCACCACGAACAGCATGATGGGGAGCACGACGCCAAAGATCACTTCAGATGACATGGTGTGTTCCTTAGGAAAATCGCTTTTTGGCGCGCCGTTCTGTGATTGAAACCACTCTTTTCATCGGCAATCGTGGCCCCCACTCGTTGCAAAAGAGCTGTTTCCCTCCCCGTATGGCCTCAGCCCATGTTTGGTCTCCGAGAGTGTCTGATCACTCGCGCGTAAAGACGTGTGCGATCGGACTGATGATCCCCTCACGCACTGCCTGGCGAGCGTTCTCGAACCGCTGGGGCCGGCCGGGCTTGGTAGTCCGTACCGAGGTCTCCCGTGGGGGATCAAAGAACGTTCGGGCGGTCTCCTGAAAGGAGATCCGCTTGGTGGGCGTGAGCCCCGCCGCCGCCGCGGCGTCGAGGTAGACGTTTTCGCGATCGACGAAGCTGAAGCGTGCGAACGAGGCCCAGGGCATCGGGAAGAACAGCTCACCCTCGTCGATCCGCATCAGGTCATAGACCAGCACCCGGCCCCCCGAGCGGGTGACCCGTGCCATCTCGAAAAGGAGGGTCCGCTTGTCCTCGATGTTCATCCCGACGTGCATCAGAGTCGCCGCATCGAAGCGGGCGTCCTCGAAGGGGAGCTCGGTGCCGGAGGCGAGCTGAAAGTTCACGCGCTCCGAAAGCCCGACCAGCCGGGTGAGTTTAGTGGCGGCGTCGATGAAATCAGGCGTCAGATCGATCCCCGTCACCCGGGCTCCGGTCGCTTGCGCGAAGAAGCGAGCGGGTCCACCGATTCCGCACCCTACGTCGATGAGCTGGTCGTCCTGCTTGAGCCCAAGCAGGGGGGCGAGTCGTGTACTCGCCTCGCGCTTGCCGACGTGGAACTCATCGAACGCGCCGAGGTCACGCACCTTCAGTGCGGTGGGGTCGTGGCCTGCCTTCTCAAGGTCCTCCAGGAGGCTCTCAACGAGGTCGGCGCGTGCGTAGTGCGATTGCATGGTCTCAGACATCGGCAGGCTCTCTCACTGAAGCGGTTCCATCGGTGGTGCAGTATGCACGATACCCCGCGATCCAGCAGAACAGGGCCCCCGACCGCACGCGCGGTTCGAGGGCCCTGGAGCACTGAGTGAATGGGGTGCCTTTGGTGGTGTTTCACTGCCACCGGGCAAGGAAAGACGAGCGGTTGGTGGTACGAGACATTGGTGTGCTCCAAATGTTCAGGTTGGTGGCCCCGACTGAGTGCGGGACCGTGACACCAATGACCGCGAGAAGTGGTCGCCACCCTTCCGATCGGGGGGAGTGTTTTTTCCCCCCGCGGTGATTTCCGAAAAGAACTCTCCAGGGCCGCTCAGGCCGGAATCCGCCATGAAAAAGAGAACACCCCGTGCCGCGGCACGAGGTGTTCCTGATTCATGGAGCGTACCGGGCTCGAACCGGTAACCCCTGCCTTGCAAAGGCAGTGCTCTCCCAATTGAGCTAACGCCCCTTCGTTGGGTTCGAGAGTATACCGCCGAATCGTCTTTCCGCGAATAGATCAGTCACTCTCGTCGCCTGAATCCGCTTCCGCGACCGCTGCGGATGATCCCGAGGTGTCCTCGGGGGCTTTATCGGTGTCTTTGTTTTCAGCGGTGGTCGCGCCTCGGACCGGCTGTTGGGCCAGCAGATCGATGCGTCGAGGGGTGATGATTTTCAGTTGCAACGCTTCGTCGTACTTGGCGACGCCGATGATTCCGACGGAAAGTCCCGTCCAGGCGGCCATGTCGTAGCGATCGTCGGGAACCACGTAGGCGATCGTCTGTCCACCGGCGAGATCCTGCAGTCTGAAGAGCAGCGGCATGGTGTTGTTTCCGCTGAAAACCACCGAGGCGTTGAGTGCTCCGACCATGTCGAAGGGGGCTCGGGTGTCCATCGCCATTCGAGTGGCGGTGATGTTCTCGCCATCGATCCGGGTCTGATCTCGCATCGACTTGAGGCGGGCCAGGCGGTCTTGCACGTCAATCTTGAGCACCAGCACGTCGACCCGGCTTTGGGCAGTGGCCTCCTGAGCACTGGTGATTTCAGGGTCCTTTGCGAACTTGGTGAACTGGCGTTGCAGGAGTTCGAGCTCGGCAGACTCGATGTCCTCCTTCAGGACTGCGCGGAACGCGTTGTCCAGTTCCGCCAGGCGTTGGGCACGTTGGACCTGGGGAGTCATCTCAGCGGGTTCCTCAGGTGTTGACGTCGCAGGGGAAGGGGTGCCTTGAACGACGGTTTCCTTCTCCGCGGGCGTCTGGATCGTGGCCGCGGTTGGATCAGCGGTATTCGTGGGCGATGCTCCTGCGTTGGTGGTGGGAACTTCGGCGACGGCAGTCACTGGCTTGGGTTGCTTGGGCATCATCGCTGCAATTTCGGCGGGCGTGGCCGGCCGGAGTAGTTTCGCGTTGATCCATGCCATCTGGGTTGCCGGTAGCTTGACCTTCCAGTTGCCCGGGTCATTGGCTCGCGCACCAGGAATCTGCTCGAGCAGAGTCAGTCGCGTGCCTGCAGGCAGGGCGGGGTCCAGCGCTTCGAAACTGGCACTGGGTCGACCTTTCTGGTTCAGATTGGGTGCGCGCATGGACGTGCGACGGCTCACGACCCCGGTGGTTCCATCGGCCGTGATCGCATCCGCTCGGACGTACCCAAAGGCTTTGGCAAAGGCGGGGGTGCTGGTACGAACACGCGCCCAGCCGTACTTTTCATCAATCACTTCGATGATTTCACCAGCCTGCAACTGGAAGAACGGATATCCGCCTTCGACACTTGCGGCGGTGCGCACATTGACATTCATCCCCTTGTCCACGACGTAGAACCGGTCGCTGTCGGGAATCGTCAGCGTGGATCCGCCGGAGCTTGCGGGTGCACCGGGAGCGGGCTGCTGGGCAAGGGCGATCGAGGTGGTGAAGAGACCTGAAAGTCCCCATACGACAATGGTCTGTGTTCTAAGCATGGGTGCATGGTACCTCCCTGCCCGGAGGCTGCTAGCATTCTGTCCCATGTCGAGGTTTTCCACTCCAACCGTCACCCGAATCCTGCTGGCCGCGTCCCTGCTGGTCGTGGGCTGCGCCAAGCCCTATTCGGGAGATGACGCCGATCAGCGTCTGCAGGAGGCCCTGGAGGGAGCAATCAGTCGGGAGGTTGCCGAACACGGCGAGGACGCCTCGCTGCAGACCACGCCCACCCTGAATTCCCAGGTGGAAGAGACCCTGGCTCCCCGGCGTGCGGAATTGGATGGAATCGGCCCTGCCGTCGCCCGAGGTGGTCAGCCGCTGGACCTCGGGGAAGACCTTCTGGGGGAGGCACAGCAGGAGGTTTTCATCACGCTCCGGGAGGCGCTTGAAAGCACGATTCAAAATAACCTCCTCAGCCAGAACGCGCGGCTCGCTCAGGGGATCAGTGAGACTCGAATCATCCAGGCTCAGGCCGCCTTTGATGCGGTCTTCTTCTCGGATTTCAATTTCACCCGGCTGCAGCAGCCCCAGGTGGTTCCGCAGATCGCAACCATTGGCGGGAGCCAGGACCTCTCCACGGCCGTTCGCGACGTGAAGCAGTGGAACGTTGAGACTGGACTTCGCAATCAGTTGACCTCGGGTGGTGCGATCGAGGTCTCGACCTCGGTGGGATACGACGACATCGCCGATGCGAACGATATTTCCTACACTCCCGACCCGGCATGGAGTTCAGCGATCACCCTCGGGCTCACCCAGCCCTTGTTGCGGGGGTTTGGTTCCGAAGTCGCGCTGTCCGAGCTTCGACTCGCTCGCAACGCCGCCCGCGCTTCGACCGAGGACCTCCGTGAGCAGTTGCTCACTTTGATCGCAAACGTCGAAACCGCCTACTGGCAGCTGGTGCTGGCACGTCAGAAACTTGCGGCAGCCGAATGGTTGCTCGAGGTCGGAGTCGAGATCCGTGATGTCCTGGCGAAGCGCCGGAGCATCGATGCGACCGCCGCCAACTACGCAGATGCGGTGGCGACCGTCGAGCGGCGCCGAGGAGATCTCATCGTCGCCCAGCGCGACATTCGATATTCCAGCGATGCGCTCAAGGTGATCATGAATGACCCCGGTCTGCCGGTCGGCGAAGAGACTCTTGTCGCGCCCGCCGACTGGATGACCGACCAGCCGATGCGCTACAACCTCGGTGAGGCGATCGCAATCGCGATCGATCGTTCGCCGGTGGTCCGGCGTGCGCTGCTGTTGATCGACGATGCGTCGATCGGAATCGACGTCGCAGACAACGGGCGTCTTCCGCAGCTGGATCTTTCGGGACAGGTGCGTTGGAACGGACTCGAGGGCGGCGTGAGTTCCAGCTACGAGAATCTGGTCAACGGTGGGTTGGTCGATTACCTGCTCGGGCTTCAGTTTTCCCAGGCGATCGGCAACCAGGCGGCCGAGGCGATCTACCGTCGCGCCCGCCTGGAGCGATCCTCGGCAGTGGTCGCCTACCAGCGGTCAATCCAGCAGGCAGTGCTTCAAGTCAAGAATGCATTGCGCGATGTGCGGACCAGCTCTCTGCTGATCGGCCAAACTCGCGCACTGCGACTGGCCCAGGCGGAAAACCTGCGGGCGCTGAGAGTGACTCAGCAGACCATGGGACAGCTCACGCCGGAGTTCCTGTCACTCAAGTTCCAGCGTCAGGACGGCCTGGCCAGTGCGCAGGTCCGTGAAGTGCAGGCACTGGTGGAATACAACACCGCGATCGCCCGACTCTTCGAATCGATGGGAATCGGCCTCCAGATGAACCAGATCGAACTTCGAATCGATGATCGCTCGACTCCCATAGAGTCCGCGGTATCCTCTTCGGTTGGAAGTGAATCCTGATGAGTACCGGACGTATTCTGGAGCCGACCACCGAGTCGATCGAACATTGTGCACGCCACCTGCAGCGGGGGGGGTTGGTCGGCATGCCCACCGAGACCGTCTACGGTCTGGCCGCCGATGCCTGTGACGACGATGCGGTGCGTCAGATCTACCGTGCGAAGTCCCGGCCCGCGGGGAACCCGCTGATCGTGCACGTTTCACGTCCCGAGCAGGCGCAGCGATTCACCGAGGGATGGGACGCACAGTGCCAGCGTCTTGCCGACACCTTCTGGCCCGGTCCATTGACGCTGGTTCTTCCGCGAAGCGGGCGTGCGAGTGACGTGGTGACCGCTGGGCACCCCACGGTTGCGGTCCGCTCACCGGCACACGACGTAGCCCGGGCCCTGATCGAGGCGACCGACCGAGCCCTCGTCGCTCCCAGCGCCAACCAGAGCGGGCACGTCTCCTCCACCACTGCCGCTCACGTGGTCAGTGAATTTCCGGAACTGGCATTTCCCGTACTTGATGGGGGGATGTGTGCGCTGGGAATCGAATCGACGGTCCTCGATCTCACCGGGGAACACCCGATTGTCCTGCGTCCGGGCGCCGTGACCGCGCGGGCCCTCAGAAACGTGCTTCCCGATCTCGAGGTTCCCGTGATCGGTGAACAGGGTGCCTCGCCGGGAACCTCGCCTCGTCACTATGCCCCCAACACCCCGACGGTCCTGGTCACGGCAAGTCAGATCGAGGATCGCCTGGCCGAGTGCACCACCCCGGCCACCGTGCTCTCGATCGGTCCTCGCAAGGTCACCGGCCCCCACGTCGCGGTCGAGATGCCCGACGACCCCGACGCCTACGCTCGTCGACTGTACGCCGGTCTGCGCGAGGCGGATGAATCGGACGGGATGTTGATCCTGGTGGAATCCCCACCCTGGACCGATGGTCTCTGGCGCGCGATCAACGATCGGCTGCAGCGCGCGTGCGTCCCGCCGCTCAGTCCCTGAGGTCTTCCATTGGCATGTCGACTCCGAGTTCGCTGCCGCAGCGACGTGCGATGTCGTAGCCGGCATCCGCATGTCTGAATACCCCCATCATTGGATCGTTGGTGAGCACTCGTTCGAGTCGACGTGCGGCGGCTTCGGTGCCATCGGCAACGATCACCTGACCGGCGTGCTGGGAAAATCCGATACCCACTCCGCCACCGTGGTGAAAACTCACCCAGCTCGCTCCGGAGGCGATGTTGGTTGCGAAGTTCAATATCGGCCAGTCGCTGACCGCGTCGGTTCCATCAATCATCGCTTCGGTCTCCCGATTGGGACTCGCGACGCTTCCGCAATCGAGGTGGTCCCGTCCGATGACCAGGGGAGCGGAGACCGCACCACTTGCTACCAGCTCGTTGAAGAGCAGGCCTGCCTTGTCTCGTTCGCCGAGGCCAAGCCAGCAGATCCGGCAGGGGAGTCCCTGAAATGCGACGCGGTCCTCGGCCATGGTCAGCCAGCGATGAAGCGATACGTCTTCCGGGAAAAGGTCCATCAAGGCGCGATCGGTGACTGCGATGTCCTTGGGATCCCCGGAAAGCGCGCACCATCTGAAGGGGCCCCGGCCCAGGCAGAACTGCGGCCGGATGTAGGCGGGCACGAAACCCGGAAAGTCGAAGGCGTCCTGATAGCCGTTGTCGAGTGCCCGTTGGCGAATGTTGTTTCCGTAGTCAAAGGTCTTCGCCCCGGCAGTCTGCATCTTCACCATCAGGCGGACGTGTTCCTCCATGGTGTCCATGGAGCGCTCCACGTAGCCTTCGCAGTCGGAGTCCCGCAGGGTATCGGCCGATGATCGATCGATGTCCACCGGGTAGTAGCCGACCAGTGGATCGTGGGCCGAGGTCTGATCGGTCAGGGTGTCGGGAACGATCCCGCGCTCATCGAGCCTTCGAAGCAGGTCCACGGCGTTGCCGAGGTAGCCGATCGAGAGTGCCTTCTTCTGGTCGCGATAGGCCAGGGCACGATCGATCGCACTGTCCAGGTCTTCTTCGATCTCGTCGAGGTACCGGTCGTGGACGCGCTTTTCGAGCCGTTCGCGGCAGACTTCTGCGATCAGGCAGGTGCCTTCGTTCATCGTGATGGCCAGTGGCTGTGCGCCGCCCATTCCGCCGCAACCGGCGGTGACGTTGAAGGTGCCTGACAGAGTGCCTCCGAAGTGCTGTCGTGCGCATTCGGCGTAGGTCTCGAAGGTGCCCTGCAGGATGCCCTGGGTTCCGATGTAGATCCAGGAGCCTGCGGTCATCTGTCCGAACATCATGAGGCCCTTTGCCACCAACTCATCGAAGTGTTCCTGGGTCGCCCAATGGGGCACCAGATTCGAATTGGCGATCATCACCCGTGGCGCGTCCTCCGTGGTCCGAATCACCCCGACCGGCTTGCCGGACTGGACCAGCAGGGTCTCGTCGGGCTCCAGTCGCTGCAGGGTGCTGACAATCGCATCGAACGACGGCCAGTCGCGGGCGGCCTGGCCGCGACCGCCATAGACCACCAGGTCCTCCGGTCGTTCGGCGACCTCGGGGTCGAGGTTGTTCATCAACATCCGCATCGCCCCCTCCGCCTGCCAGCTCTTGCAGGTCAACTGGTTGCCTCGGGGTGCGGTGATCGTACGCTTCTGGGTGGGGATGCTGCTCATGCGGCCATTCTAGGGCGCATCAGATGCCTCTGGCGGCAATGAGTTCGGCGATTCGTGCAATGTCGGGGGCGGGAGGGCGGTCCTGCTTCAGGGGAGGCACCACCTCTCGGACCTTGGCCACCGTCGATTCGACACCGGTACCGGATCTCAGGGGCCTCTGGTGCTCCATGGCCTCGGTCATGACCAGCAGTTCAATCGCGACCACGTCTCGGGCCAGCCGGATCGACTGGCGGGCCAGGTTCGCCGAGGTGGCTCCCATCGAGTTGTAGTCCTCGATACCAGCGGAAGTCGGGACGTTGGCGACGCTGGCTGGATTTGCCAGAGTCTGCAGCTCGTTGCAGCATGCCGCCGCGGTGTATTGCGCGATCATGTACCCCGAATGCAGTCCTGGTTCGGGTGCCAGATAGGTGGTCACCGGATTTTCCGTGTCGTGCCCGGACAGCACCCAGAAGACCCGTCGTTCCGAGATGCCCGCAACATGCACCAGTGCGATGCGCAAGGTGTCCAGGGCGATCGCGAGCGGCATGCCATGAAAGTTCCCCCCGGAGAGAATCGCCTGATCGGCAGGGAAGACCAGTGGATTGTCGGTCACTGCGCCCAGTTCTCGTTCGATGATGGTGCGCACCCAGGCGATCGCATCGAGCCCGGCTCCGAGCACCTGCGATGCCGCTCGCAGACAGTAGGGGTCCTGCACGCGTGGGTCGTCCTCTTGATGATCCTCGACGATCTGCGACCCCACAAGCTGTTCGAGCACTCGTCGTGCGACTTCGATCTGGCCGTGCTGGGTGCGAAGCTCGTGAATTCGCGGATCAAACGGACCATGTGATGCGCGGCAGGCATCAAGTGACAGTGCGGTGCCTGCGATCGCCGCTTCAAGCAGGTCGTGTGCGTCCTCGAGACACAGAGCGCCGGTCGCGGCCATCAGGTGGGTGCCGTTCAAGAGGGCCAGTCCCTCCTTGGCTTCCAGGGTGATCGGTTCGAGCCCCGCCTCATCGAGAAAGGCACGGGTGGGTTGCTTCTGTTCGTTTCGTCGGCACTCGCCTTCTCCGATCAGAGCCAGAGCGATGTGCGAAAGTGGAGCAAGGTCTCCGGAGGCACCCACCGAGCCTCGGGAGGGAACGACCGGCACCACGTCCTCTTCAAGGTGCCAGAGCAGACGATCGATGGTGCTCGGTTCCACCCCGGAATGGCCGCGGGCGAGGCTTGCAGCCAGGATCAGCATCGTTGCTCGCACCACGTCCTTCGGCAGGGGGTCGCCCACCCCGGCGGCGTGGCTTCGAACGATGTTGCGCTGGATCTCGTGCACCTGATCGACGGTCACTCGGACCTTTGACAACGACCCGAAGCCGGTGTTGAGCCCGTACACCGGATCCACGTCCTCCGCGGCGTCAGCGACCACCTGGCGTGCGGCGACGACGCGGGTGCGTGCTCCGTCGGAAAGTTCCGCTGAGGCATGCTCTCGAGCCACCAGTCGGACTTCCTCGGTCGAGAGGGGGCTCCCATCGAGGACAACCGGATCGTGTTTGTGGGCTTGCCTGGCATTCATCAAGCCTCCCAGACTAGAGTGGATGCCGCTCTACCGCCAACCCCAGGTTCCGCGCTCGTCCCCAGACCAGGGGCGGCCCGTTTGGAAGGCTCTCCATCGCGAAGAAGATTCCCAGCACCACCAGCTCGCCCCAGCGTTTGTTTGGGATCAAGTCTCATTCCCTGGGACCCTTCATCACTCAAGTAACGGGATCCGATGCGAACGGAATCCCTTGTCTGGTGACTTCGAGGCGGCATCGCAAGAGCCTGCAGCCACTGCTCCTGCTTGATGCGGAGCGCCGGTTTCACGAAGCCCTGCCTCGCAAGATCTGGACCCGTCTGTGGGCTCCTGCCGAATTGTCCTGGTGGCTTGCTCTGGCATTTCTCACCGGGTCGTCGCTCTTCACCCTTGGCGCCGCCATCGCACTCTTTCCCTCATTTCTCTCGCCGTGGTGGCACCTCTCCATCGTCAACAACCTTGTCTTCGTCATCGGGTCGGTGTTCTTCACCATCGGTGGCACTCTGCAGTGGCTGCAATCGGTGAATGCCAACCTCGATCAGATCCTCAAGGGTTCCGATTCAGGTCCGATCCGCTGGCGTTGGTTCGGTTTTCATCCGACCAACCTGGGGTACATGGCAAGTCTGGTGCAGCTGGTCGGGACGATCCTCTTCAATTTCGATACCGCGGATGCCCTCTTCCGTTCAATCTCCTCCACCGAGGAGAATCTGATCATCTGGAGCCCCGACCTGGTTGGTTCGATCTGCTTCCTGCTGTCCAGTGGGTTGTCCTATCTGGAGGCGGTGCATCGACTCGGCTACTTCAAGTTCAAGGACATGACGCTCTGGATCGTCATGCTGAACCTTCTGGGTTCGATCTTCTTTCAGACTTCCGCCTGCGCGGACTTCTTCCTCACCAAAGTCAGCCTGTGGTGGGCTTTTGGCTGCAATGGGGGGACGTTTCTCGGTGGGGCGGCCTTCTTGATCGCCAGTTACCTGCTGATACCGGAATCTCGGGAGGAAGCGGGGAGGGTGGAGCAATCTACTCCCAAATCCACTTGAATTGAGATGAATAACAAAGCTCGGCAAGACATTGAGAGCACGCGCGCCTATCATTGCGCGGTTGATGTGTGGGAACATTTGAACCAGTTTCATTTCGAAGGAGAATTCTTGTTATGAGCAGCGAAACTCACACCTGGCCAGACCTGGCCATCGGACTCTACGAGCGTTTGACCGGCATGAACGCAGAAATCACCTACCAGTTTGACGACATGACTGTCGAGATTCCCAGTGGCACAGGGCCTGATGCGCGCTCCGCCCCGTGGCGCCTCAACGGCACCGTCTCGATTCGTACCCGTTCCCACGACGGGGGCTGATCGATGCCGGTCACCATTGCCAGTGAACTGCTCCTCGAGCAGGCTGGGAATCGGATGAAACTCCGCGGCGAGGCCAATCACCTTGTCGCGGAGTTTGACTCCGTCTCCTCGCTTCGCCGCGTCAAGCGCTCTCTGCCACCACTCAAGGGCCGCCTACCGGAAAGTCTCCGGCTGCCTGGCCTCGATGAGGTTTCAATACTCGTTCGAGTGCGAGGTCGAGACATCGCACAGGCGAACACCTCGAACCACTCGCTTTCGGTCAAGCTCCGCTGGGGGGCGCTTCTTGCGACCCTGCTTCACCTGCCCGCTCGGGGGTGAACCGATTTCTCAGCCAGTTCCGAAAGGCACGCATCACCACCAGGTGTGCGATTGCCTGGGTCATCTCATAGAGGTACCACGGCAGGCTGGGCGCATAGTCTTGGAGAATGGCGACAACGGTCTCCGGCTCGCCTTCGATGCGTCTGAATTCAAACCGCCCCTGGTCTGCTTCAGTCTTGCGAACCAGCAAGCCTCCCGTGATTGCGAGCACCTCTGATTCGGAAGTGCATCGGGCAGCGTCTCGTCGAAGGCTCAGAAGACGCAGCTTGCCCAGGAAATCAATTCGGACCTCTTCGACGATCTTCTCACCGGGTGCGAGGGTGATTCGTGTTTTCAACACCGCCCCCCCCCAGGAACCCAGCCACTCCCAGTAGCCCTTCACGATTCGGGAGGTGCTCCAGTCCGTGGGAGCGCGCATTCGTTGTATCGAACGCACCAGACTCTGGCGGTTGATGATCACTCGGTCCTTCTTTCTCATCTCACGCCGGGGGTCCTCCTCCTTTCCTTCTCCTGCAATGGCTTCCTTGAGTGCCGTGTCGAAACCCTGCATCTCGGGTGCCAGGGTCTCCAGAAGTCGGTTCGGATCGGCGATGGTGGGGGAGCTGAGGCTCGAAACCAGTGGGAACACCAGGCTCCGGGGTTCGCCACTGAAGAGCATGATCCACAGCGTCGACACCTTGGGAGAGGAGATGGGAACGTGCACGGTCAGGGGAGTTCGTCCGAGTTGTTCGGCGGTGCGCATGATCATCTGTCCGTAGGTCATTTCCTCGGCGATCGCCAGATCAAATGCGCCCTCCCAGGCCTGTGGTTCTCTGAGCACCAGCTGGAATGCTCGCACAACGTCCTCGAGGCCCACGGGTTGCGTCGGAGTATTCGTCCACCGGGGAAGAACCATCATTGGAAGTCGCTTGATGAGCCGGGTCAGCATGCGCAGGGAGGATCCCCCCCGGCCGATGACCACCCCTGCTCGCAACTGGGTGACTCGTGCTTGCCCGCTGGCCAGGACCATGCCGACTTCCTTGCGGGATTCAAGGTGTCGCGAAAGGCGGATTTTTCCGGTCGAGCTGCCCAGTCCACCCAGGTACACGATGTGTTTGACGCCCGCGTTGTCGCAGGCGGTGCGTACGTTGTCCGCGAGCAGCAGATCCAGATCCTCGAACCGCGCCTGAGTGAGGCGGGATTGTGGGGACATCGAATGCACCAGATAGACCAGGACGTCAACCCCCTCCAGCGCCGACTCGATCGCCTCGGGGTTGAAGAGATCGCACTGGCGCCAGCAAAGGCCGTTTTCAAACTCTGAGGACCCCTCCCGTGACTGGCTTCGCGTGAGGGCCACCAGGTTGAACTCCGGCCTCAGTCGCTCTCGAAGTGCACGCCCTACGAACCCGCTGGCCCCAGCGATTGCGATCGTGGTCTTGGGTGTTTCGGCGTGGTTGGCGGGGGATCCTGCGTTCATGGACTTCCTCTTTCTCGACGTAGTCTAGGCGGTTGTGATCTCCGGTCCGAGTTCTCCTCTTCAATTGCCGCAGATCGGTCACGGCGCGCAGAGCGCACGGTAGGATGCGGGGATGCGCGAGGCACTTATTCGCTACACCACCCTCTTTGGCTCACTGTTTCTCGTTGCTCTGATGGCGATTCCAGTCCTGGCCTGGCGAACCTCCGATCGAGGGGTGCCAGCTGCGGCCAACTTCGAGGCGCTTTCACCGCTGGTCGCCTGGGGGTGGATCCTGTTGAGCTTTCTGGCCTTTACCGCCATTTCGGCGTTCGTCTCCCGGGTGCTCAATGCAGCCGTTGCACTGTTCGTGCTGGGGTTCGGATTCTGCGTCATCGCACTGGCCTGCGGTAATGTTCAGGAATTCGTCTGGTCGGGTGGTCATCCGCTCATGCTGGGGATCGAAGTCCTGGTCCTGGGCCTTTTGGTGACCGTGGTTTCGGTCCTGATCTTTCGGATCTCGGGTGGCCTACCGGAACTTGTTTCGCCTCCGGATGCTCCGTCGATCACCTCTCTCGAGGCACTGGCCACCCCGCGCGCACTCAGTTTCCTGGCCTTTGGATTTGTCGCGGTCGCGGTGACCTGGGTCCTGCTCGGCAGCATGCTTTCGGGTCAGGTGCTCGGTGCGGTCTTCCTCGGTTCCTGGGTTGCCGCGGCGATCGCTCGCCTCAGCATGCCGACGGTGCAGCCGGTTCTGGTCTTTGCCGGTCCGATTCTCTGCGGGGGTCTGGTTCAAGCCGTTCTTGGCTCCGGGATTGGCGGGAATCTGACCGACCAACTCGTGGCCGGTGGCTACCCTCGTCTGCTCTGGGTGATGCCCCTGGACTGGGTCGGCGGGTCCCTGGCCGGCAGTGCGTTCGGGCTGGGGTTCGCGAAGATGTTCTTCGAGGGCAGCCTTGTCGCTGCTGACGTGGATCCTGCAGAATCGGATTGGAAGCCCGTCGCTCGAGAGCAGTGAGTGCAAACAGCTCGGATCCTCGTCCTCTTGCAAAGAAGAAATCTTCGGGAGGGTGTAGACTCTTGACATGTCACTCATAGTCACCGGAACTCTTGGTATCGATACTGTGGAAACTCCGACCGGATCCGCCGAGCGCGTTCCCGGAGGCTCCGCTTCCTACTTCTGCGCGGCCGCCAGTGCGCAGGGACCAGTCCGTCTGGTCGGGGCAGTGGGCGACGACTGGCCCGAGGACCATCGGGCGGCCCTCTCGGCATTTCCGCAGGTGGACCTCGCCGGTCTCGAGCAGCGCAGTGGTTCACGAACCTTTGCCTGGGGTGGTCGTTACCTCGAGAACATGAACGAACGTGAGACGCTCTTCACCGAACTGGGTGTCCTCGAAGAGGCCCCGCCTTCGGTTCCCGCTGCCTTTGCCGACAGCACGCTGGTCTTTCTCGCCAATTCGCATCCTGCGGTTCAGAAATCCTTCCTCGAACAGTTCGCCCAACGCCAGCTGTCCGTCGTGGATTCCATGGACCTCTGGATCAACATCGCCAAGCCGGAACTGCATTCGGTCATCGAGTCGGTGGATGGAGTCCTCTTCAATGACTCCGAGGTCCAGCAGCTCACGGGAATCGGAAACCCCTATTCCGCGGCCCAGGAAATCCTCGAGATGGGACCGAGTTTCGTGATTGTGAAGAAGGGCGAGCACGGTGCGGTGCTTGTTCATCGCGACGGCATCGCGGTGGTGCCCGCCTATCCGGTCCCTCTGGAGGGAGTGGTGGACCCCACGGGTGCGGGCGACAGTTTCGCGGGTGGATTCATGGCGTACCTCGAGCGAACCGGTGACCTCGGATTTGAAAGCCTGCGCAACGCACTCGGCTGGGGCACCGTCACCGCGAGTTTCACTCTTGAACAGTTTGGGCTGGATGGTCTTCGAGGCCTTGATCTTCCAAAGCTCACGGACCGGTTCAACCGGTTGGTCGAGATCACCCGGCTGGGGTAAATCCGACGACGAGCTCTCCCTGGCATCCCTCAATTCGGAGCAAACACATGTCTTCACCCATCCTGTTCGTGCTGGGCCTACTGTCCTGCTCGCTTGGTGTGCACGCCCTCGAACCCGCCGCGGCTTGGGATCCCTTCATGGAGATTCCCCGGGCCAGCGAGGTACAGAAGGCGACGGCCACCAGTCGCGGTGCGATTCGGTCACCTCGAGCCAGGGCGGTGCGATGGGACCTTGAGAATCGCCTGGGCTTCGTCCGAGTGGATTCTGAGTGGCTGGTGATCGACCTCGACGGGTGCACCCTGCTTGAGGGGGATCAGCGGCCGACACCCCCGCGTGCGAAGTCATCCGAAGACGATGCGCCCCAGCGCCCCGGACGTCGCGGTGCCCGGCCCGCACGTGGTCGACAGGCAACCACCGCTTTCTCGGATCGGGGTGGGTGGAGTGCACGGCATCAGGAGTTCAATGTCGTCCTGGTCGGTCCCGACGGAGCCGAGCGACCGGTCACCACCGACGGCACGTCTCGTCAGCGATTCGGCACCGCCAGCTGGGTCTACGGTGAGGAGTTGGGTCAGGATACGGCGATGTGGTTTGCGCCCGACGGGGAGACGCTCGCCTTCTACGCCTTCGACGTCACGGAGGTACCCGATTACTACCTGCTGAATGGATTGACCAATCTTCGCACCACGGTGATGGACGAGGCCTATCCCAAGCCCGGCGATCCGAATCCCATTGCCGGGCTTCGTCTTCACGACATCGATTCCGGGTCCACCACCGTGGTTGACGTGGGGGAGGAGCCGGATCAGTACATCTACGACGTCGCCTTTTCGCCGGATTCGCGCCATCTGATGTTCCTGCGGATGAACCGACTGCAGAATCATCTGGAACTTCTCGTTGCCGATCCCTCGACCGGGGCCACTCGCACGTTGATCGATGAACGGCAACCCACCTGGGTCGCCCACGATCCTGAGATGCGCTGGCTCAAGGACCAACGTCGGTTTCTCTGGTCCACCGAACGTTCGGGCTTTCGTACTTACGAACTGTGGGACGTCGAGCACGGACGTCTTGCAGTACTTGGGCCGGGGACCTTTCCCAGCAACGGTGTGGTGGAACTCACCGAGGATGACCAGCTGCCCGGTGGGGGACGGCTGGTATTCACCGGGCGCAGTACGGAGCATCCACTGAACCAGCAGCTCTACTCCGTCCACCTGGATGGTTCGGGGTTCATCCAACTGACCGGTCACGACCTGTCTCATTCTGGTTTCGAGGTTGCTCCGGATGGTTCGGCAGTGGTCGCGATCGGACAGGCCTGGGACCAACCACCCAGTTTGCTTGCGTATTGCGCCAAGACCTCCAACCCCATCCTCCTCAAGGATGCCGACCTCACTCGGGTGGAGAAATCAGGCCTCAAGCCTTCCGAGCTCTTCTCCTTCACTACTGCCGATGGAACCGACACCTGTTACGGACGCATCCACTACCCCAGTGACTTCGATCCGACGAAGCAGTGGCCGATCCTGGTCGACGTCTACGGTGGACCTGAATCCAGTGCGCTTCGAAACAACTTTGCACTCTCAAGTCCCATGACTGAATTCGGATTCGTCATGGTGCAGATCGACAATCGAGGAACCGAGGGGCGCAGCAAGGCCTTCGAGGGCGCGACCTACCTCAAGCTCGGAATCGTCGACCTCGACGACCAGGCACAGGGGATCCGAACTCTGCTCGATCGGCATGAGTTCCTTGACGGTGACCGAGTGGGAATCACCGGCCATTCCTACGGTGGCTACATGAGTGCTCTGGCGCTGCTCAGGCACCCGGAGGTCTTTCATGTCGGCGTGGCGGGTGCGCCGGTGACCGACTGGCGCAACTACGACACGATCTACACCGAACGCTACATGCGTACACCGGAGGAGAACCTTGAAAACTACGACGCTTCCAGTTGCGTCGAGCTGGCGAAGAACCTCGAAGGACGTCTGCTTCTGCTGCACGGCATGGTCGATGACAACGTTCATCCCTCCAATTCCTGGCAGCTGGTGGACAAGCTGCAGGGACTGGACATTCCCTTCGAGATGCTCTTCTTCCCCAACAGTGCCCACGGCATCTGGTCCCCGGCTTCCCGCTCCGCGAAGTGGTCGTTTCTGGTCGATGAACTCATCGATTCGGAGACCGCGACTCCATGAGTTCGCTTCCGCCCGATCGTTCGCACGTCCTGACCGAGACCGCGCATCCCAGCGGACGCGATCTGGGGGCCGCGACGGTTCGCGAATCGATCGAGTGGATCGCCGAGGACCACCAACAGGTGGTTCAAGCGCTGCGGGCTGTGGGGGACCAGCTGGAGGCGCTGATCGA
>NHEC01000125.1 GCA_002171655.1 Planctomycetes bacterium TMED75
AATTCAGTGCAAGGTCCTCGAAGACCCAGGCCGCCGCGGAAACCAGGACCCCTGCCACCAGGCCCAGCAGGATGGGCAGCAGGACCAGACTCACCACCTGTTTTCGCATCGGAATCCGGGGACCACTCGGGTCCGAAACCGCCTGCCTTCCGGCGGGCTTTGATCCGGGGACGTGGTCTGGGCTGGACATGCGAGTCGTCCCTCAAGGGGAGCGGAGAGTGGAGGGCGCGTCGAAGACGTGCACTGATCCGGTGGCCTTGATCATAACGATCGACCCGACCTCAGGAAGAATTCCACCGTGCAGGCGCGCGTGGATGAGTTCACCACCGCTCAGTCGCAGCGAGACCAGACAGTCATGACCGTAATACGCCCCGCCTTCGACCGTCGCCTCACGACCGTCCGGACAATCCAGTTCGATCTCTTCGGAACGGACCAGCAGCTCGCACGGGCCATCCGATCGGTCGGATACGACAAAGTCACCCAGGCAGCAGTGCACTCGACCGGATCGAATCTCACCCGAGAGCAGATTCGATTCACCCAGAAGACTCGCGACCTCCCGAGTCCGGGGCCGGGCATAGACGGCTTCTGGAGTACCGGCCTGCACCACCCGGCCACTGGACATCACCATCAGATCCTCCGCAGCGCTGAGTGCTTCCTCTCGATCATGAGTCACCATGAGGACCGTCGCATTCACCGAACGCAGAATGGCGAGCAGTTCCTCGCGAACCCGGCCACGCAATTCGGCATCGAGGCTGGCGAACGGTTCGTCGAGCAGAAGCAGATCCGGCGCGGGCGCCAGGGCACGCGCCAGAGCGACCCGCTGCTGTTCGCCACCGGAAAGCTGATGCGGAAGTCGATCACTCAGGGCCTCGAGTCTCGCGAGGGAGAGCATTTCCTCGACGCGCTGATCACGGCCGGGTTGCGTTCGGAGCCCGAAGGCGATGTTGCGACGGACGGAAAGATGAGGGAAGAGCGCAAGATCCTGAAAGACCATGCCGACCTTGCGTTTCTCAGCAGCGACGAACGCGGCTCCGTCCCCATCCACCGGTTGACCGCCAATCAGTACTCGACCGGTGTCGGCTCGTTCGAGTCCGGCGATGATCCGAAGCACGGTGCTCTTTCCACACCCGCTGGGCCCGAAGAGGACTCCGATTCGACCGTGCTCCAGCTGCAGGTTGACCCCGTCGAGTGCGGTGCACTGCGCGAATCGCTTGGAGATGTCCTGGAGCTGGATCATGGTCTTCTCTCGAGGAGATCTTCGCGCCAGACCATCAACCCGACAAGGGCGGCGGACAGAATCATCAGCAACAGTGCCGGAAGCGCCGCTTCAGCGTACATCGCCTCTTCGGTGTACTCCCAGACCCGGGTCGCGAGGGTGTGGGTTCCGGCGGGGGCGAGCAAGAGCGTGCTGGGAAGCTCCTTGGTGGTGGTGATGAAGACCAGCAGAAAGGAACTGATCAGCCCGGGCATGACCACCGGCAGGGTGACCAGACGAAGCCGGGTCCACCAACCAGCTCCCAGGGTGCGCGCAGCCTCCTCGGCTCGGATCGATGCCTGCTCGAAACCCACCCGGATCGGACCGGTGCCCAACGCAAGAAACAACACCAGATACCCCACCACCACCACCCCCCAGGTCTGGTAGAGCCAGGGGACCAGGTGCAGGCTGAGAAAGACCAATGCCAGACCGACCACGATTCCGGGCAGTCCAAAACCGAGGTGTGCCAGACGCTCGATGAAGGCACCGGATCGCGATGGATACCGAGTACAGAGCAGAGCCAGGGGGATCGAACACAAGACCACGAGCAGTCCCGCACTCAGGGAGAGCAGCAGTGTCGTCAGGAGTGATTCCCCCAGGTCGGTCACCAGCTCGGTGGCGCTGGAGCGTGCCCACCAGGCGATCAGACTCGCAACCGGAATGACCAGGGCAAGCAGACACACGACTCCGACCAGACCGAGAACGCCCCATCGTGCACGTCCCAGGTTCCACCGAAGCGGCCGCACCGATCGCCCGGCGCGCTGATTGAGCGATCGTCCGCGCAGACGCTCACTCAGCAGAAGCAGGACCGCGATGATCGCCACCAACACCAGACTGGAAAGTGAAGCCCCCACCCGATCGAAGGCGGATTCGTACTGAAGGTAGATCACGCGGGTGAAGGTGTTGCAACGGAGCAACGAAACCGCTCCGAACTCACTCAACGTGTAGAGCGACACCATGGTGCCACCCACCACGATGGAGGATCGGAGCTGAGGGAAGAACGTTCGTCGAGCCGCCTCTATTCGAGAACAGCCCAGCAGGCGTGCGGCATCGAAGGTAGCGGGGTCGATTCGTGCGAGACTCGATCGAATCGGCAGGTAGGCAAGCGGATAGATGAAGAGCACCAGAATGAATGCCGACGCCCAGAACCCGCTGAACCAACCTGGAGACAGTCCCAGCTGCGGTCCGATTCCGCTGAGAAAACCACCGGGGCTGACCGCACCGAGGTAGATGGCCGCCCCGACGTAACACGGCACCGCGAGCGGTGCGACCACCAGCACATTCATCAGACGACGACCAGGCAAGTCACGCGCGCAGGTCGACCAGGCCAGAAGAAGCGACAGAAACACCGAGCAGCTGGAGACCACCAGAGCCAGCGCGAGACTGCGCACCAGGTACTCGAAGGTGGTCGCTCCCAGAAGTACGGCACCCACCTGGGCTCCGTCCGCCTGTCCGAATGCACGGACCACCAGATAGACAAGGGGAGCGAGGACCAGCAGGCCGATCAGCCCGCAGCCCACGAGAAGCCAAGAAGGCGCAACCGCCCCACGATGGTTGATTGAACGCAAGAGCTGCTTGTCGAGGAACGTACTCAGGGCAGCGCGCCGACTTTGCGCAACATGACCAGGGTTCCCTGCAGATCATCGAGATCGCTGAGATCCATGTCCGGGGTTTCAACCACTTCGAGGGAGATCATCTGCCTGGCAGGTGCCACGCCCTTGGCCAAGGGATATTCGTAGGTGGATTCGGCGAAGTACCCCTGGGCTTCCTGATCAAGCAGGAAGCGGATCAAGTCCTCGGCCGCCGCCCGCTGCTGCGGCGACTGCGTTTCCTGAACCGGAAGACAGGCCCCGGCAACGTTGACCAGGGCGCCTGGGTCACCGTTGGGGAGGAAGTGGTTTCGAACCGGAAACTTCGGGTCCTCGGCAAGGAAACGGTAGAGGTAATAGTGATTGACGAAGCCCAGGTCCACTTCACCCGCACCCAGGGCACGAACGATCGCGGAATTCTTGGGGTACACGACCGCTTCATTGGCGATCATGCCCCGCAACCAGGCCTCGGTCGCCTCGTCACCGACGCGCTTGCGCATCGCGGTGACGAACGCCTGGAACGATCCGTTGCCGGGCGCCCAGCCGACTCGTCCCTTCCAGGTGGGGTCGGTGAAGTCCATGATGGAGGCCGGCATGTCCGCCGGCTTCATCGCAGTCGTGTTGTAGGCGACACACCGAGCACGTCCGGTCACTCCGACCCAGTCCCCGTCGGGTGAGCGAAACCGCGGTTCGACCGCGACCAGAATGGATTCGGGAACCGAATGAACCCGTTCATTCTTGGCAAGAGCTCCGAGGGCACCAGCATCTTGTGCGATGAACACATCTGCCGGAGTCTTTCTCCCCTCCTCGAGCAGCAATGCCGTCATGCCGGCGGTCGAACCGTACTTCACCTTCACCGTGTTGCCACTTGCCTTCTCGTACTTCTCGAGGACCGGACCGATCAATGACTTGGATCGTCCGCTGTACACGACCAATTCGACCGGTTCGGCCTCATTTGCGGTGGCAGCCTGGCCCGACGCGGGGTTGGGCAGCGCGGCACAGACCAGAGCCATGAGTACGAGTGCGATGGCACGAAAGGACTGGGGCATTGAAGTGATTTCTTTCTGGGCTATTCGGTGTTTCAGGATTGAATGGTGACGGTGATCAGCCGGAAATACCGATCTCGTCCCGCACCACGATGATTGCGTCACGGTAGCGGTTGCTGGCATCGGCAATCGCTCGACGCTGCTTGATGGGCACTGAGCTGTAGGGAGCAGCGGCGACGACTCCGGTCGTGAAGTACGGCTGGACGGTCGCCTGAGCATTGCGGAAAGCCACATCCACTGCCTTGACCGACGGTCGGTCCATTCCGTGCATCGCCCCAAAGGGTGCGAACTGACTCTGTGCACCGATCCAGTTGTGCTTGAAGATCAGTACCGACTGATCCGACCAGGTCTCTTCTTCACTTGAAACCTTTTTCGCGGCAACTTCGTTGGTCAGGGCAACCATCCCGCCGAACTGCTGCTCGGGGCTGAAGCGGTCGGCCTCATTGAGTTCGTTTCGGAGGCGAGCAATGCTGCCTACGAGCATCTCGGCGTGCGGCTGGGCCGCTTCGAGGTCTTCCTCCGCGAAGATGAGGTTCTCGATCTTGTGGAATCCCCGGAACTCGGCGTCGGTCTCACCACCTTCAAAGGCATAGGGACGCGCGTCGATGTCGCGATCGGAATCCTCAAAGCAGCAGGCGATCGTCTCGATCTCCTCGTAAGGAGGTCGGGATTCGATGTACGCACGCTGAGCAGCCGCCACATCTCCACTTTCGATCGCTTTCTGCAATGCCACGACGGTGGGCATCTGATCGTCGCACCGCTTCTGGAAATAGGCGACTCCCGACATGGTGGCGGCTTGCATGCGTGCAGCATCATCCTGGCCGAAACGGGAGGTGCGCACCACGTGGGTACCCGCACTCACCACGGGAGTCAGAAGGGAGGCACCAAGGCTTCCCGCAATCGAACTTCGAATCATGTCTCGTCGGTTCATGGATCAATGCTTCCTTCTCTGGAGCCCCTGGACAAGGCACCAAGCTCTGGTGTACCATTGCAATTGAGAATCAGTCTCAACCGATAGCATTTTATGATACCTCTATACAAGGCGAGATGTAGATCCAGATGTCCAGATTCCTCACAGAAGACGCAGACTTGATCCACGCCTGCATCAGCGGGTTTGATGCAGGGGCACCGCCAACCACTGATCCCAGATTAAAACCGCTGGACCAGGGGACCCTCAACCAGCTGGTTTCAGAACTTCCCCCACATCGCTTTACCGAAGCGATACGGTTTCTCGTTCGGATGAACATGGCGGTGTTGATTCCCAATGGAGTCTGTCCCTGTGGATCACCTCGATTTGACGTAGTTCCCAACTTAGAAACATTCCAACCCCGACCGAACGAACGAAAAGACCAAGATCAATGAAGCGCTTCGATCAATTGACCAAGACCATCGTGCTTTCCAGTGTTGTACTTCTCAGCACCGCCTTTGAATCATCCGCACAGCATTTTGCCATGCCGGATGATCCGGATGTCCAGCCTGGTATGGGTCTTGGACAACCGGTTTCTTCGATTCCGCGATCGACCACGAGCTTCGGTTCGGTCACCAGCGACGGTTGGCTCTATGTGCTGGGCGGATATTCAGGACGCCCCCACGACTACCACCGGGAAGGGCAGTCAGCCGATTTTTACCGAGTCAACCTGTACGATCTGTCTCACATCGAGCGCCTGCCGCACAACCAGAACATGCAGAGCTCGCCCCTTGAGACATGGAACGGCAAGGTCATCAGAATCGGTGGCCTGGTGGCGGAGAATGCACCTGGCGAACCCGAGCATCTGGTCTCGCTCAAGAGCGTCGCGCTCTTTGATCCGAGCAGCGGAACCTGGAGTGCGCTCCCGGACATGCCGAGTGGCCGATCATCGCACGACACCGCCGTCATCGGTTCCAAGCTGCATGTCTTTGGAGGATGGGACCTGGACGCCGAGAACGACAGCCGCTCCTGGCACACCGACCTGCTGACCCTCGACCTGGAAGCCCCCGAACGAGGCTGGGAGAGCAGTGAACTGCCCTTCCAGCGCAGAGCACTGGCTACGGTGAAGACCGGCGACCAGATCGTGGTCATCGGAGGGATGACCGAACGAGGACCGACCAACCGGGTCGATGTCTACAACCCCGAAACCGGTGGCTGGGAAAAGGGACCGGACTTTCCTTCACAGGCATTTGGAGCCGCCGGAGACTCGGTTGACGGCCGGGTCATCGCCTCGGCGGCCAATGGCGTCGTGCATTCCTGGACTCCCGGTGAAGAGGAATGGGCTCCGATCGGAACCCTGACCTTCCCGAGGTTCTTCCACCAGATGGCCGCGGACCACAACGGCGACGTGCTGGTCATCGGGGGCATTTCACGAGGCATGCGCCCGGCACACATCGAACGACTTGCGGTCAGCACTCCACAACCAGAGAAAGCGACCGTGAACCACTGGATGGTGCCCACACCATCAGCGGCAAAGAATCGACAAGGGTTCTTTGTCCGCGACGGATGGATCTACATGTTCGGCGGAAACAACAGCACCGGTCAGCATGATTTCGAATCAGACAACTTCCTGGACGAGTGCTACCGACTGAACCTCGCCACCATGACCTGGCGACCCTGCGGGGACTACCCGATGGCCCGGCAGTCGATCCAGACCCTGATGTCCGAAGATGGGACGACCGGATTCGCACTCGGTGGCTTCGGCCACAGTGGCGAACTGGCCCACACCCACGTGGAAGGCGGCACCTACGACTTCAAGACCAACCGCTGGGACATGACCGGGCCCCACCTGCCAGTGTCCCGAAGTCAGTTCGGACTGACCGAATACGACGGCAAGTACTGGGTGTTCGGAGGCCTCGATTACGACCCCCGCCGAGAAGAGGGTGATCACTTCCGTCACCTCACTGAAGTACTCTCCGCTGACAGCGTGGCGGGCTCAGACGACTTTGCTGACACCGGCATCAAGCTTCAAAGCCCACGCCGTGCGTTCGGTGGGGTGAAGGTCGGAAGCTCCTACTACATGCTTGGCGGCATGAAGGAGGACTTCCAGTTGGTGGATGACTGTGATGCCTTCGACTTCGAAAGCCAAAGCTGGTCACGAATCACCCCGCCTGCACGCACCAGACTCTCACCGGAAGCCGCGGTCATCGGCGACAAGATCTACCTCGCGGGTGGCATGTCACCCAAACTGGACGGAGACGGCCTCGAACCAAACCGCTCCCTCGAGATGTACGACACCACCAACGACACCTGGACCACGGTCGTCGAGGAACTCCCGTTCTCCCTGCGACACATTCGTATGATGCCATTCAGAAGTCAGTTGATGATCTTCAGCAGCCATGAGGCGCCGGCCAATACGGCACACGTCGTACTGATCAATCCCGGAACCGGCACGATGCGGCAACTGGCGTCGACCACCACCGACTGAATCCGAACCATACACCACGACAGCAGACGCGCAGTCTTCCACACCGGGAGGCTGCGCGTCTTGTACTGCAAGGACCTGAATCAGGCATGCTTGAGGCGGCGCAGCAGCAGGATCGTGCAGACCAGACCACACAATGCGATCAACGCGACACACAACGCGGCAAAGCCGATCCCCCGGGCCTCGCCGGCAGAATCGTTGGGAAACAGGTCGATCAGCATCGCGACCAGGACGAAGACGAGGTTGCCACTGAGGATCATGATCGTGAGCACCGATCCGCTGGCCAGACCGATCTTCTCCCGTGGAAGACTGCGAATGGCTCCCGCCTGAGGAAGGGCCCAGCCCCAGGAACAGCCGAAACCCGCCACGAGCATTCCGATCGAGAGCCAGGTCAGGTCGTCGATGAAGAAGAGCAGGCCGATGCCGATCGTCTGCAGGAAGAGCGCGACGCGAAGCAGGCGGACGACTCCGATCCGTCGTTCGAAGAACGGAGCGGTGAAGCTGGCGAACGCGATGCTGGCACTCAGGAAGAGGAAGTAGAACCCGGCATCCAGAACGGAGAGACCCAGAACCTTCTGGAGCTGGAGGGTGGCGATCAGCACCAGACCGCACCACGCCCCATTGGCCAGCAGCCCCACGGCCGAAAAACCGAAGAAGTCGCGATTGCCGAAGAGGCGGATGTCGATGACCGGCGAGGCACTTCGCAACTGCAGCAGCACGAACAACCCCAGGGCGAGAAGTCCGCCGAGCGTCAGCCCCAGCCAGGCCGCCAGCGTCCAGTGTGGAATCCGGTCGATGCCGACGGAGAACGCGGCGATGCCGATCATCAGCAGCAGGATG
>NHEC01000068.1 GCA_002171655.1 Planctomycetes bacterium TMED75
CTTCTGACCCTCCCCTCCGAATCAAATCGGAACAATTGAATTTCCTATCAACAACATTTGAATTCCAAGTATTCACAGTTTACCAAGATAATTAAATGCAATGGTCATTATTAAACCTCAATAAACTTTTTTCCATTTGAAACTTACAAAATCGGTTGACCAATTGCCACTATGTTTCTTTTCCTCATGCAACCTATGGTTATGAGGATTATCCCTGTCAATATCTGCCTCACACTCAGGACAGTAATCCAAATATAGATCACTAAACGTAACCACATGGAGTTTTCCAATAGACCTATACCAGAAACTAGGGTCAGTCCACCCATAATGCCCAACTAAGTTTTCTTCACAACCACCAACATTCCAATAATCTTCTACTCTCAGAAGACATACAGCGGGGTGTGGCTGTCCATTCTTAGGTTGTTTAGGGCAACAACTCGTCTGTTAAATTTATATGCTTCCCCCTTTCTTATGCTTGCTAATTTTAACATACTTGTAGCAAGTTCTTCGGACAAAAATGTGTCCATGTCCAAAATAACCATCCACTCGGTCTTGCATTCTTGGGCAGAAAGATTTCTTACTCCTGCAATATTTTAATATAAATCTTCATTAACACGATAGACAGATAGATCTATATCAGACATATCAACATTTTTTAACACTCCATTGCTGGCACCTTGCTACAATCATCAGCAATACAGAATGAAAACTGGTCTCTAATATCTTTAGTCCAAGGCTTCCAACTTTCAACCTGGTCCACAAAACTTTATTTTGATTGTAGAATAATAAGTTAATCGTAATTTTTTCATTTTAAAATTTTCTTGATCTAATCAATAACTTTGATACTCCACTTCCATCCAAGAGTCTTTTGAATTTTATCAATATTCGCTCTAGAATGCATAACTTCACCTGATCTAACAGGAATCATAATTTGATAATCAGAAATTAAATCAGCAATAGTTTGAATTTCTGTTCCTATCAACAATGGTTGCTTTTTTTTTAATTAACCTCTTTCGAGAATTGGGTATATTGTAGATTGAATGAAAAAGATTTATTTGATACTGGCCCATGATAACCCAGTTCTTCTGGAAAGACTGATTTGTAGGCTTCACGATGGCGCAAGTTCTTTCATTGTTCACTTGGATGCCAAAACTGATTTTCGGCAGTTCAAGTTCCTTGAAGCATTGCCCCACGTCGAATTGGTTGCAGATAGGGTAAGGATTTCTTGGGGAGGTATAGGTTGTGTGATTGCGACTTTGAAGTGCATGGAAATGGCTATACTAAACCACAAAGAGGGCACGGTCATTTTGCTAAGTGGTCAAGATTATCCGGTCAAGTCGAACGGCCAGATTGATAGCTACCTGTCCAATCATAGGGGAAACGTTTTCATGGAAACGAGATACCTCAAAGACCGGGGACATCACAGTGATCGAGAAAGAAAGTACAAAGTGGAGATTTCAGAGAATAAAGGAGGTATAATTATGGTGGCCCCGGGATTGTCTCGACTTTTGGTGATCCTGATGTTGCGAAGGACTATAAGCTTATCCTTTGCGCTTCGCATCGCTACTAAAAAAAGGAAAAAACTGCACATCCCTTTTTGCACTGGCTCGCAGTGGTGGGCGATGGACATCCAGCGCTTAACTGAACTACTCGCCTATATCGATGACAATAAGGCGGCTCTTATTAATCATTACAGGGATTCGTTTATTGCAGATGAGGCTTTTTTTCAAACCGTTGCCATGCACGTTTGGGGACAAGTCGAGGGGGTCATCTTGCCTTCGTTAACTTTTCACCATTTTGAAAAACATGCGCCGTCTCCGATCGTTTTTAAATCCATGCACCAATTGGATGTACTTCAATCGCTTCCTAATCGGACGCTTTTTGCGCGTAAGTTCGATGCCAACAGCGGCAAGCTTATAGATGCGCTCGATGCGCTCAACGCAGCCCGTTGATGATGGAGTCCCTCCCCTGGCACTTCATTTCTCTATCCAAAAAGATTATGTCCTAAGAAATGCGATACATCTAAATGTCCTGATTGGAGAGGGCCGGGATAAGCCCGTCAAGCTCAACCTCGGTTATGGCATAATCCGTAATTTGATTTACATTGAAAGAATTTAGGAATTGAAGCTTTTGACCTGTGATTTTGTCGTCACTCCGTGCAAGGTCTGAAGAGGCCAATTGCAGGTGCGACCGTCCAGCAAACGCTAGCTGAGCTCGAAATCGACCAAAGCGCCGCCGAGGACGAACACCTAGACCGATTCAAGGAAGGGCTGCGCGAACTCCTAGACGACGAGCCACTACGGAGACGCCTGGGCAAAGAGGGCAGAGAATGGGTGGTAAAAGAGCATTCCGAAGAGAGCTTCTGGGCCGCCTTCCAAGACCTGTTGCCAATCGCGAAAATCAGGAAATCATGATTCTCCCAAAACCCGGCGACGGCAAAATCGATTCCTAGACGCAGCCCAGCCGCATGAAAGCGTTTCTAAGAAAATTCAGCTTGAAGATGGGTCTTCGACGAGGCCTGAAACGTCTTTCCACGAGAGGAGAGGGGGATAACATCGCCGTGGTTCAGGTTTCCCCCGCCTTTCAAGCGAATGGATGCCATGTCAACTATGGCGATTACGCAATGACCGTAGCGACCAAGCAGGCCCTGGAAAAACGCGGCTTTCATGTCCATTTCAAAGGGCGAAGCGAATCGGGCATGTCGAAACCTCAGCGTCTTCGAAAAGCGAGGCTTTTTATCGACTTGGCCGGATTCGTCTATTCGCAAAAACACAAGTCGAGCGTGAGAAGCTCTCAAGCTGCAGAAGTCACCTTGGATAGGGTTCGACTCTTCAAGCAATGGGGAGCCAAGACGGTCATTGCTCCGCAGACCTTGGGACCTTTCGGAGAAAAGAACGGCTCCTTGGCCAAAGCGTGCAGTCGCCTATTCGATGAAGCTTCGGAACTCTACGCTCGTGACAGCGTTTCGCTGGCGAATGCGATAAGCCTGTGTCCACAAATCGAGGACAAGGCGAAAATCGCCCCTGATACGGCCTTGGTCTACGAATCCTCTAAAGACAGCGGGAGTCGAGCAACCCTAGAGAATCTCGGGCTCGTATTAGGAGATCGAAAAAAGCCGGTCGTCGGAATCACCCTCAACCGGCAGATCAACGATCGAGACAAGAGCTATCTGACCATGATGGAACGACTGATTCGCCTTCTCAAGAAACGCGGCGACCAAGTCGTGCTTATTCCTCACGAACGCGGGCGCTATCGTAATGAGCGTGACGACCAGTTTCTAAGCCGATCCCTTTGCGAAAGGACGTCGGTTCCCGGCATCTTCAGCGATGGACGGCGAACTTACGAAACCGAGAGAGACTATATCGAAGGAATCGAAGCCGCCCACCAGCATCTAGATCTCCTCGTCGCGGGTCGCTTCCACGCCCTCATCCGAGGAGTCGCCTATGGGATACCTACGTTAAGCGTAAGCTGGGCCCATAAATACGAAAACTTCTACAGAGGACTCGGCCTTGAAGCCGAGGAGCATATCCTAAGCTCCAATGACATCGAAGAAGATTCCACGGGGGAATCGAGCTGCGCCAAACTGGATCGCTTCATGGACAAGCTCGAAGAGAATGCATCTCTCTTCAAGGAGAAATCGGAGCAGGAACGCACATCATGCTACACGCGCTTCTTCGACGCGATCTGCACCTCCTAGCATCGACTTTCAGAAAATCGGAACAATTGAATTTCTTGTCAACAACAGCGATTGTGACCCTAAATTGGAATGAGTTGAGGTTGTGGCGTCGTCAAATACTTAAAATGTAGTCACTTCCAAGTAGGGTAAAAAAACGTTTCCAATCTTTGATTTTACGGTGGCATATTTTGTGCTTAAAGTATGAATTTGTTATAGTAATAATGTTCTGTATTTTCTTCGATGGTCGGGAAAATTATAGGCGTGGCAAAGGATACTATGTTTCATATTGCAACGGTTCACTACAAAGACGACAGATGGATTGATATTCAGTTAGATTATCTTAAGAAAAATCTAAAAACCCCGTATCGAGTCTATGCCATTCTCAATGGAGTAATGGGGCATAAGTCCAAATTCTACTTTGCTCAAGATTACCAACTTGATGAGGCTCAGAAAGAAAAGAAAAAAAATGCTCGATTCCCAGCAAGTGTCGACCATGCCCTCAAGTTGGATTACTTGGCAAAAGTCATTGCAGAACAGGCCAATGATGAAGACATCATATTATTTTTAGACGGCGATGCTCTTCCAGTGCGTGATAACACCTATGAGTTTGTTGCTGAAAAAATTAAAGATCATCAGTTAATTGCGATGCAGAGATCAGAGATTGATGGGATGATTCAACCTCATCCCGCATTTTGCGTCACTAAAGTGAGTGCCTGGAAGGAGCTGCAGGGCAGTTGGGGGCTCGACTATCAGTGGGAGCACAACGGAGAAAAGATGTCGGATACGGGAGCTAATTTATTGGAGGCTCTCGAGAAATCGAAGACCAATTGGTTGCCTCTAGAAAGAAGCAATCTAAAAAACGAGCATGAGCTTTTTTACGGAATTTATGGAAACATTGTTTATCACCACGGGGCTGGATTTCGAGGTGGTTTAAGGCAATTTATCTCAATCAAAGACTATCAAAAATTTCCTCAAAAATATTTGGTGAATATGGTTATGGTAAGACCCTATCGCGAAAACCCTCCCCACCGATGGACTGTGAAAATATTTCGACGACTTCTTCAGCTATTTTGTTATCTGAGAGTTAAAAAAGAACAAAATATTTTTCGGGACTTGAAAACAAATTCAAAATTTTATGAAAGGTTTTTGAAATGACCCTATTAGAGGCACATTAAATGCCTATTTCACATGCTAAAAAGTGAGTTTTGGTTCATATTCCAAAAAGTGCGGGAACCAGCATGGAGATCGTGCTTAAAATTATTGGATCCGACAATAAAGGAATTAAGAAACCTGGTGGCGAAATCTTGTTTGGATTAGAAAAGCAAAAGGGTTTTTTGAAAAAAGAGTATAAAAAGGCTCTTCAACACTTAACTGCTTCAGAGATCAAGAGCAGGGTGGGGTCGGATACCTTTACGAATTACTTTAAATTTGCCTTCGTGAGAAATCCTATGATCGCTCGCAAATTCAACGGGAGTGCCTTCAACCGAATTGTAATTTTTTTAACAAGTGAAACCTTTTTCTCCTCAAGAAATTGCAGGTTCTTCTCTATTTCGATATCGGAGGATTTAAAGCGGTATTTATGCCGTTAGCCCAACAATTGTGTAAGGTGCTGCCTATCAACAAAGTTGCTACGAAACGTGTCGATATTGAAAATCGTAATAGGATCGCCACTGCGTTTTGACATAGCCAGCCCTAGAGCAACTGTTTCAGCCTGACCATCGGTAGGCTGATCAAGCACCGAAATTTCAAAGTCTATGATTCCGAGGAGTTTGCATCGTTCTTCTATGAAGGCGGGGGTGTCTTGCAGTTCTCGACAAATAAACAAAAACGGCTCAGTCTCGAACTGCTCTTTGAAGCTCTCAAGCGCGTAGTCAAATAAAGGTTTGTCGAATGCTTCCAGCATGTATTCGGGGAACAATTGAATTTCCTATCAACCGGCCGAATTCGGGATCGAATTGTCGGATATCTTCGGGGGTGCCCAGCACGTGGACCTTTTCCGTGTCGATCATGTGAGTGTATACGGAGGCATCCGGATCATCGATCAAGCCACGATAGATCGGCGCGATATAGTGCTCGTTGCCGTGATCGAAGAGATGGTCGCGGTAGAGTTTCCGGAAGAGATTGAAGGTCTTGAAGTAGTAGAGGCCGATGGTCCCCCGATTACTGATCTTCACCTTCTCGGCGATGTCCACCACCCTTAGATCCTCTTCCGTTTTGACGAAGCTCCACCGGTCGCCTTCGGCTTCAAAGGCCGGTATCCAGCCATCGCCCGTGATGAAGCCGGGCTGCAATTGCTCCGGTTCGACGTAGGTGTCGATGTTGTAGATGATGATCTCTTCGTCGGGATCAGAGATCCGGTCTTTGGCCGCCAGGACGGTATCGGCCTGGCCCTTGGTCAGATAATCGAGCTCGTGGATTGAGAAGCTCTTTAATCCATGGGCCCGGCACTTTTCCGAGATGAAAGCCGCGGCGGCGTGATGCTCGCGGGTGATGAAGATGAAGTGGCCATCGAAAAAGTTCTCCAGGCTCAGAAGGGCCCATTCAAAGAGGGTCTTTCCCCTTGCCTGAATCAGGTGCTTGGGCTCGAGGATGCCGATTTCGCTGAATCGGCTTCCCTCTCCGGCCATGGTGATGATCACGTTCATTGGGTGATCTTCTCGATCTCCTCCAGCGACAGGTTGGTGAACTCATCGGGGCGAATGGTCCTGTCATCGACGTAGAATCCGTTGGATCCACACCAGGGCCGGCCCGGGAGCACTTCGTCGTAGGGAATGTCGTGCTGATCCAGCCACGCAAAGATGGTCTTGAGGGTCACCGTATTGATCCTCCCCAGTCTAGCCCTGTTTTTTTGTAAGTTAGAAAATTAGAACTATCAGGAATATGCGAGTAAGCGATTCGAAAACGATTTTTAATCAGCAATTTCTTTGCACATTTTTTTATCATCCTCATTGTAAGAGCAGCATTTGTAACCCCACCGATTGGATCAAGCCAAAATAAGGGAGTTTTCATTTTACTGATATGAATTCGCTTCTTAGGGAAAGATTAATTTTTAAACCTAAGATGTTTGAATTTTCGATAACATTCTCCCAAAGATATCCAAGTTAGCCAAGGTAGGGGGATTACTCTACTCCATGCTTTGAGTCGTTCCTTCACTCCCATTTTAGATTCAGGCTCAGACTGTTTAGGAGATATTTTCTTCAGGATATTGAGTATAGTTGCGATTTCATGACTACTATTAGATTCAATCAATAATTCATAGCGTTGCAAAAGATCACTGCGGTCCAATAATTCCCGTTGAGTGCCAAACGCAAAATGAGAAACGATTGTGTTTCCGCAAATGGAGTTCGTTTTTTGCATTTCTCTTGGTTTTATAACCGTTAAATATTCTTCCTCCTCTTCAGTCACGGATCCATCAAATTTTGAAAATTCATCTCCCATCCATGACATACAGTTAATAGACATTCTATTCAATGAAATGAGAGTTGAGTTGAATTTAATTGAATCTATATTGTCATTTTTCAACTGCTCAAAAAACCATTCGTGCAATTTAAGGGCAAATTCAGGAGAACGCCATCCCCAGTCGTCATATACGTGCGCCGTTATGTATTGAAGGTGGCTGAAAAATTTGTACTGTTGCAGTAAGTGCGTGCCGATCGCATTATTGATTATGATCGGAAATACTAGAAAGTGATCGGGATTATTAATTCGATAGTCCAAGAATGTTTCAAAGAAACCATCTTGAATCCAAACGATGTCATCATCAAATCGTATATAGATGGTGTTGGATTCTGTAGCGGTGCAAAAAAACCATCCGATGGTTTTAAATCCATTGATCACTCCATCTTCTTTTCGGATAGGGTTAACTTTATCAAATTCACTGGCAAGGTTATCAATAAATTGAATATCATCAGCGTCGGCCGTGTTAACCCATACATCCCAACGATCCACTTCCGCGGCCGATAAAATATAAGGGGCTAATAGTTTCATGTATCTCCTCCTCCCGGCAGGAGTGACACAGATCACGCGAAAGCCCTTATACATGTTGGCATGAACCAGTCCTCCACGTCCGATGTCAAATTTTTTATCCATGGTGCTCCGTCGCCGCTCTGTTGTAGCCACGGTGCTCCGTCGCCGTGCCACGTCACCCTCACGCCCCCCCTTTTTTTCAAACTTCAAACTTCTTCCTCGGGACTGGAAGCAATTCCACAACCCAAAGGACCTCGCAAGCGCACCGTATGCCGCATCAAGAACGAAGACTCGTTCATCGCAGTCTGCGCCAACGCAACGAATACGGGACGTAATAAAATCTTGATAATTTGCGTTCAACCCCTTTTTCGGCACGAAATTTTGTCACAAAAATACCCCTCTAATTGTGACAAAATAGCCTACCTTATAAGGATGCAATCGATTGATAATTAGCTTGTTTCGAGAATATATGGCAACCAGACGGGTTGGGCATTTTCTTAGAATGATTTTTTGGACCTCGGTAGCGATGCAGCGATCCGAAAAGCACTCTCACGATTGGAAGCCAAAGGAACCATTCGCAGGGTTCTGCGAGGGGTCTATGATTGTTGATAGGAAATTCAATTGTTCCGATTTTCCCCAAAAAAATTATTTCCCAAAGGACTTCTGAAGAAGCTCTTATCCCAGCCTCTGCCTGGCGAAAGGCAAAGCCTATTAAACCCAAAACAACCAAGGTAGATCATGCCGCAAAGCATAGTGCCAACAAACTAGAATCTCAGCACGCTTCAAGGTTTAAAGAGACTCTAGTCGCGGATATCACCTACATTAGAACCAAAGAAGGCTGGCTCTATCTTGCTGTTGTTATGGATCTCTTCTCACGCACAATCATTGGCCATCAGACAGCTTCTGCTATGCCAGCAGAAATAGTAACATGGAGCTTGGAGCAAGGGGTATCGGATTGAGTGTTAGATACGAAATCAACCAGGTTCCACGCGGATCGAAGCACCCAATACACCAGCCACAAACTACGAAACCAGCTCGAGAGGTGGGGTATGGATCAGTCGATGTCTGACAAAGGTAACTGCTATGACAATGCCTGCTGTGAAAGCTTCTTTTGCTCTCTCAAGCGTGAACTAATGCCAGATAGCGGCTATCTTGAAACTCGGCGTAAAGCCCTAGTAGCAATTTTCAACATATCGAGGGCTTCTACAACTCAAGGTGCAAGCACTCATCAGTAGGCAATCTATCACAAGTGCAGTTTCTAGAGCTACACTAAAACCTTGAAAAAGCAGCATAACTAACATACCAATGATTTACACACTCTCTGACGGAAATCCGAGGGGAAGGTCACAATGGAAAAAAATAACCTAATGCTTCCCTATATCATTTGGACAATACGGCGTACTGGAGGCACAAGCTTCACGAGCCTTTTAGATAACCTCTCATCCTACCCTTCACTGGAGCATGAACCCTTCAATAAAAATAGAGTGTATGGTTACATCACCCATAAATACCACGCAGGTGAAGAAAGTACCGTCGATGAAATTTATCAGATCTTAAAAGACAAACCGAATATCAAACACTGCTTTGAAATTATTCCAGAACAGATAAATCTGAATATACTTAAAGCAACTCAACTGCTCGGTTATAATCAAATATTTCTGTACCGGTCGGATCAAGCAGCTCGAACAATGTCCCTTATTCTCTCGCAAGCTACAAATGTGTGGGGACCGAAACAAACGGCCCGCTATGCTCCTTATCTAAATCGTGAGAAGAAGCTCATAATTCCAAATGATCATGCCTGCCGTAGAAAAATGCAATCGGACCGGCACCTCAGTGAAAATATGTACAAGCATATTCAAAAATTATCATCGCCTCTACTCATTGAATTTGAACAATTATATCAAGAGTGTGAGATGTCTCGAAAAACATACATAGAGTATATCTTTAGCAGTATGGGCATATATGGAGCCCTTGATGAAAAAGTAAGCTTTGCTCAACTTCACCTAAAAAAGGGGGTGACAAAGTCAACAGATATTCGGAAAATGATTCCAAGTTATCAAAAAACATTGAAGTACCTTAGTAAAAATGAAGTCCCCTATTCATTTCAAAAAAAAACGCGTTCTCAGCTCTCACGGTTCGTAACAAACGCAATATCAAGGATAATCAACACCTTTAAATCCTAATTGGGCCTAACGCCCATGTGCAATTGGCACCATCAATAACGAAATAAAGCCTTGCGGTCCTAAATTATCCAAGGAGTTTATAACTTGATAACGCAAAACCAACTTCTGACCCTCCCCTCTGAATCAAATCGGAACAATTGAATTTCCTATCAACAAAATCACTTTTTCCTATTGAAGGTNATTTTAAATTTGTAGAAGATTACGAAATTAAAAATAGTGAGGTTGTTGTGCAAATTTTTGATATAAAGAGGGCATTTGAAATGATTGAAAAAACAACTATAAATCAGTAATTGCTTAAAGTAATGATATGAAGAAGCATTTATACCTACATATTGGCATGTGGAAGACGGGAACAACTTCGATACAAAATACTTTCTTTAATCAAAGGAAGCTTTTACACAAGTTTTGTGTCCATTATCCAGGGATTTCGTCAAATCATAGTTTTTTACCTTCTTCTTTTCACCCTAGTCCAGAGGAGTGTTTTGTTGCAAAAATTAAAAGACTGAAAGGCAAGGCATTANCATCGTGGCACCAAAGGTCTCTAAAAGATTTTGAAAAAGGATTGAGCAGCCCAAATACGGTAGTTTCCTCTGAGTTCTTACTAGGGTTAAACCCAAAAGGAATAAGGAAGATGGAGGCATACTTAAGTCGATTATTTGATGAAATAACGATTGTCGTTTATGTGCGACATCCATTAGACCACATATCATCAGCAATTAACGAACAGGTAAAACAAGGTCACTATGGAATTGATGAAGCCTATAGAATTCACAGTAAGTTTAGTGAAATTGAGAAAATATATAATTGGGACGAGGTGTTTGGCGAAAAACGAATGAATGTAAGGGCTTTTGATAGGAGTAATTTCGTCAATGGTGATCTCATTGATGATTTTTTATCTATTATTTTTCCTTCTTCTGACATTCCCCAATTACCTAGGTTAGACTTAGAAAAAAACCCTAGCCTGTCGTATGCTGGAGTTTTAATCGCTGATAAATTGAGTGAGTTTGCACCTTATTTTTCTGATAAACGAGGACCCTCACCCTATTTACAGGATATTTCAGGCCCAAAATTTAAGATAAGTAATGAAAGCAAGAAAAATTTATTAGATGAGTTTGGGAACGATTGGTTAGAATTTAGCGAACGTTACCAATTAGGTTTTAAATTTAATCATAATTTAGAACCGGATTTGCAATATAAAGATATTTGGAGTGATAAAGCCCTTTACACCTTAGCAGAATCTTTTAATCGATTGTCACTGAGGTGTAAAAACTTAACAAAAGAAAATGAACACTTAGCCTCTAGGACTATCGTTGGAATTATAAGAAAAACGGCTAGGAGATTAAATAAATACTTAAAAAATCGTTGATATATAATAAATAGTATATTTGTACCTTTATATAAGGTGAAAGTTATGGTTAAGGTTACGAGAACTGTGCCGCTTGGTTAGTTAGTCTGGGCCTTTAAAAAGGACTCATACAATGAAAGGCAAAGGACACGCTACAGAACAGAAGATGCACGTTCTGAGGGAAGCGGAGAGAAGCGAAAAGACGATTCCGGACGTATGCCGCGAGCGGCAAATCAGCGAGCAAACCTTCCACCGCTGGAAGAAGGAGTTCGGTATTATGGAAGTCGATCAGGCCAAACAGCTCAAAGAGCTTCAGAAGGAGATCGCTAGGCTCAAACGGATGTTCGCAGACGAGATGCTAGGCAAATAGCTTTTAAAGGAGACTCTGGAAAAAAGCTGTGAGCCCCTGGCACAAGCGCCAGATCGCCGAAAAGCTTGTATCCGGGGACAGTTGCACCGTACGAGCGGCTTGCCGCCCCTTCGGGCTGCATCGTAGCACGTTCGTCTACCGAGCGATGCAGCCGAAAAGCTTGTATCTCGAAGCTGAAGTCTGCCGTTCGCCAAGTCTTGAACCAATATCTTGAAATAGAATACCCGAAGATCGCCGTCCTACTGAGGCGGGAGGGCTGGTTAGTCGTGGGTTGGATTGTTCAGTGGCTGTGTCGCGACCTCGGCCTAGCAGTTTCCGACAAAGAAGCCCAAGCGAAGACGTAGAGGCCCCTCCACCGGAATTCCAACCAAGGCGACGTATCTCAACCACGTCTGGGCTTTGGACTTGGTTAACGACAATACTATGCGTTGCGGAACGCTTCGCATGCTCAACGTACTGGACGAATCCATTCTGGAATGCCTGTGCTTCCAGGTGGTTGACGGATCAACGCTCGCAAGGTCAGGCGGATCACATTCGCGTTGATCGAGCGACATGGAGCACCTGAACACATCCGCAGCGACAACAGTTCGGAGTTCATCGAGAGCGGGCTGTACAGCTGGCTGACCGAGAAAAAAATCAAGACGCTCTACAAGGAGTCTGGAAGCCCAGGACAGAAGGGATACGTCGAGAGCTTCAACGCGCTTTTCCGAGAGGAGTACCTCAACCGCGAGCAGATTTGGACTCTGACCTAGGCTCGATGGTATTCGAAGATAGGCGATGGAAGTACAACAACATACGGCCCCACCGCTCGTTGGGCTACATTACTCCGTTGGATTTTGCTCAGGAACTGCCGGAGGAGACCGAACCGTACCGATGTTGGGCCTCCAATTGGCCTACGGCCTCCTTGCGTCCCGACATTGACAAACTATATCAAATAACCATGTCATCAATACGTCCTGACTAACGAAAGCGATGGCTCAGTTTGGGTAACTCGACCAACATCTTCTCTTTATTCTTAGACTTCTTTTCTAATTCATTGAGCTCTTTGAAAGTCCAAGTTTGCTGGTTTTCCTTCCAATTATCAGCGATGCCTAGTGTTTACACCTTTATATTTTCCGAATATAAAAACACATAGGTGTGCAGGTGGCCGTGTTTTCCAGCGCCAGAAACATTAGACGCAATGGTAATACCTCCTGCACTATGTTTGTATCTTGGCACCTATTAGTTGCTCTTAGTCTTCTTAATGGGGCCTTCCCAGAGTTGCATACTCTGAAGTTTTATTATCTTCCGGCTTTATTTCTATAATGCAACCCGCGATTTTGTCATGTAATTCCTGTTATTTTTCCGTTGAAGGCTACCACTACGTACCCAATGAATAGCGTTGAATAGATTCTTATACCTTAACAAATGAAAAATAATCAGAATTGGAAAAACAAAGAACGTGATATAGTAATATGAAAATGATTTAATAAAATAAATCAAATTCTTCAGATGTTTTCATAATGTTCAATTTTAAGAGTTGTTTATCATCAACAAACTTTTTTGAACCATCATAAAAAATAGTGAAATCAGGATTATTTTTTACTAATTTTGAATAATTTTTGTATTCTGATGCATTATTCCAATGATTTTCGAGTTTTGCTTCTTTCAAAACTCTGAAATGAAAATCGCTTAAATATTTAAAGTGGAACAAAGATCCCTGAATCTCGGATATCCTTGCGTTATCGACTCTATGAGTTCCCTGATAAACATGAATATTTTTATTGTATTTGATAAGCGGAAACTTTGTTAGACACATTTCTTCCAACCCAAAAAC
>NHEC01000069.1 GCA_002171655.1 Planctomycetes bacterium TMED75
ATGAACATCGAAAGACGTGTCGCTAACTCATAGCCGCTTAAGTTTGTTTCGCCCTTCTTGCCTTTGGGCGGCTCTGATTGGACAAGATAAAGAAATTGAGGGGAGGAGATGACGCCGGCCAGTACCTCAATCATCGCCTCCTGAAAATCATCACAGACGGGACGGACTTCTTTGAAAAGTTTGAGCTTCTGATCTATCTCCGACTTCGTGACGGGTCGCCTCCATGCACGTGGCATAAATGATGCCAAAACCTCCCTGGCATACTTGCTCTCCGTGCCCTTGTTTCTGCTATCTATAAATATCCGACCGTGTGACTCCGGTGGCCATTGGGCATATACCGGAGCCGAAACCTCTACATAGTCGATTTGAATGCCCGATGTTGATTGTTTGGAGTTATCCTGATGAATGTTTTGAAATTCCAGGAATTCGGTAGGGTTAGGAATTTGTCCCATCTGTTGGATTCCACGAAAAAGATTCCTAGGTGTCTCACCTAAGGGAATGGTCCATTCATAAAACTGCGGATCTACTGGTGAGGCCTTGACTGACGTATCCTTATGACCGATACGGCGAATGCCTTCTGAATTATTGCTTGCTTGAAAACCAAAGAATAATCGTAGGCTGGGGTAACTCTCTCCTTCCGTGGTAGTACGGGAGGCTCGAACGCGAACACGAAGATCTCCTGTTTCGGGAAGCCAGTCGCCTAAATCAAATTTGATTTCCTGCTGAGCGGGTACGATCGCCACTTGAGCTGAAGGAGGAGGTACATTCGGAAGTGCCGCAACTGGTGCATGCGATTGTTTGGCTCCATGATATCGATAAACTGCTCTATAACCTTCGCCGGTACTCAGATCCAGGTAGTGAGTGCGATTTGTATTTTTTGCGTACCTTTGATTTTGCTTATCAATTTCTTCCTCGCGCTTTTCCGGGGCGAGTTGCTCATTTCTGATTCGATTATCAATATCGGTAACGATCCGCTTGCGTAACTTCTCCACGGCCTCATCAATGGGAATGGAATAAAATACTATTTCCGGACGCTCCCCACGAACCGTTGCTTTTTCCAAAGCACTTCGTCCCAGCTGCCTGTATTGCTCAAATTGCTTTACCGACATTTGCAGCATTTCTGAGCTGTTTTGAAACCCATCCTCCGAAGCGGTTTCCGGGGGTAGGTTCTGGGCAAAGTCGTAGGGGAGACCGAGCAAGTCCTGCAATGCATAGTTGTATTCGTAGCGTGTCATACGCCGGAAGGAGGAATGCCCTTCCTCACTGCGACGAACCTGCGAAGCTACTTGAACCTCTTTAGTTAGCCAGTTGACAATCGTTCCACGGTCTTCATCAGCCATTTCGAAGTCCGCATCTTCTGGCGGCATTTCGCCATTAGTAATAACATCCATTACATCCAGCCACCACAGTTCGTCACCACTGTTAATCAGGTCGGGGTTCAGGGTATCGATCCGGAAATCGCCTTTCTGCTTATCCGGACCGTGGCACTGGTAGCAATTATCGCTCAGGAGTGGCTCAATCGTTTTGTGAAATACTTCCAAATTGGCTTCGGGCACTATATTGGATACGGCCGGCTTGTTCTGATTTCGATAACTCGATCGAAGTGCACCTTCGGCTTTTGCTTCTTCGAGAGAAGAAGGTATGGCTTGAACTTGTACGGAGGACATGTTCCATACAATAAATAGTATGAAAAGGGTTCTGAACATTGTTGATAGGAAATTACTCCGGCATCTTTGCTCCCCTACGTCAATTGTTACGATTTGATTCGGAGAGGACGGTAAAGGTTGGTTTGGCTCTATCAAGTTAGAAATTCCGTCCCGCTGGGATAAAAGGATTGGGACGACCTTCATATACGCCCCCGTAACTACGGTTCATAGGAACCGTTTTAGGCAAACCATGTTTCTTATAAACGATTTACTGAGATTTCATCGCATCTTCTTCTTGAGCACTGTTAATCAGCTGGTTTTTCACCGCACCATATATTGTCCTGAAGACTTTCTCCGACTTTCTAAAGCGTACCTCACCTTTAGTCGGATGGCTGTTCACATCGACCTCTTCGGGATCCATGTCTATAAAGACAACACCACCAGGAAAACGTCGTTCTGGAATGTAACTAGAAAAGGCACGAACCACAGCCTGAATCAGGGCTTTGTCTTTGATAGGGCGACGGTTCACAAATAGGTAGAGCTTTTGCCCATTGCCAAAATGTAGAGGAGGTGCCACCACCAAACATTCGACCCCAATGCCATCGCGTTCTTCTTTAAAGTTCAAGAAATTTGCCGACTTATCAAAAAGGCCTAAATCTCTGACGCGATTTTCTAGGTCTTGTTCAGGGGGTAACTCAAAACACATCTTTTGGTCTTGGGTGACTTTGATCCCCACCCAAGGTCTTGAGAGTGCGACTTTTTTAAGCGTGTCTAAGTTGTCGCTGGTTGATAGGAAATCCAATTGTCCGATTTGATACCGAGGGGAGGCCAAAGGTTGGTTTTGAACTATCAAGTTAGAAATTCCGTGGATTGGTTGTACCACAAGGCTTGATTGGTGCCGTTGGTCGAGTTAAATGGCTAGTGCTGGTCAATTTCGAGAAAAAGACCTGTTGTATCTGCCTATTTGCTGCGAAATGCCTGGGGCCGACCGCTACGATGCGGATCGAAAAAGGTAGCAACGGATACGGAACCCTCAACATCGCCAATGGTGCGTAAACAGTCGTTGAGGTGCAAGTATTCGGAGACATTTTCAGACATAACACGAAGACTAACTCATTGCTCCGCCCGTACCGCGTTCCACAACATCATCCCACAGATAAATCTATGCCCTCCACCGGCTTTGATACTAGTCGTCACGGATGGTTTTGGCAGATAGGTATCAAGTTTAGCGGAATCAAAAAACTGATGTAGTGATTCGCGATGTGGCTCGGCGTATTCGCGCACCTTTCGCCAAGCCGGTTGGTCTAAATGCATGGCTCTATGAAACCGATGATACTCGTCCCGACGCGAACCCCTCATCCGTGCCCGCAGACTAAGATATTTCCGCTGCAAAGTCGCCGCAATATTCGGTGTGATCGGTTCCGGAGAATGCGAAAAGGTGGCCAATGGAATTCGGGCCAATTCAGGCGCAATCCGCTGCAAAGTCAGCCTCTGCAATTTCCGGTTTATGAAATGTCTATCCGCTATACTGCGGATCGACTCCGCCATGGGTAAATCTACGCTCGGCAGCACAGGCCACGTGTAAAACGATTGCTTCCATGCGTGGGTTCCTAAGTGCGGACGGGCGCGAAAATGCATGAGCATCTTCCAGGTCCGGTCGAATCCTGTGCCCTCAAATGCATCCCATTCCTCGCGTATTTCACCCATCGCCACTTCTAGTGCATCACGCATGCTTGAGTTTACACACATTCGCCGCAGTGTTTGTGGATCGATTCCAGCTTGGTTGATCCATTTCTTAAGAGCGAAATCGAAATTATTCAAATTACGGCCTACGCGAAACGAGCCGGCCGGACTGTAATGATTATCCAGAACCAGCCCACCCAAGGAGCGTTTCCCGAGTCGTCGACTTAGGGCAGCCCCGGCGTTCAGGCTGACAGTACTGAAACCGCCTCCCAGCCAGTGCAGCCGTAACTCGTTTCTGATACCCTCTTCGAGCGCTTCCACGGAATCCTCTTGGTAACACCATTCCAGTCCCAATCGCTTGGCGACCGAAGACGCGAACATTGATTCGTAGTCGGACTTGATGCCCCCCGTCCCACATAGCGGCCGGATCCCCGCCTCGTGTGCAAGAGCCAGCATGTGACGCGAATCCAGCCCTCCGGAGAGTAGGGCGTGATCCGGTGGCCGCTGCACATGACGCTCCACAGCCCGGCGAGTCGCCTCGACGGATTGCAAGATTGCCTTCTCCTCGGGTTGAGTCTTCTTACCTGCCCGAGGACCGGGCAGGCGATGCTTATTCAGGTCAAAGCGTTTGTTTTGTGAGTCATATCTAATCGAGCAAGCCGTTGCTAACCGTCGCCCGGAGTGCTCCAAGGTCCGCGTGCCGGTCGATCCGTTTTGGATCGCATAACGGAGTATCCCAACTGGATCGACATCCGAGCAGTATTCCGGATGCTGCCGGAGAGCGGTCAGGCTCGTAGCGATTCCAAACGCCTCGCCTTCTTGGAAATAATAAAGCGGAAAAAATCCGAACGAATCGACCCCGGCGATCAGGCAGCCATCACGGGAAAGAAAGATCCACGCAAACAGGCCGCTGTATCTGGACAACGCCTCTTCACCCTCCGTTGTGGCTTGCCCGGCGATCAGTCGATGCACCTCAGCAGCGGTTAGATAAGAGTCATTGTCATAGGCAATCGCATCGCCCCAAAGCAATACCGTCCCGGCTTCCCCATCGTAGTGCTCGAACGGTGCCACCTCTCCATGATGCCAGGCAATCTTGCCAGCTGGGCCGGAGCACTCGCCTTGGATCTCACAAAAACCCTCTGGCGCCAATCGCTCGATGGCGGCGGACATTTCAGGGACAACGCGATCGTTTCCCTGAGTCGCAAAAAAAACAAATCCGGCCATATTTCAGTGTAAGTGGAAGTTATGAAAGTGCTCGGAGGTCAGGGCTTCACCGCACGAATGAAGTTCAAAGCCCAATTGAGTTCACAAGACCCATCCAGCTCCTTGAAGCCAACAGTTTGCTCAATTGCCTGGAGTAGGTCTTCGTCACTGGGATTGCTATCCATGCAGAACAAGGTCCGGCAATACTCAAACATCTGGCTTCGATCTTCAAACTGCCAACCGTACGACTTGATTGCCGCAAATGTAACAGTGAATCCAATTGCTCCGAGCATCTCCAGCTGCTCCGCACGCAGATATTTCCCCTGATGTCCCATTGAATTGAAACGCCCGACCACTCCATCAAGAAATTCTGCCGTAGCGGAGCCCTCCTCCGCGTCCCCGATCGTCAACGCCCCACCGGACCGCAACAGCCGAAACCATTCCTGGAAAACACCTACCTGATCATCAATGTGATGCATGCCGGCCAGACTTAAAATGGCATCGGCCGAACCATCCGGTAGCGGGATCGCCTCATGAGGCGCACAAATCACCTGGTGATCGCTCTCATGAGTTCCTGATTCTAAAAAGTTGGGCGCTGGATCGATCGAAACCAATTTCGCCCCCTCAGGCAGGTAGGCGGCCAGATATCCCCCACCCGAAGGCACATCCAAAATCAAAGGGCGGCCCTTCTCAATTCGAGCTGTTTCAACCAATGCCTCGAATTCGCGTTTCCTAGCATCGGGCCACCGATCCATGGCTTCATGATACATAGCTCCTCGCCTGTCATAAATATCCGAATAGGACTTAAACATATGCTAAATATCGGCGGGGTGGGGGGGATCTTTATACGGCTTTAATGGTAAACCTCAAAACGTAATGATAGTTAATGATAAAGAAGCTCGCTTAATTTGTGGCCTCGTGATTGAATGGAGAGCGATATTAAGTTCGGAATCTGCATTCAAAACTGTCACCGCTCCAAAATCCAACGCCAGTAACACTTCAAAAATTTGATCTCGTAGTCGCACCTTAACCTCGGGTAAATCCATGCGAATCTGCTACCCCTTGAAATGGCAGACTCCCCCTCTTAACTGATGATTTCCTATTTCAAACGAAGACTTCTCGGGCTCACGGCCATGCAACGCGCGGGGAAAGGTCGTCGTGTGGAATGGGAAATAGAAGGAGAAACAGTATGGTTCGAATGCGAGGATCTGCCACTGCGTGATTCAGGCGACGCATTCGCTTGCCTGTGTTTTGCCACCTCTGCACTGGACAACTGGAAACTTCGATTTCCGCTTCGGATCTGTCCGGTTTTGTCGGCTCATTTGAAGAAACTTTGGCAAATCTGGGATAGCTGGTGGTCCATCGGCCCGACGGTATTTAAGACTAAGTGCAGGAATCTTGATTCCGAGGAAACAAGCAAACGCGGCACAGCTGTCTTCCTATCCCTAGGAGTGGATTCTTTTTATACTATGCTGCATCGATCCGATGTCGGTTCAATTATCTATGTCTGTGGCTACGACGTGCGACTGCAAAAGGCCGATCGACTGAAAAGCTTGGAAAAAAGCCTGCGTGACGTTGCAAACCGTAGCGGAGTGAAGCTCGTGGTGGTCAGGACCAATCTCCGGGATCACTCAATCCTAAGGAAAATCAATTGGGAAAAATTCCACGGTGCCGCGCTTGCCACAGTCGGACACCTCTTGGCTGCTGAATTTTCAAAAATTCTGATTTCCGCTTCATTTTCGGTCGATAACTTCAAGCCGTGGGGATCGAGCTGGAAGACCGACTACCTTTGGTCCTCCAAACAGTTGCAGGTGGAACACTTTGGCCAAGACCTTTGGCGCGTGGAAAAGCTGGAAAAGATCGTGAACGAACCGCTGGTGATTGATCACCTGCGGATCTGTTGGGAGCATAGAAATGACGAAGTCAATTGTGGCGAATGCGAAAAATGTCTTCGGACGATGTTGGGGCTGCTTTCGCTAGGGAAACTGGATGAATACCCGACCTTCCCCGATGTGGACGGACTGGTGTCCGGGCTGGACCGGGCACGACTCTTGCCGGAATTCCTCATCCCAACCTACCAGTCATTTCTAAACAAGGATCTCCCCCCCAAAGTTGTCCGGCCGCTTGAAAAATTGGTTCGTAAAAGCAATGTCCACATTGCCAAGAAGCAAGCGAACATCAAAGAGACTTAGTGGGCGGAAAATAGGCCTTTTTGAAAACTGCATCGGATTCTTGCTGATAGGAAATTCAGTTGTCCTTATATGATAAGAAGGAGAGGTGAAAGGTTGATTTTTCAATACCAATTTAGACATTCCGTGAATTGGTGTGGATCAAAAGGCTTTATTGGCGCCCCTTGGTCGAGTTAAATGGCTAGCACTCGTCGGCTTCGAGAAAATGACCTGTTGTATTTGCCTATTTACAATTACAATCGCCAGTTTCTCATCAGAAGATCTTACAATCTTGGCGTCTTCCCTCTTAAACCTAAAACCCCCCGTCCTTGTCCACGTAGGTTTCCAATGCCCCTCAATCTATTTATCTCGCCTTATTACATTGTGCATACTCGTTCCGAATCCTATTAAATCAGGCAAAAATATTTCCCCATTTTGAAAGTCTCGTAAACAAATACATTCTTCAAAGCAATCCAACCACTCCTCAATTTTATTCATACTTAACATTTTGTTTCCTTAAAAAATTTAGGTATTTAAAAAATCGTCTGTATAAATATAACAAAAACTCCTCATCACGCAATCGTGATTTCCTATGCCTAGCCGCCGTCATATAAGCTTTTGCTATATCTGGCCTGCCATGAAGTTTTGAAAACGTCTCCTCTGCCGTCACTAAATTTTTGTACCAGCTAGAATTATTTACCATGCCTAACGGTATAATACTTTAGACGTTGTTTAGTACGAAGTTTAATGGCCCTGCTACGGCAGGCCAAATCCGGCTTTTTCATAACAAAAGGTGCCCATGCTGCCTCATTTAAAACCAATTAAGGCGCCCAGAAAGACCATGGAATAGCGTACTTTTCATCCTCTTGAATGCTCTCATATTGCCTAGACTNCAAATCCACCGAACTACGCAAGCATAGCCCTCGTCGGGGGTNGTTCGATTGAGTCAATGCTCGCATTTCAATCAACAATGTAGGACGCGTTGAATATTTCTATTTTTCCCAAGTCGAATTTCACCATTCCTTTCCAGGAAAAACATAAGGAATCACATCTTCACGCAAACTTTTAACCGACTGAACGATTGTTTCAAGATCTCCTCTGTTTTTATCCTCATCGTTTACAATAAAAATTAAGTTTTTTATCTTATTAAAGATATATTATAAATGAAATTTTATATTTTTGAAATAAGGTTTCAGACTCGCCTTAAAAACTGCTTTATTCTTAAAATAAGAACCTGCATACAAATGGACTTTTTTATTTAAAAGTGCAGCGGCAATAGACACATGCAGTCGATCAGTATGAATTTCATGAAAGGATGATATCGCATTAATAAAACCTTGTACAGGCGTTAAACTGTTTCCCTCTGTACTAATATCTCGATTGTTATCCGGAATCGAAACCTGACCAGCGCTCTCAGCATCGCTACGAAAAAAATAACCTATCCCTGACGACACGCTCGATCCCGTGAATGTCCTTTTAGATAAATAAAAAGCCATGTCATGACAAAAAATGCTTTTCGGCATTGACACCTTGCTTTCTTCTTCGTCACGTCTGAAAAATGTGACATTGTCGATTTCATATCGTTTTTCGTAAGTTGAAGGCAACACAATCACCTCAAAAGCATTTGCCAACGTTTCGACTATTTTTGAATGATCCCACAGATGGCACCAAGCACCTCCTCCTCCAAAAATAAGCAAGCCTCCATTTTTACAGGCTTTTTTCCAATGGCGACTTCTCCTCCAATGAAATTGATTTCCACGAGGAAAATCTCGACTTTTTGTTAAGTACAACTCCCTGTATTCCAAACCTATTTCTTTAAAAAAATCAAGCGTTCCCTCACGAATCAATCCGTCACCATAATTACCTGGATTCGCTAAATAATATATAGACTTATTAAGTGCTTTATCATGTATTATGTTTTTTAATAATAAAAAATTAGATAGGTCCATAATATTTCTATTAAATTAAATTAAGTACAGTCTGCTATAAAAGATAATTTGCTGGTCTATGTCTAATTGAATAAACCCTGTCCGGGCACTTTTCTAAAATGAAAATTGTAAGAGAATAACCTCTTTTAAATCTCTGACAGTATAAGCTTATGAAATTATGTTTCAACATAAGTAAAAGCTAATGCGGAGGATAAAATGGATTGGCAGGTATCGCCCTTCTGACCGACATGTGTGCATTATCGATATAGCCATGGTTATATGCCTTCTGAGCTTACTTTCTCGTAAAAGCACTCCTTGGCAGTCTCTGAAAGGAAAGCACCATAGGTAGCACTAGAATCGCCATATTCTTCTTTGCTCGATATCTATTGGCCGACCGCCACACCTTATAAACCTGAGAAAAAACATTGCTGTAAATATTCCCTTTATGTCACCGGTAATACAACGAAAATCTGGTAAACTGATTAATTTACGAACATCAATTAATTTTCAAAAGGTCTAGATCTGCCACAATAAATGCCTTTTTACGATATCCTCCAGCCTCTCTTCGGGGAATACGTAGATACATAACTGAAGGATGGGCCATTGATGTGCATCCTTCCAAATGCTTCGCATTGCCCATCTCCGGTTCGGTTCGTCGTACTCCGCGGGTGTTCTAGTCTAGTATCGTGTTCCGGTTTTGTCGCTATGCTCGGAAATCGTCCCTCCCGCTAGACACAAAAAACGACTACCCAGATCAATAGGTTGAGCGTGCCATCCGTAGTTTTCTGTGATGTGGGCAGTGCGTATGCCGCTCTTCGAGCTAAGGGGGCATTCTTTGTCTTCACAACGTTGTGGCGAAGGACGGTGCCCAGAGGGGAAATGGGTTTGGACTGGGACGCCCAAAGTCCTTCAGACTAGTGCTTCACGTTGGCCCATCTTCGCTCCTTGGGTCGCTCCGTTGCACCCCCTTGCTCGATCGATTCGCTCACTCGGAGTTCCTCGCCCGCTCCACTTGATACAGAAAAGACCGCATGAAGCGGTCTGATTTTTTGGTGCCCAGGGGGGGACTCGAACCCCCACACCTCTCGGCACATGAACCTGAATCATGCGTGTCTACCAATTCCACCACCTGGGCAGGTGTCTGTGAT
>NHEC01000070.1 GCA_002171655.1 Planctomycetes bacterium TMED75
TTCCAATGCCTGAGATTCAGGGCCAGATCACCTATGAGGACCTTTCTTTTAGATTTGGTAAGGAGGGGCCACTGCAATTGGCTAATGTCTCAGTTCTGATTGAGCCTGGACAGTTTGTTGGCATCGTTGGACAGTCAGGTTCTGGTAAGAGCACTCTCACTAAATTGTTGCCACGTTTGTATCCGCCTCTTTCAGGTCGAATCATCATCGATGGCTATGACATTGCCAAAGTTGAGCTGTATTCCCTCAGGCGTCAAATTGGCATTGTTCCTCAGGAATCTCTTCTTTTCGACGGCACGGTTCAAGACAATATTTCGCTAACCAACCCAGAAGCCACCAGCGAGGAGATTATTGCTGCTGCACGTATCGCTTGCGCTCATGAATTCATTATGCAGCTGCCGATGGGATACAACACACCAGTGGGTGAACGTGGTGGCAGCCTCAGTGGTGGCCAGCGTCAGCGCATTGCCATTGCGCGCACCGTGCTCCAGAACCCTCGTGTGTTGATCATGGATGAGGCCACTAGTGCGTTGGATGTTGATACAGAGCGCAAGGTCTGTCTCAATCTCATGGAGGCCTTGCGTGGCCGGACTGTCTTGTTTATCACGCACCGGCTGAACACCATCCGCAGCGCGGATCGCATCCTCTTGATGCACCAAGGCGCGCTTTCAGAAGACGGCAGTCATGCGGACCTTATGGAACTGAAGGGCCGCTACTACACCCTTTACCGACAGCAGGAAGCCGCTGGTGAAGGCGGTTGATGCATCCGTCGCCTTAGTTGCCCCTTTTGTTGCCCCTAAAACCCTTGCCTTGCGTAGATTGACCTAGGGCGATCAAGGTGGAGAGAGGGATGGAAACGCCACAGCAACGCTGGGAAACACGGGTGATCCACCTCAATCTGAACAACAAGCCATCGGCTGAACCCAAACAGCAGCCACAGGTNGAGTCCCCACCTGCTGACCCTCAAAAACCGATTTTCTCAGAGGCCTACCTCAAAGAGGAATTTCCGAACCACTACACCGAACAGGGTGAGGCCATCAAGCCCCAGCCCCCTACCCCCCCGAAGCCTCAGCATCCCGCCACCCAGCTGCAGAGCTTCATGAACAAGCTCGGCGCTGAGGGCTGGGAATTTGTCGGTGTTTACCCCGTCGGCCAGTTGACGATGATGATGTTTCGTCGCCCCTTGCCACCGGTCCCAGCCGAGGTTCCGCNTGCTCAGCCANTGGAATCCGAGCCCACGGCAGATGTCGGGCTGCAGGGAGTGTTGCAACAGATTTTGCAACGTCTTGAGGTGCTCGAGCAGCGCAGTCTCACTCCTGCCCCCCCGCCGCTTTTGCCAGCAGCTGCTTCTTCTGTTTCCGTGATGGTGCTGAGCACCGAGCAACTGCATTCTGTTGCTCCGAGCGAGTCGCTGCCGACAGCTAAGGCTGCCTTGGCCCTTGGGCTCCGCTCTCCCGCCAGTCTTCTCAACTTCGGCGTGCGCCACGGCTACCCCATTGGTTTAGTCAAAGTCGCTGCCAATGGTCAGGCCGCCATCTATCGCGGTGAGGCCCAGCGTCAAAACGGCGGTAAGGCCGTGCGCCTGTGGTCGATCGTCGCCCAGAGTCAGTTGCCCCGGCCATGAGCAAAAAGGCTTTCCAGCCATGGCTCTGGCTGCAGACCAAGGGTTTACCCGCTTTTCAGAAAAAGTCGGCGCTGCTCATCAATCGGATGACGGCTGATCCGTCTAGGCAGCATTGGACGGCGCTTGAACCTTCCAACAACTGGAGCCGCCGGATCATCTGGACTCTTGTGGCCCTAGCCGGTTTTGGCATCGTTTGGGCCTCGTTTGCCCGTATTGATGAGACGGTTCAGGCCACCGGCAAGCTGGAGCCCAAGGGTGTCACTAAAGAGGTGAAGGCGCCCCTGGGCGGAGTGATCAGGGAAATCCTTGTCAAGGATGGCGAACTCGTTGAAAAGGGTCAGACCCTCTTGGTTCTTGATACTGAAGCCGCTAAGGCCAAGCTCAAGGCCCTTGAAGCCGTTCGCGATCGTGTCGCAGCCGATTTGGCCCTCAGCTTGGTTCAACTGGGTCAATCTCCCCAGCTTGATCAGCTCAATGAGAATCAGCGCAACAAGCTCAAGGCCTTGGAAGCGGAGTACCGCAGTCGTATTGAGGCGTCTGAAAAAGGTGTGGTTCAGGCTCAGCAGGCTGTCGATGGTGCCAGAGCTCAGCTCGAAGCCAGCGAACAGGCTCTGCGCATTCGAGAGGGAATGCTGGCTGATATCGAACCGCTGGTGAAAATTGGCGCTATGGCCCGCTCCCAGTTCCTCAAAGAGAAGCAAGAGAAGATCACCTTGGAAGGTGAGGTGAAAAATCAGCGGGCCAGTTTGCGTCGTCTTCAAGCGGGCTTAGAGGAAGCACGACAGAAGCTGGTGAACACTAAAGCGCTCACCCAGATTGATTTCAGTACCAAAGTGGAGGAGGGNCAAAAGCAATTGGCTGAACTGGAGAATCAGCTCAGTGAAACGCGTCTAACTTTGCGCTACCAGAGTATTAAGGCGCCTGTGAAAGGCTTGGTCTTTGACCTCAAGCCCAGTTCGCCGGGGTATGTCATCAGTGGCAATGTTCCTGAATCTGTGCTCAGAATTGTCCCCACCGATTTTCTTGTGGCGCGTATCTTCATCACCAATCAGGACATCGGCTTCATTCGCAAAGGTCAGAAGGTCCAAGTGCGCGTCGATGCTTTCCCTTATAACGAATTTGGAGACGTGAAAGGTACTATCTCAAAAATTGGTTCTGATGTTCTTGCGCCTGATCAGACCTATAACTTTTTCCGTTTCCCCGTCACTGTTGATCTCAAGCGTAATTTTCTTGACTACAAGGGCAAAAAACTAAGCCTAGTGTCTGGCATGTCTGTGACAGCCAATATCAGTCTGCGGCAACGGCCGGTGATTGCCATTTTCACCGAGCAAGTGCTTCCNTTTTGGGATTCACTCGAGAAGCTCTGAGCGCTGCTGCTCTTGGAGGGCCCCCAGCAGTTCTTGGCGTAGAGAAACTTCCATCAAGCGGCCCAGCATTCCGGTGCGTAGAGGATCCAGTAGTGAGAGGTCCTGCAAGGTCAGAGAGGTGGAGCTCAGCTCGTCGAGGCTCTCGAGTGCTGGGTGNAATTCCAATAGCCATCGCTCGACTGGTTCCTGCTGCAGCATCACCATTTGCCCAGAGAGTTCCAGCTCTGGCTCAGCTGGTTGCATCAGCTGCAGTAACTGGCCGCTGAGTTCAGCTGGTGTTGCACCAGGCAACGTGGCCGCTTCCCCGTCAGGGCTTTGCCAGGCTTCTAGTACAGCGGTAAACAGCTTCCCCTCGATCGTGCTTGTGCCCAGCAACTTTTTTAGCGAGCCTCCGCAACGCAAGATGCGCCCTTGGCGATCGAGCAGAAGATGAAAGGGGCAGAGCTGATCGAGTGCCGTTAGCTCAATTTTTAAGGACGGCCTGCTATCACCACGCAACCAACGGTTCAGGCGACTCAACAGTCCCTGTGATGCAGCTGGGCCATCAGCCATCGACGCGGTATCTACGTTGACCATCCAGGAAGCCTGAACTAGCTTCTGGACTGCATCCTAAGTGCATTCGCCGACCCTGGTGAGCTGCTGAATGCGCGATATCTTCTCGGAAGGNCTTCTCTACCTCGATCTGCTTGAGCTGTACGGCAGTAGCTATGCGGTTGCAGAGATCTGTGGAGTTGCTCAAAGCAATGTCTTCCGCGGCGCCAATGCCTGCTCGAAACTTTTGAATCTGGGTCTGCGTAAAGACCGATCGGCTGGCACTTATCAGATCGAACGCAATCAGGATGTTCAAAGGGACCTGCGCCGCCTCAACCAGAGACTGCGGGCGCGTGAAAACGGTCAGTTACGTCTGCTGAGCACGGCCGGGTTGGTGCCCAGCTCCTTGCCGCTCAAGCAGTCCAGTCTGCTGCGCGAGCTGCCTTGCAGCTGGGATGATCACTTGCTTTCGCTGGACTACCTAGAGAAGGGCCTGATCGATCTATTGATCGTTCCAGCGGCAGCTATCCGTGAACGCCTCCCCTGGCCTGCTCAGGTGCGCCGCGCAGATCTCTATGTCCCTGTTGCACCCTTTGTCGCTAGTGCCCTCTGCCCCTGGCCGCGCCAGTTTTTTACGCGAGCCGATCACCCCCTGCAGCAGCTTCCTGTTGATCAATGGGACCACCAATTTCCTTTGCTGTGCACTGAGACCTTGCCGGAGTTGCCGGCGCTACCCCCTGGCTTGAGGCTGTTGCCATCGTCTGCAGAGTCAGGCACTGCTAACGGAGCCCTGCACGAGGCTTTCAATCAACAGGCTGATGTGGTGGTTTGTGGGTCACCCCAACAGATCCATTCGCTTGCTGTAGGAGATGAGCCGCAATCCCTGCAACCCTTGCCCTCGGTTTCACCGCTCATGGATCCATTACTGCTTGTGAGCCTTCCCCATCTGGTGCCCGAGCCATTGCATCAAGAACTCAGTACGTTGTTGCGGCGCTGTGCCAAAGAACAATGGCAAACAAGTTGCAACGACTTAGGGTTGAAGTCTCTGCTTGATTTGCAGAGCGCTTGAGTTTCATTCTCGGTCCCTGTCGCCNTCTGCTGGCCTCACCATGCTGCGCACTCCTCAGCTGACTTCTCAGTGCCTGGCCTGTCAGGTTCCACTGGCTGGTCCTCTGGCATGGCCAGCACGGGCAATGGGGATCCGGCGAAGTCTTCCAAATCCCAATCTCTGCAGTCGCTGTGGCAATCACCTGGCCGCAGGCGAAATCCGTCCAGTGGCATTGGTGCTGCTCGAGCTCGAACCTCAACTGAGCTTTGGATCGGTTGCGTTGGAAGAACTTTCGCAGCGTGAGTTGCCAGCGCTGCAGCAGCAGATCCGAAGCCGCCTGGAGGATCAAGGTGGATTAGTTCTCCCGGCTGAGGANGAGCATCCGCTGCGATTGAAGTGCTATTTCAATGCACCAGTCATTGTCGAGCAGCCGGAGCGGCATGCCTTTAGCGCTGTACGTAGCGCTTTGCGTTGGTTGGAGCAGGAATTGCTGGGTCTGGGCTTGCAGGCGCGCTGGCGCTCGGTGCTCTGCTCGGGGTTTGTCGAGATTGTCCCCTGCGAAGGCCCGCTCCAATGCTTCCCGATGGGTGAGGTNACCTTCCGTGCCGCGGAAATGCTGCAGCTCACACCATTTGAGGAGCTTGTTTGTGATCGCTCCAGCCTTAATGCCTTGTTGCAGCAGGATCCGGAGCAGTTGCAGGCTCTTGGCGTGAAGCAGGAGCCGTTGCAGCCTTCGCTTCAACCCAGTGATGTGGTGGTGTTGCTGCGTAGCGACCAAGCCGCCCAACCGCTGGGCAATGCTGCGAGGCTGTCACGTCTGGCTGAGCCGGTCTCGACGGCATCCCAGATCGGCGCTTTATTGCTCGCTTTAATCGCTGCTCCGTGTGCGGCCATGGTGGTGTTTGCCCCTGGTGCCGTTGTGATCGGCCTGGGCAGCGTGATGGCAGCCCTGTTGCCGTTTTGGAAAGTGGTGGGCATGAGTATCTGGCCCCGGGTGTTGATCACCCTGGCGGCTGTACTGGTTGCAGCGTTAAATCTGCTGCGCGCTGAGCTGGCCCAGAAGCGATTCCGCCAGTTGCAGCGCCAGGTGGGGGACCAGTTGCGGTTGCCAATGGCTCAGCGTCGTCGCCTGCGTGCGATTCGCTGGAGTAGTTGGATTGTTTTGGCAATTGTTTTTATAGAAGGAATATTGAGGGTGACCGTTATGAAGATGCCGCTCCTCTAACCCGCGCCACTCTCAATGCGAATCCTGCATTGAGAGTGGCGATTGGCCAGGATTACTGCCTGATTGAGCGATTTCCTCATATACCGTTTGGGGTGGATCATGTGAGGTTCTTTAGTGACGGTTCGTTTGGACCCCGTCACATTTGCCCTTCAGGTTGAATCGGCACAGCACTCGCCGGTTCAGCACTGGAATCAGGTGCTCAGTGATCTGATTGCCCAGGAGGCGATTGGTCCGACCCGAGCATCCAGGGCTTATGCCTTGTTCAATACGGCCTTCTATGACCTCTGGGCGGCGTTGGATGCGCAAGCTCAGCCCGTCTATGGCGCTGCAACGATTGCCATGGCGCCTGAGCAGTTTGAACCGGCGTTGCATCGTCTCGCCGCCCAGTTACTGAACCAGTGGTTTCCTGGTGAGGCTGACCAGATCAACCGTGAACTGGCCACTGTCGCCAGGGTTGCTTACGCCTCAAAAGAGAATGTCTCCCAGATCGAGGCGGTACTGCAGCAGCAGCTGCAGACCCTGCCTCCGCTCGATCCTGGCCCTAATGCTGGCCCTGCCGCGCCGCCCTTTGATCCGGCTGAACGGCGAATCGATCTCTGGACACCAGAGCACGTCCCCATCGATGATCCGAGCGCAGCCCGAGAGTCTTTTCTGACTCCCTATTGGGGCTCAATCGAGGCCTTCGCCACCGATGACGTGGCGGCTTGGCGTCCGTTGGGACCTGAACCTTTTCTGCTGGTGGATGAGGCGGTAGCCAGCCTGGATCTTGCCCTGGGTCAACTCAGCCTTGAGCAGGACTGGCTCGCGGCCAATGGGGAGACCTATACCGCCGGTGCCTATGCCGTCGCTGAGCACGACTGGTTGGTGGGGGAGTTGATCAACCCAGCCTTCATCCAACAGGCGCAAGATGTGGTCGAGATTCAGAACAATCTCACCGATGAGCAAAAACTGATTGCTGAGTTCTGGGAGAGCGGCGGCGGCACAGCGTTTCCGCCTGGAGATTGGATTGCCATAGCCAGTTTCATGGCAGAACAGCAGCAGCTGAGCCTCAGCGAGCAGATCAAGCTGTTTTTTGGCGTTGGCCAGGCCGTTGGTGATGCCGGCATCGCTGCCTGGGACGCCAAGCTGCATTTCAACTACGCCCGCCCGGTGCGCGTGATCCGCGATCTCCACGAGCTGGGTCTCCTGGAGGGGGATGCCCTCAGCAGCTGGCAGACCTACCAGATGCCAGGCAGTAATTCCTCTCCGCCCTTTGCTGAGTACGTCTCTGGTCACTCCAGCTTTAGTGCCGCAGCAGCCACATATCTGGAGGACTTCTTTGGTAGTGATGAGCTGGGCTTGCGTCTGGACTTTGCCCCAGGCAGTTCCCGCTTTCAGCCCGGTGTGGTGCCAGCACTGGCCACGACAGTGCAATGGGACACCTTGGCTGAAGCGGCTGAATCAGCTGGCATCTCTCGCCTTTATGGCGGAATCCATTTTGATGATGGAAACCGCCATGGCTTGGAGGTGGGTGAGGCCGTCGGTGATGCGGTGAGTCAGCAAGTGCAGCAATTGCTGTACAGCAATCTCGATCATGCGGTGCTGGAGCCCTTTGCGATCCGCAACCGCCTTGAAGTTTCCGCTGTGGGTGCCCCAAGCCTGGATGGCATGTCCCTACCAGAGACAATTGAGACGATACGTCTCAGTAGTGGAGACGACCTCATCAGGCTGCTGCCCTCAGGCCGCTTTGATGGTCTGTTGGATGGGGGCTCAGGCATCGATGCGATCCATTTTGTGCAGGCCTCCGAGCCGTTGATGATCGATTTGGCGCAGGGTCTGGCGACAGGCATTGGTCAGCTTCAAGGCGTTGAGCGTGTGCAGGCCGGTAGCGGTGACGATGTGCTGATTGGCAGCAGTGCCGATGAGTGGCTTGAAGGTGGCGGCGGAGATGATCGCCTTGTTGGCGGTCCTGGTTGGGATACCGCGATCTATCGCGGCAAGCGGGCGGACTACCGCTTTGTAGAGGATGCTGTGCTTGATCAACGGGCTCCCAGCCTTGTTGATTTCGATGGGCGTGATCGCATCACTGGCATTGAGCAATTGCAGTTCAATGACGGCAGTTGGCCAGTCGGGGAGCTGTTCACCCCTGTAAGCACAACTGTTGCGTTGGTCGTGCCAGAGAACCCCCTTGAGGTGGTTGAAGGTGAGTCACTGGAGATCGTGCTGGATCGTCAGGGTGATCTCAACGACCCTTTGGCTGTCGAGCTGCAGTGGCGTCATGGCGATGGGGTGATGTTGGACCCCAGCACCGACTTGCTGCCGCCTCAGGCTGCCCTCAGTTGGACGGTGCAAATGCCGGCGCTTGAGTCAAATTACAAGCTGCAGTGGACCACCGTTGATGACTTGATTTACGAAGGCCGCGAACAAGCGCAGTTGGTGATTGCTGCTGTGGAGGGAATGGGCGGAGCCGATCGCCTGCCGCCTCTTGATGTGATGGCATCTAGCCGTGCAGTTGATGTCGTTGTTGTTGACAATGATTTACCTGCAGTCTTGCAACCGCTGGGGACATCTCCCCTGCAGCAGCTGTTGGTGCCTGGCAAGGAATGGCGCCTACCTGTGACCTACAACGCACTAGAGGCCCTTGAACAAACTGGCTTCCGGATTCATTACCCGGATCAGGCCATGGACTTCATCGGTTGGCATCCGGCGACAGATGTCGACTTGCAGCAGGTTCCGAGCGCAGCTGATCAAGGATGCATCGATTTGGTGGGAGTAAAGCCCCTGCTGGGTGAAGCTTCTGATGGCACCGCCTTGGCGCGACCTTTAGGGGAGTTGCGATTTCAGGTGCGTGAGCAGGTTGAGGCTAATGATGTCCTGCTTGGCGTGCAGCTCTCGCCCCAGGGGACCCCTGATCCTGTGCCCTTTGCATCCCATGCTCCCCAACTAGAGCTGGTCAATGACTGGTCACTGGATTTTGATGGCGACGGCAAGGTGATGGCACTTTCCGATGGTCTGATGCTGGTGCGTCATTTGTTCGGCATCCGTGGTGATGGCCTCCTTGAAGGGCTGGGGGGGCAGGGCGAGCGCCAGACACCGGAGGCGGTGAACAACTGGATCAGCCGCGGGAAGCACTCGGGTTGGCTGGATTTCGATGGTGATGGCAAGACCACCGCTCTGGGAGATGGCCTGTTGATGGTACGAACATTGATGGGCTTTCATGGTTCCAGCCTCTTGCCCGATGCCATTGGTGCTGAATCTTCCCTGTTAGGTGGCCATGAGTTGGCAGACCTCAGCGGAGATGAGCAAACCTGGGTTGCCGCTCAGATTCATCAGCGCATTGCAGCGTTGAGCTGAGCATCGCTGGTGGTTGGGAAAGGGCCAGCAGTTCCAGGACACAGGGTGTGGGTCCTGCCAGCAGCGCCAACGGACGCATCAGCGCTGGATGAAGGGCCCATGAAGGTGGCATTGCATCAGTTCTGATGCCATAAAGGCATGTTGGTGTTTGCTTAATTCAGCAATGATCTTTCCTTAAGGTGATGGACTTTTGCGCCATTGATATCCGGCTGTTGGCAGGCGTTTTGCGGTTTTTACTTGATATAAGGGGTCTTAATCTAGAGTGTGATCAGAAAGGCAAGCCGCCGTGATCTGCAGCACATTGCTCTTGGCCTGGGGTCGCTCTCTCTTAATTAAGGCTTGGCGTGATGTTTGCTTTGTCTTGATCATGAAAGGATTTCTGGGGCACCTTTGCAGCTGAGATCGAAGTGGTGGCAATCGGTATCGCTGGTGACAGGGTTGTGGTCGTTCTCTTAACTCACGCGTCAGCTCTTTGTACTTAGCATTTCGACGCTGTCCAATTTTTGGCCATGACGTCGTCTTACGACCTTCAGCTGCTGTTCTCCTCCGACCTAGAGGGCGGTGATGCGTCTGCGCTTGAGCGCGCAGTCCTGTTTGCCGGCGCAGTTGATGAACTTCGCGATGGCCAGACTTTGGTGCTGTCGGCTGGTGACAACATCATTCCCGGTCCGTTTTTGAGCGCGGCACTCGATAGCGGCACCTATGGCGCCCTCAGCAGTGCTGTAGCGACCATTTACAACAACGCTCCGCTGCCCACCGGGCTCTCCTACAGCACCCTGGAAGGTCTTCAGGGGTCGATTGACATGGCGATCATGAGCGCCATTGGCTTTGACGCCTCAGCGCTCGGTAACCACGAACTGGATAACGGCCCGGACGAATTCGCTGATCTGCTGGCCTACGCCGTGGGCCGAGGCGGTGACCTCGAAAACATCGGACCCAGCTTCCCCTACCTCAGCGCCAATATCGACACCAGCGCCAGCGGCGACATCAATGGGCTGGTTGCCACAAGCGACTTCATTGATGGCGACACGTTCACTCCACTGCCCTCAGTGGATGTCAACGGAGTCGTTACAGCCGATAACACTGATCGCATCGCCAAAGCGGCCTATTTTGATGTTCCCGATGCCAACGGCGTCACCAAGCGCATTGCCATCGTCAGTGCTGTTACCCCCAATCTGCCCAATATCGGCTCACCCGGTGATGTTGTTGTTCTAGGTGACAACGGCGAAACCTCTTACCCACTGGCAGGTACCCAGGCGCTTATCGACCAGATGGCTGAGCTGGCCACCGTCATCCAGCCCGTGATCAACGCCGCTCTGGACGATAACGGCGGCGTCAATGCCGACCAGGTGATTCTGGTGTCTCACCTGCAGGAGGACGGCCGCTTTGAGAAGGAGCTGATCAAGCACCTGAAGGGCGTCAACATTGTTCTTGCTGGTGGATCTGACAAGCACTTCATCAACAAGGGCACAGATGCCACGATCAATAATGAGACCGANGAGTATTTCACCACCANGAACAAAGAGGGNGAAGCTGCTTATGTCTTCTCTGTCGAGGGCAAGTATCAATCCATCGGCCAGTTGCATATTGACTTTGCCGCACCAGCTGAAGTTGACACCAAGCAAGATGATGTGGTGATCGCTGATGCCGCTCAGTACACGGTCAAGGAAAGTGTTGGTGTCCAAGGGCAAGCTGGTTATGTCGCCCCCTCTGTGACCAGAGTTGCTGCCGATGGCGTTGGCGGCACTGCACTGAGCGCTGTTGAGACTGATCCGGCCCAATTCACGGCTAATGGTGCTCAGGATGTCGTCAATGATCTGATCGGTGCTGTCCGTGGTGTTGTGAACACCAAGGATGCTGCAGTTCTGGGATACACCAATGTTTATCTCGATGGCCGCAAGCCCGAGATTCGTAGTGAGGAAACCAATCTTGGCAATTTGGTCACCGATGCCATCCTTGATACGGTCAACAGCCTCATTAAGGCCAAGCCNCACCTCTTCCCTGCTGGCATCAATGCTGATGGTGAGCAGCGTCCACAGCTGATTGATGCGGTCTTCACCAACTCCGGCAGTTTGCGTGCGGCCATTGGCTCCATTGATAAGGATGGCAATGGCATCGTCAACCCTGCCAAAACAGCGGCAGTTGATGGTTATGACAAGCCGGCNGGTGCTTTCACGCAGCTTGATGCTGAGAACAGCATGCGCTACAACAATCGACAATTCCGGGTTGATTTAGGGGCCGATGACCTCCGCACGTTGATTGAACACGGTGTCAGCAGAAGTAATCCCGGCAACGATCCCGGCCAATTCCCTCAAGTTGCAGGCATGCGCTTCAGCTATGACTGGAGTGCGGACTTTGACCCCGANACNGCTGGCCAGCAGCGTGTCAAGAGTCTGTTCCTGATCAACGATGACGGATCTGTTAAAGATGTCATCGTTCAAGATGGCAAGCTTCAGGGCGATCCTGACCGCGACATTGCCATTCTTGCTCCTGGCCCCTTCCTGGCTCTGGGCAATGGAGATTCCTATCCAGTGGTTCCTGAAGGCAGCAACAGCGGCGTTGCTCATGAAATGCGCTACGTCACCGATCAAGGTTATGCCGACATCACCTGGACCAAAACAGGTGTTGCAAATGCACCCACTGGTTTCCCCGGGCTGAACTTTGATGGTTCAGGAAATGCGACGTACAGCACATCAGACCCTAATGAGTTCAAGNTGCTCGATGAGNNAGNTTTTGATGACAGCAGCATGAGTGAGAGCAGCACTGGCGTCATTCGGGAACGACGCGCTGTGGCTGACTATCTTTCAAAGCTGCATAANTCCCCTGCCAATGGATACGACAAGGCTGAGACNTCACCTCAGAATGATCTGAGGATGATCAACATCAATGACGGCAATATGGGTGACGACCAGTTTGATGTGCTGCCTGAGCTTGAACAGATTGTTGCGCCGATGTCAGGGATTGACCTTGGCGGTTCTGAGTTCCCCGCATATTCCGCTGAGCACCAGATTGCNGCAGTCATCACCGGTGGTGACGCTCTCAAGCTGGTGGACCTGAGCAACTTCAAAGCNCCTGCCTTCCTNAAGGAGATCACCCTTGATGGTGATGCTCAATCGGTTGCCATTCATGGCGACCTTGTAGCGGTTGCCGTTGCTGGCGGTCGCTCCTACAGCGCCAAAGATCAGACCACGGGCTACGCCACCGCCCCCGGCGAAGTCAGCTTCTTCCGTCTCAGTGGCGAAGGCGCCAAAGCAGAGCTCAGCAAGCTTGGTGATGTCNCAGTTGGTGCGCTGCCAGACAATGTGGTCTTCAATGAGGATGGCACCAAGGTGCTGACTGCGGATGAGGCGGAATCGATCAACGAAGNTGATCCTTACAACGACGATGCCAAGGGCTCGATCAGCATGATCGACGTCAGCAGTTTTGATGAGTCCACAGTCGATGTGTCCGGCTTCACAGCAGCCACTGTTGACTTCAGTGCTTTCGTCAATGGCCATGCCGAGCGCCTGCGTTTGCAGGGTGTGCGCATTTTCCCTCAGAACACCAAAGAGGCATGGTCTGACTTGAAGGATGTCGATGTCTGGCAGGAAGAGGCTCAAGATATTGAGCCAGAGGCGATCACCATTTTGGGTGACAAGGCCTGGGTCAGCCTGCAGGAAAACAACGCTGTTGCCGAGCTGGATATCAGTGGGTCTTCCCCTGTGATCAGTGACATCTGGAGCCTCGGCATCAAGGACTGGACGCGTGGTACACCGCAAGCCACCAACATTGACTTCACGATTGACTACCCCACCGGTGCGACGCGCCCCGATCCCAATGGCGACGGCAACATCAATCCTGAAGAAGTCACAGCAGGTGGCCTATCTGGTGCTTGGTACAACGGCCAGGAAAGCGGTCTTGATACTTTTTACGTCATCACCGATCGAGGCCCTCAGGCCAACAACCTTCCTGNTGGAGCGACAACAGTTGGTGCCAACACCAACTCCGGCACAAAGGTCTTTGATGATCCNGACTACCCCATCACGGTCTACAAGCTTTCTCAAGATGGTAAGGCTCTCAACGAAGAAGCCCAGGTTCAGCTGAAAGTTCCTTACATTGATGCCAATGATGGATNGACCAAGTTCCGTCCTNTGACTGGTATCGGCGCTGATCTCCCCAGCCACGATGCCGCNTGGGAGNTGGACAGCAACACCGGCAACTATGTGCCCTCCAGCCGCGATGCCTTTGGCCTTGATGCAGAGGCCATCAATGTGATCACGGTCGCTGGCCTCAATGGCGACAAGCCGATGTTTGCTGTCTCTGATGAGTACTTCCCCCAGATCATGCTGTTTGACGAGGCATCTGGGNANCTCGTCAAGCGCTTTGTTCCTGNAGGNACTGACTTCACTGGCGGCAGCTACGACGCCGANAAGGGTGATGTTGCAGCCTTCACCTCAGCAACCCTTCCAGCCGCNTACGCCGATCGCNGTGCCAATCGCGGTTTTGAGGGCATGGCGTGGAACTCTGATACCAACAAGCTTGTGGCTTTTGTGCAAAGCCCGATGAGCCCAGCAGGCCACAAGAACACCGAGTTTGTGCGTGTCCTTGAGTTCGACCCTGCCGCTAATTCTGGCGCTGGCCAAGCAACCGCTGAATATTTGCACCTGCTCTCNAAGGAGAGTCAGCTCAGCGGTGACGCAATGGTCGACAAGATTGGCGATGTGGTTTACGACGCCAACACCAAGCGCTATCTGGTGATCGAGCGTGACTCACTGACCACCGCGACGGCCAATAAGGCGGTGCTGGAAGTGGATCTGAGCCGTGCCACCAACGTTCTCGACTACACCAATGAAGCCAATGGCAAGAGTTGGCAGGATGTCTTGGGTGCCGGGGTCACCCAGCCTGAAATGGCTGATGTCCCCAGCATCGCTGATGCTCTGATCGACAGTTCAGCCGCGATCAAGATGGCCCATCGGGTTGAGCTCTTCAACCTGCCCAGCATCGGCGCCAACTATGAATTTGATAAGCCCGAGGGCCTGGCCTTGAAACCCGATGGCAGCCTCATGGTGTTCAACGACAACGACTTCACCAGTGTTGCCGGTCGCGCTGACAATGTGGCAACTGAGATTGTCTTTACCGAAGAGCCCATTGCTACCGATAAAGATAAAGATGGCGCGCGAGGCAATAAGAATCTATATGGTCTGCCGATGCCTGACGGATTGGATTCTTATGTTTCCAACGGTCAAACATACATTATTGTCGCAGGTGAAGGTGATGACCGCGACAGCGATTTTGACGGTGATCACAAGGAAGCTAAGGATGTCGAAGACGTTGATGTTACATACACCCATACCGACGGTGAAAAGTATGGAATTCTCGAGCACGCTGATCTCAGTATTCCCAATGATGGTCTTGATAACAAGTTGGGTATTTCAACAATTGATAGCGATTACGACGGTGATGGCGTGATTGATCAGCCCTATGCCTTCGGCAGCCGCAGCTTCCGTATCTACGATGACAAGGGCAATCTGGTTCATGACTCTGGCAATCTCCTAGAGGAGATTGGCTGGGCTTCTGGTCTTTATGACTCCGGCCGTACCGATAACAAAGGTGTGGAGCCTGAAATGGTGATCGTTGAGGAAATTGACGGTCGTCAGATTGCCTTTGTTGGTTTTGAGCGTCTTGAGCAAAAGCCCACTGATCCGCTCAACGGTTCAGCCGTGGCCATGTTCGATGTCACCGATCCCCATAACACCAAGTTCCTTGAGCTGTTTGCCAACACTGCCCGCCAGACCGGCACACCTGTTACTGGTGTGAATGCCCATGAGGACGGCGACATGTTTGCCCAGTCCCTGCGCTCTGAGGGCATGGTCTTCATTCCCTTCCAGAACACCAACTCCTCAGATGCACACGGCATCTTGATGGTTGCTGCTGAAGGTGATGACATTGAGTACAACGACGATGAAGATGAGGTGTATGACGGTCAGCACCTCGACTTCTACGAGGTCAAGCTCGATACCTTGGCTCCCTCCAAGATCGCTCAGGAGATCCTCAACAACAACAAGGGTGTTGGTGGCATCTACAACCCCTCCGGCAGGATCAACCTGGAAGCCAACGGCTTTGACCTTGGCAACGACCAGGTCATCCTGACGCGTCTGAATAACAACTCACGCATCAAGGACCTCAAAGGCGGCGTCAGCATCGATGCCGATGACGCCAGTGGCATCCGCATCGAACAAGCTGCTGGCGGACTGCTGATTGATGCAGGCCAGCAGAGTGTCTTCAACCTGTCCTCCGACAAGGACGAGGTGACCAACTTGGGTGGTCGCGGCAACCTGGTCCGCGGCGGCTTTGGTGCTGACGCCTTTGAAGTCAAAGCTGGTGGCAGCGGTGCCAAGGACACCTTCCTTGACTTCCAGCTGGGTGTTGACGAGTTGACCGTGCGCACCGGCTCCAGCGTGACGACCTACGGCAATGCCCTGGCCGATCAGGTGGCGGAGCGCGCTGAGCTGCTTGCTCTTGCCGGTGGCCTTGGGATCGACTTCAACTTCACCCCTGACCTGCGCGCTGCCCACGGCAAGCTGCATGCCATCAGCGGCACAACGACTCTGGCTGGTGCCGGTCTGCGGGTGGCCAAGACGGATTCCGACATTGTCAGCGCCACCATCAAGGTGAGCGGCGCTGTGCTGGATGACAGCAAGCTTGCTGGCCTCAACCTCACGGCCAGCAAGAATGTGGCAGGCACTGAGATCAGCTTCTCTCCTGCCAACGGTCACCAGATGCTCGATGCCGAGCAGCTGCAGAAGGCGCTGGGCATGATCCGCTTCAATGGCAGCGCTGATGGCAGCGTTGAAATCACGGCAGAAGACAAGTTCGGTCTGGTGGCCACCACCACACGCCGCGACTTCAGCCTGATTGCCCCGAAAGCAGCTTCTGCCCTGCGCAAGCAGGTGGTCACCCTCGATGGTGACAACGGCGCTGACATCGCCTTCACCGAGGCCAGTGCTGATGCCCTGCAAGTGCTGGGCACCAAAGGTGGCGACACGGTGCGCCTGAGCAATGCCATCAAGGGGCGCAACACCTCCTACGGCTTTGAAGGCGCTGACCAGATCTTTGCCCCCAAAGGTGGTAAGGCTGTTGGTGGCGCTGATGATGACGTGCTGGTGGGTTCAGTCGACGGCTACGCCATCCTCGATGGCGGCGCTGACAACGACACCCTGATCGGTGGCACCTGGAACTCGCTCTACGCCGGCTCCGGTCACGACACTCTGATTGCCATGGGGAGTTACAACCGCCTGCGCGGCGATGCAGGTTCTGACAAGTTCGTCTTGGCAGATACCCACCAGCCTGCTGCAAAGGGTCCCAACACGGTGCTCGACTTTGAGCTGGGTGTTGACAAGCTGGTGCTGGCTGGTGATATCGCCAAGTCAAGCGACCCCACCTTCGAAGACACTCGCGGTGGTGTGAACATGAAGCTCGATGGCCAGCACATCGCCTACATCCACGGTGTCAGCACCGCCGATGATCTGATGGCAGACGTTGTTAAGGAAGCCACCAGCTATGTCGCCCCTTTGATGAACACCATTGAGGATGTCAAGACTATGCACAATGTGATCGCCATGGGCTGAAGCTAAGGCTACATAGGGGCTTCTGCCCTGAAGGAAGACGGGGGCTGCGGCCCCCGTCTTTTTATGTTTTCGGCTGATAGTTCATTACCTAATGTGCCTCTCAATCTTTAACCAATGTTGATCTGCTCTTTGCCCGTGCTTTCCTCTTGGCCATCAGAGTGAATCCACCTAGTGACATCGCTTTGATGCCGATGTGCTAGCTGCCTTTTTGCTTTCCATGTCCAGTCAGCAGACGCTCTTCATCACCGAGATCGCTGATCCAAATGATAATTCTAAGCTTCGTTATGTTGAGCTCTATTCCCCTGATTCGGCTGGGCAAGTAATTGCAGGCGATCTCTATTTGCAGCGCTGGACGAATAATTACTCAAGCCCAACCACAAGCTCAAATATTAGTTTACAGGGAGAAACTATTGGGTCGGATGGATTTCTGGTGGTGGCAGCCAATAAAGCTTTGCTTGATGCCGAGTTCGGCAGCGGCACTGCTGACATTAATGGTGGAACGGGTGGGCCGGCGGATTCCAATGGTGATGATCAAATTGCACTGGTTGAAATTTCAAATTCCAGCACAACCATTGTTGATCTCTTTGGTGTCCCCGGAGAAGATGGCTCTGGTACCAACCACGAGTTTGAAGATGGTTTAGCCGAGCGTAAGTCAACATCAACAACTCCTTCGAATCCTTGGGTTCCCTCGGAATGGAATGTCTTTAGTGATGCACCTAGTTCGACAATCAAAAATGTCAGTGACCTCACGCCTCGAGCATGGAGTGGTGCAGCACCT
>NHEC01000071.1 GCA_002171655.1 Planctomycetes bacterium TMED75
ATGTGCATGTGCTACCCTCTGGCATGCCCTTCAGCCTTGACCATACCGTTTTCTTCGGACGAACCTGGGATGAGTGCCTGGGCATGTACGCCCTGAAGGAATCCGACCTCTCCGGAATCAAGATCCTCGACTGCCCCGGTGGTCCCGACGCCCTGGTGGCGGAGGGGTTGACTCGGGGGCTCGACATCTGCGCGATCGATCCTCTGTATGACTGCAGGTTGGAGGATCTGGAAGCGCGTGGACGCAAGGAGATCACCGACACCATGGCAGCCTGGCAGCGCGATCCCGACACCGCCTGGGGCGACCACAAGGCCGAGGAATTCAAGAACTTGAAGCTTGCGGCACTCGACAGCTTCATCGAGGCGTTTGCGGCGCATCCGGAGCGGTATATCGTCGGATCGCTTCCTGAGCTGCCGTTTTCAGACGACAGTTTCGACCTTGCCTTGAGCGGAAATTTCCTTTTCGTCTACGCTTCGGTCGAACGGGGAGGACTGATGTCCACCGATGAACTCGACCTGGACTTTCATCTCGAGTCGGTGCGGGAACTGCTTCGCGTCGCGAAGGAAGTTCGCATGTTTCCCTCCTTCGCCGTGACCGGGCCCGCCCGCCGCCAGGAGTTCGTCGATCCGGTCATGGAGGCTCTGCGTTCCGACGGTCACCAGGTGGATCTGGTACCGGCCCAGTGGATCGAGGGTGACTTCACCGAATTCAACGATCTGATCAGGATCCGCAAGGCCGCTGGTTCCGGGCCTGCGTCCTGAGACGAACGAGGTCGGATGGAAAATGGAGCCGGGGGGATTCGAACCCCCGTGTCGGAACGGTGATGAAGCCGCCTCTACGTGTGTAGTCACCCTTTTTGTTCTCGAGCTTCGGTGCGGCTGGTGACATCCAACCGAAGCACATGGCATACAAGTTTCTCGTTCCGCCAAAGTATGCCAGCCCTTTGGAACCAGCCTGATGTCTTTCCACTGGCCGCCTTATCAGGCATCAGGCGACCAGCGGTCGCGGCTTAGGCCGCGAGTGTCAGAGTCGGAAGCTCAGAGCCTCCGGGCTGCCGAGCAGCAAGCGCCCATTCGATGCATCGACTCATACTGATCGATCTCGCGTAGTGATCTTCGTACGTTGGTAGTTGTCTGTTCTCTTGACGTACATGCAGGGCCCATCCCAGAAGAGGGATCGGCCCTGCACGTCAATTTTCTGACATCGTTCGGTATGCGCGAGATCTTACCGCTGACGACGTCGAGAGATCAGACCGCCGAGAGCCATAAGCGCGAATGCGCCGGGTGCGGGAATGGTGAAGCTGCCAGGGTCGCCGAGGAGCGGGCCGACCTCGGCCGAACCCGATGAGTAGAACTGGCCGGTGAGTACGCTCGAGAGTGTGCTTCCAAACTGGGTCGTCTCGTATGCATCATCGACATCGACGATCTCGAGGGAAGTGAACCAATCGCTGATGTTTTCGTTGTAGAGCCAGGCGGTATCGCCTTCCTTGAGCCCTGAGCCATCCGCATACCCTACCCGGACTCCGCTGACGCCCCAGAATTCATTGAATGCTCCAGCGGTCATCGAACTGGGGTTNTCGATGAGGAAAATCACGGATTCTCCTGCGGCGATCGTCATCTCGGTGAGTGCCACCATGTCATCGCTGTCCGCTGACTCATCGTCGTAGTAGAGCCCAGCAGTGGAAACGTCGGTCGAACCGAGGTTCGTGAGTTCGAACCAGTCTGGTGTTCCGTCGTCACCGGAGACTCCACCGTAACTCTCGGTGATAACAAGGTCAGCGGAGGTTGTTGCGCCACAACATCCGGCGAATGCAAGTGCATAGAACAGTGTCTTCTTCATTACTCTCTTCTCCAGTCGAGTGTGTCTAAAAATCCGTATTGCGAATCGAATGATTGGGAGTCATCGAGTGGATACCATCCCACCCAATCGTGAAGAGATTGTTTNTTGCCCGCCTTAAGTGAATTTATGTTCTNTTTATTAGAAGCCATGGTTTCTGGCNTTAANCCAGAACTAACTTCTTCCTTGCAATTCTGGGTGTGAACACAGTCCGCTTTTCATTGAGGATTATGCTATCGCTGTGGTCGTTTTCTTCATTTCAATCACCTGCTCAATTATTGGAGCACCAGAAGTACATGTTCAAACTCCAAATCGCCCCTGCTGTTTCATGGTTGCTGCTGATGTCTGGCGGAGTGAATGCCCAAACCGATGCGCGCCTGATCCTCAACGAGTGGAATGCCGTCGGTACCCAGAAGTGGATCGACAACGACAATTCGTCCGCTTGCGAGGGGGCGGCCGGCATCACCTGCTCTGATAACGAGGACACCTTCTTCGGTCGCGTCATGGGTAACGGAAACGACTGGATCGAGCTGGTGGTCGTCGAGGACTTCCTGGACATCCGCGGGTGGCAGATACGCTGGGCCGAGCCCGNTGAGGATGATGCCGATGGCACNNACATCTGGACCGGCGACGGTACCCAGCCTCAGGGCATCATCACGTTCACGGACGACCCGATCTGGCTGGGACTTCGTGCGGGGACGATCATCACCCTGATCGAACGGCCGACGACACCTCTTTCCACAGGGACCGTCGGGCTTGATACGGACCTTTCCTTCGACCCCTGTGGAGGCGATTTCTGGATCAATGTGAACGCACAGGATGTCCAGTATGTGACCTGTGTGAGCAACATCGTTCCCACCGAGCAGGACTTCGCAAACGACCCGTTCGAGGTCGGGAACGACGACTGGTTTGCCGACATTCTCGATTCTAGCGGAGTCGAGGCCTACCCTCCCACCGGGGAAGGCGCGGCCAGCTGGTCTGGAGGCGGTGTCAGCAGTCGGGAAATCGCGAGGTTGGAAGCCGATCCAAGCCCCTCGATCAACCCCTTTGTCGCACTGTACGACGACGGCGACGCCTCCACCTTCGGCTCTCCCAACAAGTGGCGCGACGACTTCTTCGACTGTCGCGTCTACCAGGATTTCTCGGCTCTCAGAGATCCGGTTCGCGCCGAGTACTGTCCTGACTGCCTGCCGATCGTGCTCAACGAGTACAACGCCGTCGATTCCGAGACCTATCTCGACGGGGGCACCGAGGGTTCTGACGAAAACGGTGGCCTCGCCTCTGACAGCTACTTCGGGCGCGTCCTGGGCAATGGGGGCAACTGGTTTGAGATGGTGGTCATTGAGAATGGATTGGACATCCGCGGCTGGACCTTCGAATGGACCGAGGTCAAGGATGGGTTCACGGGAACGATCCTCTTGGGTCAGGATCCGGGGTTGTCAGGCCTGCCTGCGGGCACGATCGTGACCTTCATCGAGTCCTTGGTTCCCACCGACCTCGAGGCCTCTGATGGATGGATCAATATCGACGTTACCGATGGAGCGATCGCCACCACCACCAGCAGCAATCCTGATCATGGCCCCGGAGACATGACCACCAGTAATGATGACTGGACCATCGCGGTCTACGACGATTCACTGGTCAGACGATTGGCACCCGCAGGTGAGGGTTCTTCCGCCTATTACGCCGGAGGAGTGGGTTCCACCAACGTGTGTCGTCTGCGAGCCGACCCCGGCCCGACAACGGCTGCCGACGCCTTCTACGATGACTCCAATTCCTCTACCTTCGGATCCCTCAATACGTGGTCCGAGTGTCCGAATGAATCGATCATTCTCATTCAGGACACGGATTCGCTTCCCATCGTGGGGTGTGGTGAGGCAGATGACGTCGACGATTGTCCCGCCGACTTCGACGGTGACGGTCAGGTGACGGGTGCCGATCTCACCATCCTCCTCGGATCATGGGGTGAACCCGACGCCGACATCTCTGGTGACGGGATTACCAGCGGACCCGATCTCACTATTCTCCTTGGTTCCTGGGGTGTTTGCAGCAAGTAGATCGTTGTTCACCTCAAGGAGACTCCATGAAAACTGGGTCACGGACAAGTCGTGCTTTCACCCTGATGGAGCTTCTGGTCTCCATTGGAATCATCGTTGTCCTGCTCGGCATATCGTTCACCATCGTCCGGATAATCCGAAATCAGGTGATCGAGATGACCAGCGCCTCGAACATCCGTCAGTGGGGGATCGCCAACGCCCTGTTCCTCGGTGATCATAATCAGGTCTTCTCCCGTGATGGGTGGAAGCAGCACAATCAGATGTCCTACAACTTCGAAGATCCCCTCTGGTGGGGGAATGCACTCCCGGAGTACATAGGGTCCGTCCCCTATGCCGAGTATGCCGAGGCCGCCGCCACCACAGGCGATGGCATGACCGTTCCGCCTGCAGACTCCATATTCGTGGACCCCGCAGCCGACCTGCCCTCCATCGCTGGTTCTGGAAATTCCTATCTCTGGCGCAACAGACTCGGCTACGTCGTCGCCAACGACACGGTCACTCCTCAGCGCTGCTACTTCTTCAGCTATGTGCCAAACGCACAGCTTGAGAATACACTCGTGGATAATGCCAATCAGAATGCAATCGACATCGGGGCGGGTCCCCTGAATGGGTTCCAGGAAAACAATATGCGCATCCGATTGTCTCAGATTCCCGATCCGACCAGCACGGTGCAGATGATCGAGAAGCGGACTTCGGAAAGTGAACTGCCTCTGGACGACCCCTTCTACGATGAGGATCTGAAGAGACAGAAGAGCGACTGGCAGCGTTTTGCCGCGCGCCATCGCGGTGGTGGTCATCTACTTTTCATCGACGGCCATGTGGAATGGATGTCCAATGTCGATGCCACGACCCCCAACGACCCCCAGTATCCGCGTGGGGAGGGGCCGGATTCCGCATACGACAAACCAAACCTGATCTGGGATCCGATCGCTCACAAGCAGACCTGGTTTGCCTACTGATCCGATCCGATCAGTGGACGATCTTGGCGATGGTGGTGGTTCCACTTATCTCATTGCAGATGACGAGGAGTGGTTCTCCGGTCACGTTCTGATCGGCGGGAACGAACAGGAGTCCCTCAGGTCCGATGTCCAGCAGGTCGACCGTTTCCTCGCCGATCCGTTCACGTGCGTTGAAGAGGCCGGTGATCTCCGGATGATCCGGCCTGGTGACATCGATTATCGCGACTCCGCTTGCCCGTTCGAGACTCACGAACAGCAAATGCCTGCCTTCCACGATCCCCATGGCCAGGCCCTCCGGCTCTGGACCTCGTTTCCTGCTGCGCGTGTCCAACTGGGACTCGGTATCGGCCGGATCAGCAGCGGTGCGTACGATCGATGCTGGAAGCATCTGCTCGAAGCTCGAACCGCTGTCCCAGATCCTGTCGAGTCTACCGCTCTCGCGGACCTCCCAGATGGACACCGACCGGCCGCCAAGTACCACGATCTCATCTTCCAACCGCTCTGGAATCCCGACGGAGGCCACCTCGAGGCGGGCTAGACCTGGTTTGGCTTCCACGAGTGATCTCGCCGCCTTGGAGGCTGGGAGTCTGGAGTTCGCGAGTTCCTCGAGGCTGCTGGTCTCGTGCTTCCGCGGATCTCCCTCATTGGCGGTTGCAATGAAGCGTCGACCCGCATTCTCCCACATGAGGATGCCGTCTGGTTGGAAAAGCCCCTTGATGGGAAGGGCGATCGGTCTGATCCTGCCGTCTGATGAATCAGCATCGATCGCACATCCATCGCGATCGAACTCCTGGTAACCGAGGCCCTGTATATGCACGATTCGCCCTGATCTGAGATCGATGGTTGCAATGGCATTGTTTTCCTGCAGACCCACCCAGGCCGTGGCTCCCGAAGGATCCACGGTGATGAATTCCGGTTCGAACTGCTGAGATACCGGCCGATCGTCCAGTGCGAAATACACACCATCCCGAACGAGTTCATCCTTTCTCGAATCGAACGAGTGGAAGTCGATCTTCTTGTCCAGTCTCGGTTCCCCACCTGGTGGGCATTCGATGAGCACTATGGAACCGGGGTGGTCGTGGTCGGCGTCCATTTCACCCTCGCAGGCCACCACCAGATGCCTGCCATCCGGGGTAAACACGCACATGTCCGGTCCGTATCCGACCTCCACAGTTGAGATCCTTTGACNGTTGTCCGAAGTGAACAGGTGGATGAGCCCCGGTCTGGAACCACCGAAGGGGTCGGCGGCCACTGCCACCACTCCGTCGGCGATCGCAACGCAGTTGGCGCCCTTGACCGGCAGGATTCCCGCCACTCGAGGATGTGAAGGATCCTCCAGGTCGAGCCTCACTACACCTTCGCTCCGGCCGACCACGTAAAGCAGCTTCGAATCCCCATCGAATGCCGCGTATTCCGCACCAGTCTCCCCCCGGGTCTCTCCTTGGTACCTCGCCAACACCTTGAGTTCATCTGCCATCGCCCCACCGCCGGGGGAGAGATGGAGGATCTGGATCAGGATCAGAAGGAATGCGTGCATTTTCAGATACTACAAGTTCCTTCGATGACGGTTTACCGGTCCGACGTCGTGCGGGGGGATCTTCCAATGGAGCCGGGGGGATTCGAACCCCCGTGTCGGAACGGTGATGAAGCCGCCTCTACGTGTGTAGTCACCCTTTTTGTTCTCGAGCTTCGGTGCGGCTGGTGACATCCAACCGAAGCACATGGCATACAAGTTTCTCGTTCCGCCAAAGTATGCCAGCCCTTTGGAACCAGCCTGATGTCTTTCCACTGGCCGCCTTATCAGGCATCAGGCGACCAGCGGTCGCGGCTTAGGCCGCGAGNGCGTACTGCGTGTTGGCAGTTATAGGTTTGCATCCTTTTTACGTGGCCGGGATGCTCCACGACACGCCACGACAACAACGATCCGTCCGATCGATGCCGTTCGGCCCCTGATGTCAAAGAGTACCGGTGTATCACAAAGGCCGGCAGTTCATCCATGGTACTGCTGGTTCCGGCATGCATCCACGTCTTTGGCGGTCTGAGCGGGAATTCACCTCGAAGAATCCACTTTCGGGGCGGGTGAGGCCTTTCCAGCTACTCTGTCCGTGTTCCATGGAGCTCTCAAAATGCCCCCGATCGATGATCCACACCACCGCGTCCAGGTGAACACCACAACGCTGCATTCGGAGGCGGGTGAGAAAGTTGTCTTGCATCTTTTCGATCTGGAGGGTCTCTCGGTCGCCGAGGTCGATTCACTCAAGATCGAACGCGAGTCGGCGGCTCGCATGCAGTTCAAAATCGATGCTGACAGACTCCTCATCAGAAGAGCGATTCTTCGATCTCTTCTGGGAGAATTGACGGACCGAAGGGCCCGTGAGATTCGGTTCAACCACACGCCGAGGGGCCGTCCTTCTATCGAAGGGCTTTCTGATCTTCAGTTCAACACCAGTCGCACGGGACAATGGTTCATTGTCGCTACGTCACATGAAGTCATTCCCGGGGTCGACATCGAATCTGACCGGGCGATTCCCGATCTCGAATCTCTGGCCCGGCGGGTCTGCAGTCCAAAGGAACAGGAGGCATTTTCCGGAGTCGACACCGCCAGCGCCAGTTGGTTTCTTCGAATATGGACTCGCAAGGAGGCCGTTCTCAAGGCTTCGGGCCTTGGACTCGGCCTGGATCCGTCCAGAGTCACACTCTCGGTTGAGAGCACTTCATTGACGGGGTGGTCGCCGGTACGTCTCGATGATCCGGGACTGACGTCCCGGATCCTACTCACCGACGTTTCAGATCTGCAGGACGGATTGTTCTGTTCGGTGGCAATTCGGTCCCCAGACTGAATCTTCCACCGATTACCGAGCCGTCAGCTTCTCTGCTTTGTTGTCCTAGATTGTCTCTGCACTGTCTTCGATAACGGTGCAGCGTGAGGTGTCGCGTGATGACTCGGACGCCGTCATTTCAATCTCTTGGACTGGGCTCCTCGCCCTTCTCCGCACCCTCGCGTCACTAGTCTGAGAACCTGGCTTTTTTGTATTGAGCCTGCACTCGAAATGCGGCTGCCCTCATGAAACGTTCCTCGTTATCCTGTACCGGCAGTTGCTCATTTTCATTCAGCATGTGCCATGAACAATCTGCCAGCCCATATCTTTTCGTTGCCCTCTGGATCTCAAATTGACTGACCAGCCGATCACTCGAATTCTGTTCATATGCATGGGTAACATTTGCCGAAGTCCCCTCGCCGAAGGTGTCTTTCTGCATCAATGCAATCACCGCGGAATCCTGCCGCAATACGAGGTTGATTCCGCGGGAATTGGTGGGTGGCATGCGGGTGATCAGGCTGACCCCAGAAGCCGTGCGGTCGCACGCAAGCATGGGATTGACCTGGTGACTCGTTCCCGACAGGTCACCGTTCGAGACTTCGAGACCTTCGATCTGCTGATCGCGATGGATGACGAAAATGTTCGTGATCTACTTGATCTCGGCTGTCCTGCATCCAAGATCAAATCGCTGATGGAATACCATCCATCATCCAGCCACGGTCATGTTCCGGATCCGTATTACGGTGGTGATGATGGGTTCGACCTCGTCTTCCAACTGGTTGATCAGTCGATCGAACAGTTCATCGATCATCTGCAGACATCCTCATGAACGGGGGTACCCCGAGTCTGATCCGATCCGTCATGGGATCGGATGCGGGCGACCTCACTCGGCTCTCTGGGGGGCAGTGCTCCGAAGTCTGGTCGGTACAGCCTCATTCATCGCCTGCGCTCGTCGTCAAAGTCGGAACCCCGAGCGTAGTCGAGGAAGAGCGGTTCGGTCTCGAGCGCCTTCGCGAGACCTGCACGGTCCGAGTGCCACACCTGATCGGAACCGAGACCATTGGCGATCGAGGACTGCTCATCATTGAATCGCTGGAGGTTGGTGGCGTGCCTGATTGGCCACGTTTCGCGAGGCAACTGGCGCAACTGCACCAGNTTGATGTCGGAAGCCGCTTTGGATTCATGATCGATAATCACCTGGGTTCCACCCTGCAGCGGAACACATGGCATGATGACTGGCCCCGATTCAACCAGGCGTGTCGTCATGGTCCGCTGCTTGAATCATTGGCTCTTGGACCAGAGGATCAGTCCTTGATCGAATCGGCCCTTGAGAGCTTCCCTGACTTTCTCAACCCTGATCGCCCGTCCCTCATTCATGGTGATCTTTGGTTCGGTAATGCGCTCACGCTTGCCGATGGATCCATCGCTTTGATCGATCCCGCACCCTCCCACAGTGATGCGCAGGCCGATCTGGCAATGATGCAGTTGTTTGGAGGTTTCCCGGACTCTTTCTTCGACGCCTATTTCGCAGAGTCAGGTCTGCAGATGGAGCCAAGAAGGCTTGCCGCATATCGCCTCTACCATGCGCTCAACCACCTGCTGCTGTTTGGTGGCGGATACCTTGATCTCGTTCGCGGCGAGGCGCGTTCAGTCCTCGCCACGGATCTCTGATCGTGTATCCTGCATCCATACAGGAGGCCTCAATGCACCGACTCGTGATTCTCTCGTTACCACTTCTGCTGGTTCAATGCGTTTTCGCTCAGCAGGCTGTCCGTGACACCGCTGCTCCCACTCTGCATGAAGTCATGGCTCGGGGAATGGAGTCGACCCAGCCGGTCCTCCAGCATGAGTTGTTGCATGACATGGTCGGAGAATGGTCGTATGTGACCTTGATGTCGATGCCTCAGATGCCGCCACTGCGGGGTTCCGGGACCACTTCGGTGAAAACCATCATGGGTGGTCGCTTCATTGAGATTCGTTCGACCAGTACCGAGCAGGATCCACCTTCCGAGAGCCTCGGACTCATGGGGTTCGACAGTCGCCCCGGGCACGAGCAGTACTTCATGCTCTGGCTGGATTCCATGGGACACTACTACACCGATGCAATGGGACAGTGGAATCAGGCAACTGCCTCTCTCACCTTTCATGGCCAAGAAACAGATCCTTCCACTGGGGCGTCCTCGAAGTACCGGCAGGTCTTCAGATTCCCCGGATCCGACACCATGACCTGTGATGTATTTGTTTCGGTCCCGGGCAATCCCGAGGAGATGCAAATCGTCACCATCGTCTACCGCCGCCGGGGAGCGGATGCTCCCGCCAGTCCTGATGCCGGATCCACCTTCGCCCAGACGGTGCGATCTCAGGCGGGGATCGGCCGGGCCATCGACCGGATCGGTTCATCATCAACATCTCCTGCACCAACGTTCACCGCGGATCAGATCGAATCCATGGATCGTGTGCAATTGCAGCGAGCGATGTTGAATATCATGCGTGCTCGCACCATGCCCGAAGTCGAGGATGCCACTCGCATGCAACTCGACATGCAGTACCAGGCAGCCATGGACCGCATGCGTGGACTCGGAAGCGAGCAGGCTGGGGAGCGGGGCCTCGATTCGCAGGGGCAGCCGAAGCCTCCACCAATGCCGGCCTTTACACCCGAGGAGATCGACCTCATGGATTCGGCTGACGCTCGCAAGGCCTTGATGGACATTGCAGGCGCCCGTCGCAACCCTGATCTTTCTGTGGAACAGAAGAAGGGACTGCAGTCCCTCTTCGCTGCCGTCTATCAGCAGCTTCGGACCATGCGGGAGTCCCAGCCTAAGGCCGGTGAAACCGGCGGTACCTCCCAGGACTGATCAGCCGTTCGTTCGTGCAAACTCCCGCATCATGTCCGCGAGCTTGACACACCCCGCTCGAGGGAATGCATTGTAGATGGATGCGCGCATCCCTCCGACTGATCGATGCCCCTTGAGCGTGCTCATGCCCTGTTCCTGCGCTTCCGCAAGGAATCGCTTGTCGAGTTCGGGGTCTGACGTGCGGAATGGAATATTCATCATGGATCGTGAGGCGGGTTGGGCATGTGGTATCCAGAACCCGCCCGAGGAGTCGATGGCATCGTAGATCAAGGCGGCTTTCTCTTGGTTGCGGGTGGCCATCTCATCGACCCCACCCTCGTCGAGAATCCACTTGAAGATCAGTCCCATCATGTAGACCGTGAAGACTGGAGGAGTATTGAGCCTTGACCCCTTCTTTGCATTGTCTTCGTACCTGAAGATCTTGGGGATCCCTGCATTGGTTCTGGCCAGGAGTTCCTTCTCGATGATGATGCATGACCCAGCTGCCGGCCCAATGTTCTTCTGAGCGCAGGCATAGGTCATGGCGTGCGCGGAGTAATCCCAAGGTCTCGAAAACATCTCCGAGCTCATATCCACCATCAACGGGGCGTCCGTTTCGGGTGGTGCGCCGTAGCTCGTGCCGTAGATGGTGTTGTTCGAGCAGTAATGGACGTAGGCAGGGTTGTCCGAGTAGTTGATTTCATCCCCCGTGGGGATGTGATTGAAGACGCAGTCGCTTCCGTCGTAGGCAGTGTGGGTGTTTCCGTATGATTCCCCATACTCTCGAGCGACCTTCGCCCAGTTACCGGTCACCAGATAGTCTCCGGTCCTGTTCTCGGGGAGGAAGTTCATGGCGAGCAGCGCAAACTGCTGACTGGACCCACCGCAGTGGAAGATGATTTCATGGTCATCACCCACTCCTGACAATTCACGGCAGCGTGCTTCCGCCTCCTCGAACACCCGGTCGATCGTAGGGCCGCGGTGGCTGTGCTCTAGAACGCCGATACCGGTTCCGTCGATGTTCCAGATGTCTTCCTGGGCCTGTTGCAGCACGGGTTCCGGCAGCACCGCGGGGCCGGCGGAGAAGTTATGGATGCGATCATTCATGATGTCAGAATTCCCTGATCTCTTGGTTGATGGGTAGGTACTCATGCTTGGTCAGACCCACTGTCCATGCTGGCAATTGATATTCCAAGGACCGCCTGCTGGTTCTCGATGGCTTCGATGTCGTTGACGGAAGGTGCCTTGCCAACCTGGATCCGTGCACACGCTGACTTGCCGCCCTCGTAGATGAGGTTCTCCATCTCCTCGACATTGACCGATGACTGGCTCAGTATGTCGAACACCTTTGCAAGCACGCCAGGCTGATTGAGGTGACGCACCGTCAGCAAGGCGGTTCCGCGACCGGCATGGGCCCGGTTGACGCAGTTGGGGACATCACCGGTATCTCGGTAGGAGGAAATGATCCGGACGACTTCCATTGCCGTCGATTCCTGGGCCTGATCCGTGGATGCGCCCACGTGGTGGGTTCCATTGACTCCTGCTTCATTCACGATCGGATTGGTGAATTGGCCCTGGCCACCCGACGGTTCGTTCGCGAAGACGTCGAGCCCGGCTCGAATGCCTTTTTCTTGAATACCTCTTAGCAGTGCTTTCTCATCCACAGTCGAGCCACGGCTGGTGTTGATCAGTATCGCGCCATCTCGCATGGCATCGATGAACTTGTCATTGACCAGATCCTTGGTTTCTGCGACGGCTGCGACGTGAATCGAGATTACATGGCTCATTTTCGCCAGGTTGATCAGATTCTTGCAGAGAGTGACATCAAGCTCGTGGGCGGTTTCCTCGTCCATAGACCTCGCCCAGACCGCAACATTCATGTCGAAGGCCTGGGCCCTCTTGATCATGGCGCGGCCGATCTGCCCCGCTCCGATGATTCCAATCGTGCGTCCGGCCAGTCCCCGTCCCTTGGCATATTCCTTCTTGTTCCAGACACCGTTGCGAAGATCGGCAACTTGGTCCGGGATTCTGCGATCACAGGCAAGGATGAGCCCCCAGGCCAGCTCGGCTACGGCCAGAGAGTTCCTGCCCGGACAGTTGGCTACGAAGACTCCCTTTGCACTTGCGGCATCAAGGTCGATGGTGTCATACCCCGCACCAGCTCGGATGATCAGGGCCAGTTCCTGGGAAGCCGTAACAGTATCGCTGGTCACTTTCGTGGATCTGACGACAATCACCTCCGCCTTGAGCTCCGCTTGTCGATTGGCAAGTTCTTCTGCGGTGAGTCCAGGCTCGAAACAGACCTCGAATTTTCTGTTTTCAAGTGCTTCAAGACCGGAAGGGTCGAATTTATCTGCAATCAAGATGCGCATGTTCTGCTCCCGCAAAAGTTGTGGACAAACAGCCCACTTCTGAGTTTCGGTTCGAACCATGTCGATTTGGGAGGCATGGTCATCCCACTGTCGGCAACGGCAAGGAGTTCATCCATAGAGGTCGGGTGCATGGAAAAGGCGATTCCATCCGTTCCCGCACGATCTTGCAGCTCCGATTCGGGTCTGATGCCGCCCACGAATTCGATTCGCTGGTCTTTTCTTGGATCATCTATGCCAAGCATCGGCTGCAAGACCAGGGATTGCAGCAGTGCACAATCAAGGGATTCCACGGGATCGCTGTGGTCGATCAGCTGATCATGGAAGGTCAGTGACCGCCACGATCCGTTCATCCAGAAACGTACTTCGCCTCGTCCTGAGGGAGTGCCGTTTTCGGCCGGGCTGATACGTCCGACCTTTTCAATTTCATTCAGAAACTCATCCGAGGACAATCCGGATCGATCTCGCACCACACGGTTGTACGGAAGAATCCGTAATTCACCCGCCGGGAAGCAGACCGCCAGAAGTCGGTTGTATTCTTCGTCTCCATGATGATCCGGATTGGCATCCATTCGAGAGCGGGCAGCTCGTTCAGCTGCTGCTGATCGATGGTGCCCGTCTGCGATGTACAGTGCCTCCAGCTCACTGAATCCGTCGATGTACTTCTCGGGGTCCGCTACTTTCCAGCATTCATGGGTGACGCCATCTTCGGCACTGAACGCACAATCCGCAGGACCCGAACTGTCCCTGTCCACCAGCTCCTGTATGCCCGCGTGGTCATGGAACGCGAGGAAAACCGGCTCAGCGTGGGTCTCGGACACCTCGAGGTGTCGTGTTCGGTCGTCTTCCTTATCCGGTCGGGTGAACTCGTGCTTCTTGACCAGACCATCTCGGTACTGCTGTGCATCGCAGCAACAAACGATTCCGGTTTGGCTTTGCCCCCTCCAGGTCAGCCTGTAAAGGTAGATTCCAGGTTGGTCGTCCTCAACCAGAAGTCCTCTTGACCGAAACTCGTCCAACTTGGATCTTCCTGCTTCGTACACCGCTTCCGAGTAGGGGTCGATCCCCTCGTCGAGATCGACCTCCGGACGGATGACATGCAGGAACGAGTCGGGATTTCCACCAGTCAAGACCTTCGCCTCTCTGGTGGAGATGACGTCATACGGGACTGATGCGATTCGTGAAGCCTGGTCGGCTGGAGGACGTTCTGCGGCGAATGCGTGAATTCTGATCATGGGGTATCCGTTTCCTGAAAGCGCACAAGCTTCTCACCCTGTTCATGTTACCGAAGGTGGGGAGTCAGCAAGCACACCCGGAGCTGGGAGTCCACGATCGGAGGGAAAATCGGAGATTCTGGGTCCAATTTGCTGATCGTCCTCAAATGACTCAATCGAGGTTCCGACAACTACCCGGCACGAAGCCCGGCGGCTCGAGGCAGTTCCCTTCACCCTCACTCGGATACCAAAGATGACCACCCTGACCATTACGGAACAGAATCTCGACCAGGAACAGTTGATTACCGGTCCTGAGCTCTTCAAATCACCAACGATCACTGTCGTTGATGGACTCAAAATCATGCCCCGGTCGATTGAGGGCGAAGCTCCTGCGGGAGTTGCCACACTCTTTCGACTGGCCGGAGAGGAATTCGGTCGCATGCACCAGTTGAATGATCTTCGGGTCCATGATGGTCGACTTCACGGTCTCAGCCCTGAACCCATCGAAGTGGGGGCGTTGGTCACCATTGGCTGGGAAGATTCCTCACAGACCGCTTGTCGTGGCGTGGTCGCAATGTCCCTGCGTGGATCCCATGGTTGGTACGTGACCGTTGAACTTGATTCAGCCCTGGCTGCCTGAGTCGATCTGTAGGGATTGTGATGGGTGTCCCGGTGAAGAGAGTTACGCACATTCTCACTTTGCAGAATTGAAACACCTTCCTTCAGCTTCTCCCTTCCAGATCCGATGTTAGTTCTGCAGTGGTCTGGTGCCGAGCGGAGGGGGGCACCTTCCACTGCCTAGGTCTCGCCTTCGAATCCGGAAGGAATCCAAGGCGATTGGGAAGCGGATGTGTCCGTTTCAACGAGGGAATCCGGTGGATTCCTGATTTCTGTCCGAGCTTTCGTCCGGAGATGAATGCTCACCCGGGAAAAGGGCACCAGCCCTCATCGCAGTCAAAGGAACATTCCACATGCGCACTCGACCCAATGCCAAGCGAGGTTTCACCCTCATCGAAATCCTCATCGTTGTCGTGATTCTGGGCATTCTCGCCTCGATCGTGATTCCCCAGTTCACTAACGCCGCCAGCGAAGCCGCTGAAAGCCAGGCACGGACCCAGTTGCAGTCGATGCGCAGCCAGTGCCAGCTCTACCGAGCACAGAACAACGTGTTTCCGGGCGGAGATGACGTTGCAGACTACGGCACCCTGTTTGATGCACTGATGCCCGATTACGTCCCCGAGTCCACTGATGCTGATGGCGAATTCGCCCCAGTGCTCCAGGACCCCTACACCTGGGATGTGGTCGATGGTCGTCTGGTCATTCTCTGCGACACCTGTGATGACGCTGGTGCTGGCGGAGTGATGCCCTGGTAATTCAGGTATCTGGTGATCGGTGATATGAATTCTTGGACGCCGCGGCACGGATGCCGCGGCGTTCTTTTCTTTGCGATGATTCGAGACAAATTCTCGGAACTCCTGCCTGAATGATCGGTTCTCGTTCGTTGCTTATTTCTCGTTCATGTTTGCCGCGGGTCCTCTGAATGCAACGGTGTATATGTCAATACAGGTAAACCGTCTTGGATGCACCGGGGCTTCAAGTTGATTCATTGAGTGGCCGAAGGCCATCTCCCATTTCTCGAATTCCACTGGAGAGACTGAAGAATGAACCGATTTTCCCGCCAAATCCAACATCGTGGATTCACCTTGATCGAGATTCTGATCGTGGTGGTGATACTGGGCATTCTCTCCAGCATCGTGATCCCACAGTTCACCAATGCCACCGAAGAGGCTGAGGAGACGTCGTCTCGTGCCCAATTGAATATCCTCCGCGGACAGATGAGCATGTACTGGGTCACGAATGGTTCTTCATCCAATCTGGGATCAAGTGCCGAGCAGGTGATCGAAGGTCTCGATGAAGCGGGTCTGCTGACCGCCCCGATTCTGGATCCAGACGGCATCGACAACAACAGTGTTCAGCTTGCAGGGGACTTCGCCGTCAGTTGGGATGTGGATGACCGACAATTCCTGGTGAGCGAAGGCGATGATCCCACCGGTTGGTGAGGGGTGCGGTCCGATGTATCAGGCAGGTTCCCATCCATCCCACCGCAGTGCCACACGTACTTTGCTGGTGCTGCTGCTCCTCGTTTCGCCGGTTGCCTTTGCAGGAATGACGTGGATTCCCACCTCGCTGATCGATCGGGTTCGTCACACCAGTCCTTGGCACGTTTCCCAGCACTGTTTCGAGCCGATTGAGCGTGCGGTCCAGCGTGATTCTCGGTGGGTCGTTCTGGACCGGTCCTTTCATCCTGCGAAATCAAACTGGTCGCTGGTGCTCTGGCATGACAGCCACCTTCATCCCGATCAGGTCGATCCGGATGAAGTACTGGTTCTGGAGTACCTTGCGGTCTCCGAGGCTCTGGTGGCCACCATGCGAGTCAGTGATGCGCCACCAGCCGCTCCGCTCGACACGGCCGTGCGTGGGGGGGATGCATTCACCCGAGGGCTGCGTGGCGATCTGACGTTTCGCTCCCAACTTATTGGACGCGCCAATCGACTTGAACTCTTCGTTCTGGTCGATCAGCTCCTCGATCATCGAGTCCGAGAAATACACCAACCGGCGGTTTCACTCACGTCGGCTCTCCACTGAACCGATGGACTCCAAGTCACAACAGCCAGGAGGATTCACCATGTTGTTTTCTGATGCCAAGCACCTCATGTATCCGGTGGTTCTTTCACTTTCGGTCGTTGGTGGTCTCGCCCTCATGCGGGCGATTGACCCGGTATCCGATGCCATGGCTGACGACTCAACCTACACCCAGCAGGCTTCTCGCCTGCCTGGAGTGCAGAATCCCGCTGCCGATGGTCCATTGTTCAACACTTCCGGCATCAATCAGCGTAATGCGCAGATTGAGCTGCTTTCTGAAATTCTCTCCGAGCTCAGAATGACCCGACGACTGCTTGAGAGTGGTTCGGTACGAGTCACGGTTGACGAAGTCACTCTTGATTACGATCGGATCGCCAAAGCCCTCGGCGGCGAGACATCTTCTTCATCTTCCGCCACGTCTCCGAACGTGGATTCTGGATTGGACGCCGGAAGCATCTCTGCTTCCCGTTCCACCGGTTCTGGCAAGGGTTCCGGGGTCATCCGGCGCCTGCAGGATGGATCCGTCGTTTCGGAGCAGTCCACCGAATGACTTGTTCTCCTCCCAGAACGCGAATCAATGGATACACCCTGGTTGAACTGCTGGTGGTGGTAGGAGTCCTCGCCATTGCCGGCACTTTGCTGCTCCCGAATCTCATTGACAAGGGAACCTTCGCCATCCAGGCTGCAGCTCGATCGATCGTTTCGGACATCGTCTTTGCCCAGTCTGACGCTCTGGCCAATCAGGAATACAGGCGCTTTCAGTTCATCAATGGAACTGCTGGATCTGATGGATTCACCGGCTACTGCATCCTCCGCGTGGATCCTTCCAACATGAACTGGCCATACGATGAATCCAACGCCGACTACATCGAGGATTCGATGCAAGTCGCACGAAACCAGGGCAATTTCATCGTTGACTTCGGATCCGACGATCGGTTCCGGGGCGTGGTGATCGAGAGCGTGAATCTAGATGCCGGGCTCGATTACATGACCTTTGATGAATACGGCGGGTCTGTTTCATCTGCTGGTGGGGTCCCGGGCATTGGTGGTGTGATCGATCTGACCAGTGGTTCCAAGCGCTACCGTGTCAACGTTGCCCCCTTTACGGCAAAGACGACGGTTGAAGTCATCGAGCTTCCCTGACCGACCCGGGCGGAATGGGTTATCAGGACTGCCCGCACAACTCTTACATTCCGAACGCTGATGTGGAACCGCCTTATCACGCCCTCTTCGAGGGCCGATGAAGAGGCAGTGAGCAGCTTGAATTCTCCGCTCACCCAGGGAGATCCACGTCAATGTCTCTTGCGTCCTTCGTGCCATTTCTGTCTGCTCGTACTCCCATCGGGATCGATGTCGGTGACGATGCGGTCCGTGCAATCCAACTGGATGCCCGGTCGAATGCTATTCGGGCAATGGCACGAATGCCTCTCCCGGAAAATGAGCAACGCAGTGGATCTGACTTTTCCCAGAAGCTCCGTCGCACACTCCGTAAGCAAGGGTTCCATGGAACACGATGCTGTCTGTCTGCTCCACGAGAATTGATCTATCTGCACCCTATCCGTGTGCCTCAGATGCCTGCTTCGGAGTTGAAAGAATGTCTGTCCTGGGAAGCAGCTGAACGATTCTCTCTTTCGCGAGAGCGCATCGAGGTCGATGGAATCTCATCGGGTGCGCGCTCTTCGAGCCCTGGCGACGAGCGCTCAGAATTTATTCTCTTCGCTTTCGATCACGTCACCGCCGCACCCTGGCTGGAGTCGATCGTTCGGGCCGGATATGCGCCATTGTCCCTCGAACCTGGATTCTGTGCAGTTGCTCGAACTCATTCGCAGCTGGTTCGTCGTGAGAAGGATCGCGGTCAGGTCCAGGTCGTGCTTGACATCTCTGCGGGAGGATCTTCTCTGGTCTATCTCAGGGGTGACCAGATAGGCTTCTGCCGCAGCTTCAAGATCGGAGGAGACGACCTGGACCAAGTCGTCGCCTCTCATCTCTCATTGGATTGCTCATCCGCCAGTGCACTCCGCCGCGATCGGCGCTTGGCTGCTCGAGGTGGCCGACAGATTGATCAAACCGCCGACCAGGGAGCGACCGAAGCATCAATGCCCCTCCTTCACGATCTGGTTGAACAGGTCGCACTCTGCCTTCGGCATTGTGCAGTGGCGTTCAGTGGTTCCCGTCCACAACACATCGTCATTTCTGGCCGTGACGCCTGTGAACCAGGCTTGGCTCAATTGATCGAGAATCGAACTGGAATATCCACCAATATCGATGATGCGCAATCCAATGTCCTGGAAATCGGGAAAGCGATGTCGGTCGCTGGAATCAGAGGCGACGACCCCTCAGCCTGGACTGCGGCGATGGGGCTCGCCCTTCGTCCCATCCAGGGACGTTCCGCCCGGCAAAGGATGAGGAGAGCGGCATGAACCATGGCCGTCTAGATCTTCTGCCTCCGGTGTATGGCGCTCGAGCACGCATCCGCCTCGCCAACCGGCGAATCATCTTCAGTGCAATGGGCGTTGCCGTACTGCTGCTCGTGCTGGTTTTTCATGCACGGGTTCGTCGGGCTGGCGCTGAAGACCAGCTCTCCATCGCGCGCACCCTTGCCGAGAAGGTGATTGCTGCCGAAAACCTGGAGTCCCAGCTTATCCAGGAGATTGAGGAAAGCCGAATTCGCATCGAAGAATGGCGACGAGTGGCCCTGCCTCTGCCCATCGGGCGAGTTTTGATCACCATGTCCAACGCGATTCCCGAAGCAGTACTCCTGGATCGACTCCAGATCGATGTGACGGGAATTCGTACCGGATCGAGGCGTGAACGATCCATCGACAAACGCCTGCTGTGTCAGTTCGAAGGCATGGCACCCGATGAACAAACGGTTCGACTTCTGGTCGAACAACTCCGAGATCGTGAACCCTTCGAAGAGGTCCGTAGGGGGTTCACGGCTCTGGATGAGACAGGCCCGACACTGAAAACACGATTCTCGGTGAGTTTCGAGATTGATCTGACGAAGCCATCGTGCGTCGTCATGGGAGGAGATTCGGAATGAGTAGCTTGGATCCAGGATACGAACGTTCGATTCAACGCAGAGTGCGCCTTGCTGCGATGGCGATCATCACGATCGTCGCATGCACGGGTTTTTTCGTGCTGTATCCCGAATACAGCCATGCCTCACGCGCTTTGCTGGAAGTGGACCGTCTGGAACTTGAGAGTGGGGCCATCAGTCTCACCGAGAACCGGCTTGACTCACTTCGTACCGAACGCGATCACCGACTTGGCATAGAGCGTGATCAGCTTCGAGAAATCCCATCGGTGGTGAGCGAAGCCTACATCTCAGATGCCCTTGCCCTGAAGGTTGACGATGGGGGAGCGACGTCCTGGTCGATCCGGCAGCTACCGGTCGAAGTGCTCACGGATCAATCCGATGAAAAACAGCTCAAGACCCTGCCGATCGTGGTTGAGATGGAGGGTCGCTTCGGATTCCTTCTGGAAGCATTGAATCGGGTCGAGAGCTCAAATCGACTCATCCGGGTTCGGACCCTGCGAGTACGTAAAACCGATGAATCGAGTGATTTGGTCGAGGCGAATTTCGAGATCGATACGGTCTTTGCAACGGGAATCTGAGCATGAATGATTCAAATCGAAACTCCACTCCGGATCCACCAGCATCGAGCACCTTTCTCGGTCGGATCGATCGGCTGAGGCTCCGAATGGGCGCGTCGCCTGGTCAGTTCGCCACGTTGTCCCTGTTGCTGGTAGTCGCTGGCATTCTCATGGCGCGTCCGGCGGGGATGCTGCTTTGGCACCGGCTGCGAATCATCACGGGAATGCCCAGAATGGCCGTTGCAAATCAGGATCCCGTGCAAGTGGCGCGTGCGGAGTCGATCCCTGATCGACTTGATCCCGGTCGACCGATCATTCTGGACGAAATGCTGGTCCGCGATCCGTTCATGGCTCCGCTGCCGGTATCTCATCACAATGCAGCACACTTGATCACGGTGAACAGGACAAGCTCTGATACACCCGTGGTCATTGATGTCGATACCGACTCGGATCGATTGATCCGTGCGGTTGCGATGATCCGCCTCTCGGGTACCGCCAACGGCCTGGGGACCGCCCTGCTCGACGGTGCGGTCCGAAGCGTGGGTGATTCGGTCGAATCTGGAAGTCTCTCCTTCACGCTTCGTGAAGTCCGTTCCGGATCCGTACTGCTTGAATCTCTCGCAGCCGGAGGGCAGCCAGGCACCCTGGTCCTGCTGGATCGATCTGGAGCCCGTCTTATCGGTACCGACTGAATTCCTGTTTATCGGGACGTCGGCAGAATCTGCATGACCGGCCTGCAGTGGCTGAATTTCAACGGTTCATGGTGGTTTGGGCAAAGTCGGTCGGTTGCACGACCGAAATTGGTGGTGGCCTTCTCAAATCTCGAGTGGGTCGTCCGCATTGGGCGGAGTCAAGACAGGCCGTCATTCCCTGCGATTCAGGGCTTTCTGGTCACACATCGGATGCGAGGAGCATTATGCAACTGATTGAAAGCATGCAGCAGATACTCGGATTGAAGTCGATCGCTTTGTTGATCGGCTCCAGCCTGTTCCTGAGCACACCCGCGGCAAATGCGGATGATGGAGCAGCGGACCCCTCCGGCGATCAAGCGGAAACGCCTGGAGGCCAGCAGGAGGCATCCGTCAAGGGAAGCACTGACACCAAGAACTCCGATGAGGTCATTGATGAATTCGGTGCGTTCGAAATCGCAGTCGAGGACGTCCCACTTCCCCAGGTTCTGAACATGCTCGCCATCCAGAGCCGTCGAAACATCATCATGAGCAAGCGCGTCGGCAGCGTATCCATTTCTGCCAACTTGTTTGATGTCACATTCTACGAGGCTCTCGACAGCATCCTTCACATCGCAAGCCTGTGCTATGACGAACAAGGAAACTTCATCTACGTCATGACCTGTGAAGAGAAGCTGCAGCGTGAGCGCGCGGGTCGCACGCTTGAAGATCGAGTGTACTACCTCGACCACATCTCGCCTGCTGACGCGGAAGCACTGGCCAAGCCGCTTCTCTCCACGGATGGATCGATGTCCAAGCTGGGTGATGCCCAGAGTGGGTTTGCACCTGGCAAGACCGATGCTGGGAGTGACGATTGGGCTCATGAGCCCGTTCTGGTCGTCCGTGACTACACAGACAACCTGGATGCGATCAATACGCTGCTCAAGGATGTCGATACCCCACCCAAGCAGGTCATGGTCGAATCCACAATCCTGGTCACCAAGTCTGAAGGTGACTATGCCTGGGGCATGGACGTGAGCGTTCTTCTGAAAGCGAACTTTCAGCAACTGATCAATCCTCTGAATCCAGTGGGTTGGTTGGCAAACGCCAACCCTGCGGTCGCGGGGGCTAAGGCGCCCGCCAACAACGCCCTCGCCCTCCAGTCCACCGTGGGAAACATCAACGGCAAGGGCGGGTTCAAGTTCGGAATTCTCAACGACAATGTCGGCGTGTTCCTGCGGCTTCTCGATGACGTCTCGGACACCATGATCCTGGCCCGTCCCAAGATTCTGGCACTGAATCGTCAGCGTGCGCAGGTTCTCGTTGGTGAGCGGATTGCCTACCTCTCAACCACCCAGACGGAAACCGCCACCACTCAGTCGGTGCAGTTTCTCGATACTGGTATCAACCTGATTCTCCGCCCCTTCATCAGTCGTGACAACTCGATCCGGATGGAGCTCTATCCGAGCGTGAGTGAATATAAGCTGCGTACCATTGGTGATGGTGCAACGCTTGGCTTCACCACGGTACCCGATGAAATCACCAATGAGATCACCACCAATGTCCGGGTACGCGACGGAGAGACGGTGATTCTCGGTGGTCTCTTCAAGGACAAGGCGGTGACTCTTCGAAAGAGTGTTCCCGGTCTTGGCGACGTTCCGGTTCTCGGAGCTGCCTTCCAGGGTCAGGAAGACAAGGTCGAACGTCAGGAGATCATCTTCCTGGTGACACCGACGGTGGTGCAGGAAGAAGTCATGGATGATGCCTCCAAGGAGGCCAATGAACTGGTAGGCGACATCGCTGTAGGTGTTCGGGAAGGGCTGCTTCCCTGGGCGCGCGAGAAGATGGCCGCCAACTACAACCATGACGCCCACGTTGCGCTCAGCAGTGGGGATACAGATCGTGCCATTTCATTCATAAACCGTTCGCTTCGTAATGATCCGAACCAGCCTGAAATGGTCAAGATGCGTTCGAACATCCTTGGTGATCGATCAATCTACGGAAGTAACCGTGATGTTCTGGATCAGATCTTTGAACGGACTTTCCGTCGATCTGTCGGCGAAACTGACGAGCAGGAAGTCTTCCCGACTTCTGATCCACTTTCTTCAGCCGCACCAAACGCAGGGGAATCCAGCCAGAATGGATTCGATTCAGGGCACTTCGCCGGCGGTGATCCCTTTGCGATCACTCCCCCGGTGGAAACCTCGGACTCGCCTTCGAATTCGGGTCTTGTTGATGACTCCACTGATGCATCAGTTCCCTTTGCCCAGGCTGCCGAATCCGAGCCTTCCATGGAGGAAACGGACTCTCTCTTCCAGCCGGACTCCGCCGAAATGAACGAGACATCGACCACGCTCGTCGCAGAAGATGTGGAGCCTCTGTTTCCGGGGACCACGGAGGTCCGGTCGGCTGATGCAATCAACGAGGCGCCCGCCCAGTCCATCGCCGCACCGGAGACGACTTCCGCCTCTGAACCCGTGCTGTTCGCCTCCGAGACTCGAGACAATACGCAAGATGCGCAGATCGAGTCACCCGGTCCGGAGCCAAGCGAGGTCGTCTCAGGAGAGGTGGCCGCCGAAACCACCCCCGCGGGGTTCAACACCTTCACTCAGACCAATTTCCGTACCGCTTTCATGAAGTGGTGGATGGATTATCTCGCCACTCCACCGACGTCAACCGTAGATGAAGCAATTGCCAACTCGACGACATCAAAGTCCGACAGCGCCGTCGCCACCGCTGAAGAAGACTGATTGAAAACCAACTGTTCTAAATTGGAGAAACGGCCGTGTCCGTCACCAAGTCACTCATTCTGATCCTTCTGCTTCTTCCGATGCTGCTGTTCTCCTGCTCAACCACTCCCGGTGGAAAGAGTCTCGAGAATCGGGTTCAATCCCAACGGCGGGTTGAAGGGCACAAAGCCAGGCTCAATCTTGAACAGGCCTACCGTGCATACTCACATGGCATGTTCGAGAAGGCGATGAAGTTTGCGGAACAGGCTCGGCAGCGTACTCCCGATGATCCACAGCCGTACATGCTCCTTGCACGGATCTGTCTTGAAGACGGTCGTTTGGAAGCATCCGATCGATTGCTTGGCGAAGTACTCAAGCTGAACCCAAACATTCCGGATGCTCATTACCTTCGAGGAGTCGTCTACCAGCGTTGGAGTCGAGACCAGCAAGCACTGGACGCCTACCTCAGTGCCTGGAACACCGACCCCAACAGCGTGTACAGCGTTCATTATCTGCTTGCGGCCGGTGAGACACTGGTTGACATGCACCAGTATGATCGTGCTCGCGAACTGCTCCTCCCAAAGCTGAGCTTTTTCGAGAACAACGCCGCCATGCACCACCTCTTGGGGACGATCCACGTTCTCACCAACGAGCATGATGTTGCGATACATCACCTCCAGCAGGCGCACATGATCGGCGGTTCAGACGAAATCATCATGGCGGATCTTGCGCGATCACAACTGGTCGGAGGCCATTTTCACGACTGTCTTCGTACTCTGGAGAAGATCGAGAACACCCTCAAGGATGAGTCCCCTTCATGGCTCTACGAACTCCGAGCTCGTTGCTTCCTGGAAATGGGATCACCCCGAGATGCTCGATCCACCTACGTCCAGTTGCTCCGAATCGATCCCGAGAACATTACCGCCTGGATCGATTACGGTGCGACCGCTCATGAAATTGGTGACCTGGGTCGACTCGACACCTGTGCGGACCGATTGATTGCTCTGGCTCCCGGACGCATGGAAGGATATCTCTATAAGGGATTCGTAGCCATGGAAGCCGGTCAGACTCCAGCTGCTCGTTCATGGTTCAAACGTGCAGACCAGAATGCCGCCGGTGGTCAGACGATGCCGTTGCTCGCCCTCGCTCAACTCGAGATGGTGGCAGGAAACCGTGACGCAGCTCGCTCTGCGTGCATCAGGGCTTTGCGTGAGCGCAGTGATGATTCTCAGACTCGTGCCTACATCCAGTCGATCGCGACCGGATCACTCGACAATCTCCCTGACTGATCATCCGCTACCGACCGAAGGGGTTTCTCGTGAGGCGATTCGAGTGGAACCACATTCTCCCAGCGACAGTGCTGGGCACGATGATCGCATCTGCCGGCGGTCTCTCGATGGCCATCTTTGCATTTTCACTTCACGGCTATCTGGCGATCTTCGCTTGTTCGATGTGCGGCGCATTCCTGATCTTCTCCCTGATCCGGCGCTCCAAGCTGGTGGTCCAAACTTCGGTCACCCGACTGATCTCACAGTCCGTTGAGGGCGACGACTCCTGCGCATCAATCGATTCTTTAGATCCGGAAGTCTCGCGGCTTTACGAGCAAATCCAGTCCATTCACGCTCGGACCAGAGAGGAATCCGCGGCTCGTCAGATGTCCTCGGCCCGAAATGATGAACTGTTCGGAGTGCTGCAGGCTCTTGACGACCCAGTCATCGTCTTCGACTCCTTTGGAAATACCCGGATGTCCAATGCCGCGGCAAAACCGCTGGTGGGTACTTCGAATTCCATCTTCGACACCAGTGCAAGCACCGTCTTCGGTTGTTCGCAACTTCATCAGCAGATCCGAGACGGGCTCATGGAAGGGGACCTTTCCGGTCGCCGACTCGATTGTGAAGTCTCCTTTCCAGACGAGCTTGATTCGGGTCCGCGTATCTATGACGCTCGCCTCTTCGATCTTGATGGAGCAGAGCGAGGCACCTTTCTCCTGGTCCTTCGAGACCTGACTCGGGAACGTGAGATCTCGCGTCTGAAGTCGGATTTCGTCTCCAAGGCGAGCCATGAACTTCGTACTCCGCTTGCGTCGATCCGCGCCTACCTCGAGTTGATTGTCGACGATGAGATCAGTGATCCAGCCGAATGCCGTGAAGTCATGAATTCGATGCTTTCCGACACTGATCGACTGTCCAGCCTGGTCGAGAACATGCTGAATATCAGTCGGATCGAAGCGGGCATCATGCGACCCACCTTGGAGCGTACCGATCTGGGGGCAATCGCGCGCAAGGTGGTGCACCGGCTCGAGCCTGGAGCCAGTCAGAAGGAGATCTCTCTTTCCGTCTCCGCCTCTTCCGTTGAACTGACCGTGGAGGGTGATTCCGGGATGTTGGAGCAGGTCCTGGAGAATCTGACGTCCAACGCAGTCAAATACACCCCCAACGGAGGCCGCGTGGTCGTCTCCGTTGATACGGATCCGCTGGAGCGTACCGTGGTGGTCTCAGTGTCCGATACCGGTCTTGGAATCCCCCTGGAAGCCCGTGAGCGGGTTTTTGACAAGTTCTTCCGCGTCCCCAGCTACGAGCGAATGGCCAAGGGAACCGGCCTGGGATTGAACTTGTGCAGAAACATCGTGGAATCAGTTCATCAAGGGCGAATAGGTGTCGATTCAAGGGTTGGAGAGGGTTCGAGATTCTGGTTCTCGGTCCCGATCGGATTCGCAGGCGCCCGCGCCGCATAGAACTGATTGGAGGCGACAATGGGACGTGTACTGGTCGCCGATGATGAAACTCATATCGTTCAAGTCCTCGCACTGAAGTTCCGCAACGC
>NHEC01000072.1 GCA_002171655.1 Planctomycetes bacterium TMED75
GCAGAGCGGCGGTTTTGGGAACCGCAGGTCGCAGGTTCGAATCCTGTCGCCCTGATTTCATCCGGGGAATTCGATGCCCGAATTCCAACACGGTGTCCGTCAAATGAACCATGCACACAACAGACGCGCGTTTGTGGCCCGAGCTGCGGCTCTGGCGGCCGCGGGAAGTGGAGCCGGCCTGACGTCGGAAGCGATGGCGAAGTCCATGGCTCAAGAATCAGATCAGCCTGATTTTTCTGATGAAGCAACCCCGATGAACTCCTCGGTGCGCGAAAAGGTGAACGAAGCAACACTCGAGGAAGCAGAGAAGCTCGCGGGGATTTCCTTCACTCAGACTGAACGCAAGCAGATGCTGCGAACGATCGACGAGCAGCGATCGATGATTCAACGTCGCATCGCGATGGGCCCCCTGCCGAACCAGCTTCCTCCTGCGGAGCTTTTTCGAGCAGAACTCCCGGGCGTGGCACTCGACCCCGCAACCACCACTGGAGATCCGTGGGAGCACCTCCCGGATCCCGGGCCGTGCCCACTGGAATCGATCGAACTTGCCTATGCCCCGGTCTGGAAACTCGGACAGTGGCTGAAGAGACGAGAGCTCAGCAGCGTACAGCTCACGGAACTCTCACTGCAAAGACTTCGTGAAGCTGATCCACTTCTGAACTGCGTGGTTTCACTCACCGAGGACCGAGCCATGAAACAGGCTCGCCAAGCGGATGAGCAACTGCGAGCAGGCACATGGAGAGGTCCGCTGCACGGAATCCCGTGGGGAGCGAAGGACCTCATCGATGCTCGCGATACCAGAACCACCTGGGGGGCGAGCCCCTACCGCGAACGCGTCGCGACTGAAGACGCTCACGTAGTTCGGGCGCTGGATGAAGCAGGAGCCGTCCTGGTGGCGAAACTCGCCGTAGGCGCACTGGCCTACGGTGACATCTGGTTTGGTGGGACGTGCAAGAATCCATTCGACACCAATCAAGGATCGAGTGGCTCGAGCGCAGGCAGCGCCAGCGCAACCGCCGCCGGACTGGTGCCCTTCACCCTGGGAACCGAAACCTACGGCTCGATCGTTTCGCCCTGCGACCGCTGTGGAGCCACCGGACTGCGCCCGACCTTCGGCCGGGTCGCACGCAACGGAGTCATGGCACTCTGCTGGAGCATGGACAAGATCGGTCCGATCACACGATCTGTTCTGGATACCGCGCTGGTGCTCAAGGCGATCAATGGTGCCGATCCAGCCGACCCCTGCAGTGTGTCTGAGCCATTTCACTTTGATTCGAGAGAATCTGCGCGGGGACTCCGTGTGGCATTTGATCCGAGTTGGTTCGATGGGGACGACCGGGTACTGGAAACACTGAGAAGAGCGAAGGTCGAGCTGGTTCCAACCGAGATGCCGAAGATCGACACCTCCCCACTGCTCATCCCCTTGTTCGCGGAGAGCAGCGCCTGCTTCGAGGAACTCACCAGAAGCGGGGCAGATGATGCACTCAGCTGGCAAGAGGACCGCGCCTGGCCGAACACCTTCCGCCAGAGCTGGTTCATTCCCGCGGTGGAGCTGGTCCAGGCAAGCCGGGTGCGAAGACAGGTCATGGAGACGATGGAATCCTTCATGAACGATCGGTTTGATGCGATCGTGTGCCCCCCTTTCACCGAACTGCTGCTGATCACGAATGCGACCGGGCATCCTTCGGTGGTCCTCAGGCGGGGGTTCACCGCGGAGGGTCGTCCGGAATCAGTCACCCTGATCGGACGGCTCTTTGATGAAGGCACCCTCTGTCGGCTCGGCCGCGCACTGGAAGACGGTCTTGACGCCGAGGCACGACGACCGGAGCAGTTCTCGTGATGATGCAGACGCTGTTGCTTGCTGTGGTTCTGCAGGAGGTCGTCCCGCCCTCGATTCAGCAAATCAGCCCGGCCAGGATCCAGGCGAATGTCGACCACCTGGCTCAGGACGAACTCTACGGTCGCTACTGGCTGAGCCCCTTCGCGCAGGAGGCCGCGGAGTGGATCCAACTGCAGTTCGAAGAGGCGGGTATCAAGCCCGGCCTACCGGATGATGCTTGGTTTCAGAAACTGCCGGTGGAGAATGCGTCCCCCAACGTCGTGGGGATGATTCCCGGAACCGATCCGAAAGCAGGCATCATCGCGATCGGTGCTCACTACGATCACCTTCCACCTCGCCGCAGAGGTGAGGACAAGATCTACAACGGCGCCGATGACAACGCGTCAGGCACCTCGGGCCTGATTGAAATCGGACGGGCGCTGGTCCCCCTCAAGAGTCGCCTGAAGGCAAGTGTGCTGTTGATCGCCTTCACCGGGGAAGAAGCGGGATTGATGGGCTCGCGTCACTTCGTACAGGAGATGAACGTCGATCCCAAACGGTTCATCGGACTCTTCAACCTCGACATGATCAGCCGCGGGGAGGAAGACGTGATCTTCATCGAAGGCGCGGCAAAGGCGCCTCAGTTGATTGCGGCACTGCGAAGGGCCAATCGAACGAATCTGCAACTGAAGATCGACCAGCATCCGGACTGGCTGTCCAGAAGTGATCAGTGGCCGTTTCTCGAGAAGGGAATTCCGGCACTCCTGTTTTCGGTCGAAGACCATGAGGATTACCACCAGGTGACCGACCATGCGGACAAGATCATCGCCTCGCTGGCCTCCAGAGTCGCACAAATGGTTGCCATGGCGGTTCTGGACCTCGCCGAGGAAAAAACGCTAGGATCAAGCCCCCCGTCCGAGCCTGGTGCTTCGGAATCCGGGGTGACCGATGAAGCGAAATCGCCCAGCGAACGTGACTTGAAGGAAACGGATCCGTGATTCCCGTCATTGCAGAAATCGATCTTGGGTTCTACATCCCGATCCTGGTGATCTTGGTGATGGCACTGTTGTTCGTCGGAGCGAACCTGGTGCTCAGCCACTTCATTGGACCCAGAAAAGAGGGATCGACCAAGGCCATTGCCTACGAATCGGGCATGAACCCGATCGGATCCACCAGAAAGCGGTTCAACGTCCGCTTCTACATTCTGGCGATGACCTTTCTGGTCTTCGACGTGGAGATCATCTTTCTCTATCCCTGGGCCGTGACCTACACCCAGCTCGAACCCGGTGGGACCGAGTCACTGCTGTTTCTCAGCCGCATCATGTTCTTCATCGGAACCAGCATCATCGCCTACATCTATGCCTGGAAGAAGGGCGTGTTCCGCTGGGATTGAGCCGGACGCCTCGAACGACCGATCTGAAAATTCGATGGCTTTGGATTAAGCGACCGAGGCTCCGCGCGTGAAGGCGGGGTCGTCAGCGAGGGTCGCTGCATCGAGTTCCTCGAGCAACTGCCGGACTCTGGTGATCTCGACGTCACGTCGATTGACGAATTTGGCCAGAGAGCACAGGCAGGAGATTCGCCGAGTGGAGTGCGCCTCCAAGGCCGCCTGACCGAGACTCCGAACGATCGCGGTGTCTATGGCCGCGTGCGATCCGAGCAGGAGTCGGTGGTAGACGGGATCTCTGAGACCCAGAACGCGGTCCATGGAAATCTCGAAGGCGGGCGAGAGTCGGGTGGGTTCTTGCTCCCGGAGCATCAGGCCGGAGAGAAGACCGGTTTCGGTATCCGCGGTCAACCCGACCACCAGACCCTGAAAACCATGCTCCAACCCCGAACGGCGCAGAAGATGAACATCAACTTTTCGGTGTTCATGGACCGGCCAGAGTCGGGCGAAACGACGGCCAAGAAGGCCTGGTTTCTCCTCTCCCTGTATGCGTCCCCAGATCTCGAATCTACTTGGCGTGGCTATCGGCTTCGTCATCCTGGAAGCCCCCGTTCATGTCTGGTTGGAGTTCTCGGAGGGCAGTGCCTGACCCTCCCTCGGGTCCCGGCCTGCTCCGTCGCAGTTGCTACGCAAGGCCAGGAACCCCTGTTCGGCAAAGAGACAATTCCGCCACAACTTCGGTCGATCTTCGGGACCTGCCCCGCTAAAATTGCCCAGAATGCTTTGAGCCCACCTCCAATCAGAAGAAAGACAGAGCTCATGACGGCGGCAGGAATTGAATCGAAGAGCACCATGACCACGAATGATCCATCCCAGAAAAATCCCTTCCCGGTGACCGATCGATTCGTGAACCGGCACCTCGGTCCGGACAGTCGGGATATCTCCGAGATGCTTTCGGTGGTCGGGTACCACGACATGGACGCACTGATTGGCGCCGCAATTCCGAGCAGTCTCAGAACCGATCGACCGTTGGAATTGATCGAGCCCGGTTGTGTGGACGGACTCTCCGAGAGCGAGGCGCTGGAGACGATCCAGCAGCTTGGCGAACTCAACGAGAACTGGCGGAGCTACCTCGGAATGGGATACCACGGCACGGTCACTCCTTCGGTGATCCTGCGTTCGGTCATCGAGAATCCCTGCTGGTACACCCAGTACACCCCGTATCAGGCGGAAATTTCACAGGGCCGGCTCGAAGCGCTGCTGAACTTCCAGACGATGATCTCGGATCTGACCGCACTTCCAATCTGTGGCGCATCACTGCTGGATGAAGCGACCGCTGCAGCAGAAGCCATGGCGATGTGCCTGGCCCAGCATCGAGGCACCCGAACAGATTTCTTCGTGGCCGAGAACTGCCACCCTCAGACCATCGAGGTGATCAAGACCCGCGCATCAGGCCTCGGTGCCAATGTGGTTGTGGGGAACGTCGATGAATTCAACCCGACGCAGGGATCCTGGGCTGGAGTACTCGTTCAGTACCCGGCGACCGATGGAACAATCGACGATTTTAGGGCACTCGCAGAGGCTGCCGCTGAACACAAGGTGCTGGTGGTGGCGGCGGCGGATCCGCTGGCACTCTGCCTGCTGGTGCCGCCCGGCGAATGGGGCGCGGACATTGCCGTGGGTTCGACCCAGCGATTCGGAGTCCCCATGGGCTACGGAGGTCCGCACGCGGCCTACCTCGCCTGCAAGGAACCGCTGGTTCGCAAGATGCCAGGACGACTGATCGGAGTCTCCAAAGATTCCCAGGGCAAGATTGCGCTTCGAATGGCGATTCAGACGCGAGAACAGCACATTCGGCGAGACAAGGCCACAAGCAACATCTGCACCGCCCAGGTGCTGCTGGCCATCGTCGCCTCGATGTACGGGGTGTACCACGGCCCGGACGGTCTCCAGGCGATCGCGATGAGAATCCACCGGATGACGTCGGCGTTGGCCGACTGCCTTCGCCGACTGGGGCACCGAACCGGCGAAGGATCCTTCTTCGACACCCTTCGCGTGCACCCGGGATCCGGGCTGGGTGCAGCGGATGTCCTGACCGCGGCGGCGCAACGACGAATGAACCTGCGACACTTTCCCGAGGACGATTCCCTCGGCATCACCCTCGACGAGACCACTCGACTGGAAGACCTGCAGGAACTCGTGGAGGTCTTCACTCCCGACACCGAATCGAATCCTCCCCGCCCCGAAGACTGTCAGAATGACCACGGTGGCATCGGAGTACACGAACGAACCACGGGCTACATGACGCATCCGGTGTTCAATGAACATCGATCCGAAACGGAATTGATGCGCTACGCCAAGCGACTGCAGTCCCGAGATCTCTCGCTTGCGGATTCGATGATTCCCCTGGGTTCCTGCACGATGAAGTTGAATGCCGCATCCGAGATGCTTCCGATCACCTGGAAGAGCTTCTCCGACATGCACCCGTTTGCCCCGACGGATCAGGCTCGGGGATACGTCGCACTCTTCGAACAGCTCGAGCAGTGGCTTTCGGACATCACCGGATTCGACGCGGTCAGCCTGCAACCGAATGCCGGATCACAGGGAGAGTATGCGGGCCTGATGGTCATCAAGGCCTACCACCAGGCACGCGGAGACATCGGACGAACCAAATGCTTGATTCCACTGTCAGCCCACGGAACCAACCCCGCCTCGGCGGTGGTGGCGGGCATGGATGTGGTCCCCGTGAAGTGCTGTTCAGAGACCGGTGACATCGATCTGGATGATCTGCGCGGACGAATTGACGAATGCGGTGATCAACTTGCGGCGATCATGGTGACCTACCCCTCAACCCACGGAGTGTTTGAGGAGGGGATCCGTGAACTGTGTGATCTGGTGCACGGTGCAGGCGGAATGGTCTACATGGATGGGGCCAACATGAATGCCCAGGTCGGGCTCACCCGACCCGGCGAGCTGGGGGCGGATGTCTGCCACCTCAACCTGCACAAGACCTTCTGTATCCCTCACGGGGGAGGCGGCCCGGGAATGGGACCGATCGGGGTCACTCGAGACCTCGCTCCGTACCTGCCCTCGCATCCGGTCGTGGCTCCCAGATCCGCGGGAAGCGAATCGATCGGTGCGATTTCTGCGGCGCCCTACGGTTCACCGATGATTCTTCCGATCTCGTGGATGTACATCGCCTGCATGGGCAGCAACGGTCTGCGACGAGCCAGTGAAGTGGCGATTCTCAGCGCCAACTACATGGCTGCCAAGCTGAGGGGGGAATACGACATCCTGTTCACCAACCACAATGGGTGCTGTGCCCATGAATTCATCATCGACTGCCGGGGTTTCGAGAAGAGCGCAGGAATCCGGATCGACGACATCGCCAAGCGACTCATGGACTATGGGTTCCACGCTCCAACCATGAGCTGGCCAGTTGCCGGAACCCTGATGGTCGAGCCCACCGAAAGTGAATCACAGGAGGAACTCGACCGCTTCTGTGACGCACTCATCGCGATCCGAGCGGAGATTCGCGAGATAGAAGAGGGAACCGCCGATGCCGAAGACAACCCTTTGAAGAACGCTCCGCACACCATGGAGATGATCGGTGCCGACGAATGGAATCATCCTTACTCGAGACAAAGTGCCGCCTGGCCGGCGGAATGGCTCAAGCAAGGCAAGTTCTGGACGCACGTGGGACGAGTGGACAATCCGTTCGGCGATCGCAACCTGGTCTGCAGCTGTGAGGGCATGGAGCAGTACACCGACTCGAACTGATCCCCGGTTTGCCCAGAGTCAGGTTCATGAAACCAACCAGTTCTGAAGCAGCGCCGCCAATCCCAGGAAGACCAGGAAGCTCATCGAGTCCGTGATCATGGTCAGGAAGATCGTCGAGGCGGTCGCGGGGTCCGCACCCAGTCGCCGAGTCACGATCGGCAGTGCGGATCCAGCCACGGTGCCGATGCCCAACGAGACAGTCATCGAGATTCCCGCAATCAAACCAAGTTGCCAGTGGGGACTGCCGCTGATGATTCCGATGAGGGTGATCACTCCCCCGATGATGATTCCGCCGACCAATCCGTTGACCAGACCCACAAGACCCTCACGCAGCACGATCGGCACAGTCCCCCGGGAACCGAGCTGGTCCAGCACGATTCCTCGCAGGGTGACCGCGAGTGACTGCTGCCCTGCATTGCCCGCCTGATTGGCGATCACCGGCATCAAGACCGCAAGGATCGCGATTTCCGCGATCAGACCATCGAATTGAAAGACGATGATCGCAGCGATCGAGCTGGTGATCAGATTGACGAACAACCAGGGAAACCGTCCCTTGAGCTTGTCCAAGGTGTTGGAGAAGACGGCTTCCTCCGCACCAGCACCGACCATGCGCTGAGCATCCTCCGTGGATTGCGCGCGGATGATCTCGATCACGTCATCGACCTCCACGACCCCGAGCAATCGTTCATTGGCGTCGACGACCGGGAGCACGAGAAAGTCGTACTTCTCGAATTCCAAGGCCACCGCTTCCCGATCGAGGGAAGGTGCGATTGCATTGAGCTCACGGTTACAGATGGCTCCGATCAATTCTTCAGGCCCCGCAAGCAACAGTCGCCGAAGGCTGATGATGCCTCGAAGATGCCCCTTCCAGTTGGTGACGAACGCGAACTGGGTGGCAGAGTCGGCGACGCTTCTGCGAATGGCATCGGTGGCCTCGGCCACCGTCATCTGCTCCCGAATCGAGAGGAAGTCGGTGGTCATCATCCCGCCCGCTGATTCCTCCTGATACCCGAGCAGCTCCCGCAGCAGCGCAGCACTCGGAGCGCTCATGAGCACGAAGAGCTCTTCGGTGGTCTGCGATTCAAGTTCCCGAAGGAAATCCGTCGCATCATCCGGAGCCATTGCCTCGAGAAGTCCCGCCGCGGCAGCGAGATCCTCTTCGATAAGGTCCTCGAGCACTCCCTGCCCGAGCGGTCGAAGCATCTCGGCAAGCGCCTCGGCCGCCAGTTCGATGTCCATGCGGCCGAGAACTTCTGCGGCCTCGGATTCGCCGAGGGATTCAAGGGTGTCCGCGGCATCGGCAGGTTCCTGGGCCTCGACGGCAGAAACCAGCGCGGGAACATCAATGGAATGCGAGAGCAACTCGGCAACTCGCCGATCCTCCTCGCTGAGAGCGGTAGGATCCTCGATGATGTGCTGAGGCAGATCCGGCAGAGGTTCTGATTCTTGCGGGTCACGGTTCATCGACATGAACGTGAGTGTACCCCCCCGACATGGTCATCGATTCAGACTGGCGGTCGTTTCAAGATGTCGCACGATGGAAACCGAATACGAATCACCGACCCTCTTGATCCACGTATAGAGGACTACCGGGATATCCGTGAAAAGGATCTGCTGGGGCGGGGTGGCCGAAACGGACTGTTCATCGGAGAGGCAATCCTGGTGGTCGAGGTCATGCTCGCCAAACCGGGAATGACCCGATCGGTCCTGGTGTCTGAAGCACAATTGAGCCGGGTGGAAGCGCTGGTCGCGGCCTCCGCCTCACCTCGGACGCCGATTTTCGTAGCAGACACCGAAGTGATTGAATCGATTGCAGGTTTTAAGATTCATCGAGGAGTTCTTGCCTGCGGCAACCGACCCGACGAGGAACGTGCGACACTTGAGTCGGTGTTGCCACCCGCAGGGGAACCCGGGACGGTTCTGGTCTGCGAAGGGATCGGCAACGTGGACAACATCGGTCTGCTCTTTCGAAATGCCGCTGCCTTCGCGGTCGATGGGGTGGTCCTGAGTCCTGATTGTCACGATCCCCTCTACCGAAAGAGCTTGAGGGTCTCGATCGGCCACGCACTTCGAGTCCCCTACCACCGGTCACGGGACTGGGCCCGAACGCTCAAAGCATTGAACCAGCATCGGATGGAGGTCATTGGAACCTCCCTTGCCCCCGAAGCGATTCCTCTGGACGACGCGATTGCACCGGCACGAACCGCACTGGTGGTGGGCAGTGAATTCAACGGATTGGGCACGATCACGCTGGATGCCTGCGATCAACTCGTTCGGATTCCGATGGCGGTTGGAACCGACAGCCTCAACGTCGGGGTTGCCGCGGCAGTTTGTCTGCATCCATTTGCCCGAAAAAACAGGGTTTAACCAGTTTAAACGCTGATTGAAGGAAGTCGATTCTTATACGGGGGAACCCCGGCAATCCACATGCGTAATGAGGGTGACTTGGCAGGGAGGGCCTGTCCCGGGGTGTGCGGGAAGGGATCCAAACTGACCATGCCGATCCAATGCCCTGGCGCGGTCGTCAGGGCGGGTCACGGTGGCCGCCCCTCCGCCGTGGCCTTTTTTTTGGTGGATGAGTACTCGATTTTCGGGCAACATGATCTATGTTTGAAAGGGCCCACATGCCCCAACAGAACCCAATGGGATTCTAATCATCATGGACGCTCCGGTCCCCTATCTTTAGGCAGGATCGGCTGTGATCCACCGCACCTCACCAGCGACCTCGCCGGTTGCTCCGGACAGGAAGAACGGAATGCTACGCCGAATGAGTGGTGAATCAAACCAAGAATCCGTCTTTGACGGTACGACGCCTTTCAGCGTCGGGTGGAAGCACGTGCTGCGTTTCACGACCTCGGCCTTTGAGGTCCGAAATCGATCGCTGGCTGATTGCCTCGCTGAATCCACGGAACAACCTGCCAAACGCAGGATGATCGCCGTGATCGACGATGGCGTGACCCAAACTCACCCAAGCATGCGAACGCAACTTGAAGAATACGTCGCGGCCCACTCGGATCGGATTCCGCGCCTGATGGAAGTGCTCGATGTGCCGGGGGGGGAAGTTGCCAAGCAAGACGAAACACTGGTTTCGAAAATTCTGGACTCGATCGATCGCCACGGAATCTGCCGTAAATCCATGGTCTTGGTGATCGGAGGCGGTGCGGTACTGGATGCAGCAGGCTACGCCGCAGCCATCGCCCACCGTGGAGTCCGACTGGTTCGAATGCCCAGTACCGTCCTTGGCCAGTGCGATTCCGGAGTCGGCGTCAAGAACGGGATCAACCGGTTCGGAAAGAAGAACTTCACAGGAACGTTCTGCCCTCCGAATGCGGTGCTCTGCGATCAGGCCCTCCTGAATTCGCTTTCCGAGGCGGATTGGAGCAGCGGGTTCAGTGAGATCGTCAAGATCGCACTGCTCCAGGATGAGGTTCTGCTGGAGCAATTGGAACGACTGGCACCCGCGGTACTCGAACGTCAAGTTGATGCCGTCATGCCCTTGATCGCCAGGTCCGCCCATCTGCACATGCAGCACATCACCCAGGGCGGTGATCCGTTTGAGCTCAACGAAGCCAGACCTCTGGATTTCGGCCATTGGTCGGCACATAAACTCGAACAGATGAGTGACTTCGAGCTTCGACACGGACACGCGGTTTCCATCGGGATCGCCCTGGACATGGTCTACGCGGGGAGGATGGGCCTCACGAAGATGCCCCTGGTCGAGCGAACTCTGGGACTGCTGGTGAACCTGGGGCTCCCGATCGCCTGCGAGCAGCTCGGGGATGCAGAAGGTCTTCTTCAAGGTCTCGAAGAATTCCGCGAACATCTGGGGGGACAATTGACGATCACTATGGTGCGGGAGCCGGGTGAGCCGGTCGACCTGCACGAGATTGATCCTGCCGAGATGGCGGAAGCGATCTCGGAACTTCTGCATCGATCCGAACAGCTCCAGCAGGACAGGTTCTCGAATTCATGACCGGCACGAACGAACACTGCCCCATTCCCTCCGACGAAGTGATCGGACGCTACTTCCTGGAACACCGGGCCAAGCTCATCGACATCGCGGCCTTTCTGGATCGGGTGGAACGGGCCGGTGGAGACCCCGATGATTTCAGGCTGCAGGCGATGCAGAAGGCGATCGCTCAACTTGGGATCTCGGGTGCGGATCGCGCGCGGAGAGTGCAGGAGGTGTTCAGTGATCCCACCGACCAACCGATCGAAACCGCACCGATGAAAGGTGCACTGGGCGCTTTCAACCCCCAGGATCCGAGCTGACCGAGGCCTCCATGTACATCGACCCTCACGTTCACATGGTGAGTAGAACCACCGACGACTACGAACGCATGGCACTGGCGGGCTGTGTCGCCATCACCGAGCCCGCCTTCTGGGCGGGATACGATCGCTCGAGCGCGGCCGGTTTCTACGACTACTTCAGAACCTTGACGGAATACGAGCCGATGCGAGCCGCGCAGTACGGAATCGCACACCATACCTGGCTCTGCATCAACCCCAAGGAAGCCGAAGACATGGGGTTGGCTCGAGAGGTGCTTTCAATCATCCCGGAATTCCTGAAGGGGCCCAATGTCCTGGGCATCGGTGAGATCGGACTGAACAAGAACTCGCGCAACGAACTGAAGATCTTCGAGGAACACGTCGAGCTGGCGAAGACCCACGATCAAATGATCTTGATTCACACCCCCCACCTTGAAGACAAGCTGAAGGGAACGAAACTGATCCTCGACGCCTTGGAGAATGCCGGGGTCGATCCGGGACGTGTGCTGGTCGACCACGTGGAGGAGCACACCGTCGAGCTGGTGTTGGATCGGGGATTCTGGGCGGGCATGACCCTGTACCCGGACACCAAGTGCACGCCCCAGCGAGCGGCGGACATCTTCGAGGTGTACGGACAGGAACGCATCTGGATCAACAGTGCCGGTGACTGGGGTCCGAGTGATCCGTTGGCGGTCCCCAAATGCCAGCAGGAACTTCGCGCCCGAGGACATCTGGAGAAGATGATCCGAACGGTGTCCTACGACAATCCGCTCACCTTCCTCTCCCAGAGCGGCAAGTTCAGAACCTCGAACGACTGATCGATGTCCGACGAACGACCACTCAGCGGTTACTGCACGAATGTCCACGCGGGCACGACGCTGGAAGAAACCATTGCAAATCTCGAACTGCACGCGGTGCACGTTCGCGAAGAGCTGGGCGAGCCGACACTGGGAATCGGACTCTGGATACCCGAGTCCGTGCTCACCCAGCTGCAGACCCGATCGGAAGTGCATTCGCTTCGCTCGCATCTGGAGCGACTGGGGCTTTTCGTCTACACCATGAATGGATTTCCCCAGCGCAACTTCCATGCACAGGTGGTCAAGCACGGCGTCTACCAGCCCGACTGGTGCACTCCGGAGCGATTGGAGTACACGTGTCGACTTGCCGAGATTCTGGTCGATCTCGCACCGAACCATCTGCCGGAGCTTTCGATTTCAACCCTGCCGGTGGGATGGCGTTCAGCGATCACTGAAATCGATCCGGCAATCAGACGGTTGACCGAGCTGGCGGAATTTCTCGCGCAATTGGAGGAACGAACCGGCAGACTTGTTCACGTCGATCTCGAGCCCGAACCCGGGTGCTGGCTCGACACGGCTCGGGACGTGGTCCGACTGTTCGAACGACTCCCCGAGTCCTCCCGCAGACACCTGAGAGTGTGCCATGACATCTGCCACAGTGCGGTGATGTTCGAACCCCAACGAGAAGCGATTGAAACCTACCGAAACGCCGGCATCGGAATCGGAAAGATTCAGGTCTCCTCCTGCCCTGAGGCGAAAATCGGAGGTTCCGACCAGACGACGGTCGAGGCCTTGAAATCGTTCGTGGAACAGAGGTACCTGCATCAGACGGTCATTCGAGACGAATCAGGAGTTCAGCACTTTCATGAGGACCTTGATGGTGTTGAATTCGGAAGCCTCGAGGGAATGCTGCGTGTGCACTTTCATGTTCCGCTGTTTGCCGAATCGCTCGGCCCGTTGGGAACCACGCAGCGGGAGATCGGTGAGTGTCTGAAGGCTCTGGGGGACGAGATCCCACCCCTCGAGGTGGAAACCTATGCCTGGGGAGTGCTTCCGGAACCACACCGGCGGGAGGAGCTGGCTCTGGGCATCGCCAGGGAACTTCACTGGCTTCGAACTGCACTGGACACCTACCTCGGATGAACGCAAATCTGAAAAACTGGTTCGAACTGACGCGGATCTCGAATCTGCCGACGGTGCTTTCCAGCGCGCTGGTGGGAATCTTCATGCTGACGCCACTGGTCACGGACCCGGTGCTGATCTTGGGCGTGGCCCTCCCATGCGTTCTTGCCATTGCCTGTTTCTACGTCGGTGGATTCGTGATGAATGATGTGTTTGATGTGGAGATCGATCGCATCGAGCGTCCGGGACGACCACTGCCGTCGGGGCGCATCACGATGCTTCAAGCGGGTCGCGCAGGCACCCTGCTGCTGGCCGCGGGAGGTGTCCTCATCCTGATTGCGGAACTGGTGACTGCCAATACCGACATGCACCGAACGGAATTCTCGATCGAGTTTCCGTATGGCCTTGCTGCAGCAGGCGTGCTGGTCGCACTGATACTGCTGTACGACCGCTTCCATACCCGTGGCGCTGGCTGGGTACTGGCGATGGGTGGATGCCGGGGCCTCGTCTACATCACGTGCCTGCTGACCGTCACCGACCAGCTTCAGGACATCGAACCGCATCCGTTGATCATGAAGTACCTCAAGTGGCCGAACATCATCTCGCTGCCGGTGATTCCCTTCATAGTCTCGATGTTTCTCTATGTCGCCTGCTTCAGCAGGATCGCCCGCGGCGAGGTGGCACAAAGGGGTGATGGTTCGCTGTACTGCTACAGGTGCGGTGCTTCGACGAAGCGGGAAACGCAGAATTGTGGGCAGTGCAAACGCCCACTCAAGTCGGAAGTACTTGCCCTCAGCACGAGCCCACCCATGCCACGTGCCCTGAGGAACCTCTGCCTGGCCGGAACCCTGCTTCCCTTGGCGGCACTCGTGCTGGTCAAGCTCATCGGAGGATTTATCGCACTCTCCCGGATCGAAGACCTCCAGCATTCCGCATTGGTTCGAAACGACCTGATGGTCGTATTGATCTCCAGCGCCGTGGTCTCGATCTGGTTTCTGATGGCGATACGAGCGTACGTCACGAATCCACTTGCGCCACGCAAGCCGATTCAGATGTGGATTGCCGGGATCGCTCTGCTGGATGGACTCTACCTCTTCCTGTACGGTCAGGGGATACTGTCGATTGCCTGCTTCCTGCTGTTCGCCTTCACCATTTGGGGGCATCGGAGAATCAGGGGAACCTGAAACCCACGGAAAGATCTCATGCAACGAGTCGCACTCCTCAACATCGTGGCACTGGACAGGAACCTGATCGGTGAACACACCCCCGCGATCAGTTCATTCGCCCAGCGATCGGGTGGAGTCCATTCGATCCGATCGTCGTTTCCGGCAGTGACCACCACGGTCCAGACCAGCATGCTGACCGGGGCCCCGGTCCGGGAACATGGGATCGTCGGCAATGGGTGGTATGACCGGGTCGAAGGCGAAGTGAAGTTCTGGAAGCAGAGCCAGAAACTGGTCGAGGCCGAACCTGTATGGCGCGAGGCACGGCGAAGAAACCCGGAATTCACCTGCGCGAACATCTGCTGTTGGTACGCGATGAATTCGGATGTGGACGTCTTCGTCACACCACGCCCGATCTATCGTGCGAACGGTAGAAAACTTCCCGACTGCCTCACACGCCCTGCAAAGCTGCGCGACGAGCTTCAGTCCAGGCACGGAACATTTCCGCTCTTCAGGTTCTGGGGGCCGGGTTCGAACATCGAATCGACTCGTTGGATCGCGAATGCCGCAATCGACGTCTCCAACGCCCACCAGCCGACGCTCCAGATGGTCTACCTCCCCCACCTGGACTACTGCCTGCAGAAACTGGGGCCGAACCACGAGGGGATTCCCGCACACCTGGCGGAACTCGATCGTGAAGTGGGACGACTGATCGAACATTTTGCAGCCCAGGACGTGCGGGTGCTGATCGTCAGTGAATACTCGATCGAAGAGGTTGATCATCCCGTGGCCCTCAACCGCGTGCTTCGAGAGGCGGGCCTGCTTGGAATGCGCACGGAATGTGCCACCGACATGCTGGTTCCCAGTGAATGTGCGGCGATTGCGATCGCGGATCATCAGGTCGCACACGTCTACGTCGCGGATCCTGCGCGCCGTACGGAGGTTCGCGCACTGCTGAGTGGCGTTTCCGGAGTCTCGGAAGTGGTGGAAGCAGCCGAACTGGGACTTGATCACCCACGTTCGGGCGATTTGATTGCGGTTGCGAAACACGGAAGTTGGTTCATCCATGACTGGTGGCTCGATGAGGATCGGGCCCCGGACTTTGCGCGCATGGTCGACATCCACCGCAAACCGGGATACGACCCACGTGAGCTGTTTCTCTCGAGTCGGCTTCGTTTGGCCTGGAAGCTTCTCCTGATGAAACTTGGTCTGCGCACCACGCTTGATGTGATTCCGCTGGACGCGGAGTTGGTTCGAGGCAGCCACGGTCGAACGGACCCCGCACCCGGACACGAACCAGTGCTCATAGGGCTGGATTCGGCGACTCCCGAGGGAGAAACCATCCCCTGCGAGGCTGTGCGGTCTATCCTGATGGAAGCGTTGTTTGGTTGAGTGGACCAAACGGAACCCAGTTAGGAGCGAGCAACTTCATGTCCTGCCTGCGCCGACCGATACCCTGGCTGCTGCTGTTGCTCATCTCCAGCGAGAACATGCTCTTCGCAGAGCTTCCGGAACCGAGTCATGAATTCACCGAAGCACTGGTGATCGGAAGAGTGCGCGAAGGCGGTCGTCAACCGATTCGAACCGACACCGTGGAACATCGCCTGATCCACGGGACGTTCAAGGCACCACTAGAGGGTGAGACGGTGGAGAACGTGCACGGTGTCTCCCAGAGCTGGGACACCGTGGACGCTCAACCCGATGGGTGGATCACCGCACCCGCATTGCGCTCGGGGTATGCCTTCTGCCAGTACGAGGCTCCTGAAGACCAGGTTCTTCTGCTCGATGCACGCGGGCATTCCATGGTGTACGTCAACGGAGTCCCCAGAGTCGGTGATCCCTACCGCTACGGATCAACGGTACTGCCCGTGCCACTGCACAAGGGCACGAATGATCTTCTTTTTCTCTGCGGTCGTGGAGGCGTCAAGGCCTCGCTGAGGCCGTTGCCCTCCGACGACTCCGGAACCCCACAGGAAACGTTCTTTCTCGAACGTGATGACACCCTCCCAGACATTCTTCGGGATCGACCCGATGACCTGCTGGTGGGTGTGGTGCTGGTGAACGCCGCAAAGGAGGATCGAACCCTCCAACTCAGTGCCCGAAGAGGCGAACTGAGTTACGACCTGGGATCGGTGGAGCTTCCCGCCTGCTCGCTGATGAAGTTTCCGCTCGAGCTGCCGGAATCGCTGCTCTTCGCGACCGATGCCGAAGAACGGGTGGAAGTCGTTCTGAACGCGGGTGAAGACAGTCGAACCCTTGCACTTCGGGCACGAAATGCCGACGAGAAACATCGAGTGACCTTCAAGAGTGCACTCGACGACAGTGTCCAGTACTACGCGGTGGTTCCACCCGAAGAACCGATGGAAGAACCGGGTTTGATCCTCAGCCTCCACGGCGCCAGTGTCGAGGCACAGCGCCAAGCATCCTGCTACCAGCCCACGGACTTCGCGGTCCTGGTGGCTCCGACCAACCGAAGGCCCTTTGGCTTCGACTGGGAGGACTGGGGACGGTTGGACGCTCTGGAAGCGATGGAGGACGCGAAGCTCAGATACGGCACCGATCCTCGACGCCAGTGGCTGACCGGACATTCGATGGGTGGTCACGGGACCTGGCATCTGGGTGCGATGTTTCCTGATCGATTCGCCGCCATCGCGCCCAGCGCAGGGTGGCCTTCCTTCGAGACCTACACCGGGGCACGAGTCGATGGATTGGTGGAACGGGACCAGGTCAAGAACGTGCTGCTGCGCTCGGCGATCGGTTCCGACACGATCCGGTTCAAATCCAACTACGCCCCGCTGGGAGTCTTCATCCTGCACGGCGATGCCGATGACAACGTACCGGTGGAACAGGCCCAGATGATGCGCCGGGAACTCGGCGAGTTTCATCCGGACTTTGCCTATCAGGAAATTCCCGAAGCCGGTCACTGGTGGGGCGACCAGTGCATGGACTGGCCACCGTTGATCGAGTTCCTGAAGGAACGATCCCTTCCGGATCCCATCGACCGAGATCGCATCGACTTCATGACCCCGAGTCCCGGGATCTCCCCGAGTTTCGACTGGGTGACCGTGGTCCAACAGGAACGACCGATGGAACCGAGTCGCGTTCGCATCGAACGCGACCTCGAAGCCGCAACCGTGACCGGCACCACGGAAAACGTGCGGATCCTGGAGCTCGATCTCGGCGCATTCACGATCCCGGAACAGCAGAGCGTCGAACTGAATCTGGACGGAAGCACTCTTCAGGTGTGGGGACCGAACGCCACTTTCTACGAAAGCCTGCCACTGATACGGGCCGAAGACGACACCTGGAACTTCGATGTGGCCGGCAACCAGATCGCAACGTATGACGACATGAAGAACCCGGATCGATCCGGACCGTTCAAGGATGCCTTCCGCAACCAGATGCGATTCGTGGTGGGAACCGCAGGCACTCCCGAGGAGAACTCACTCCTGGCGGAGAAGGCGCGATTCGATGCCGAACAGTGGTGGTACCGAGGCAACGGTTCGATCGAGATCATCACCGATGCGGAATTTCTCTCGAAGCACGACTGGCGTGACGGACGCAACATCATTCTCTACGGGAATGCCGACACCAACGCGGCGTGGGACTCGGTGGTGGATGACGAGATCCACGTGGACCGCAGTGGGGTCCGCCTGGGAGATCGCGAGATTCCCGGTGACGACCTCGCAGTGCTGATGATCCGGCCCATTCCCGGTGACTCGCAGGCTTCGGTTGGCATTGTGACCGGCACCGGATTGATCGGCAATCGACTGGTGCGCACCCAGCCCTACTGGGTCTCGGGCATCGGCTACCCGGACTTCCTGGTGCTCGGATCAGAAATGCTCGGGGGACCCGGGGACGGAGTTCGTGCCACCGGTTTCTTTGGAAACGATTGGAGCCTCGAATCCGGTGAGTTGGTGATTCGGGACACAGGTGACCAACCATGATTGATCTCTGGACTGCGGGGCTGCTGTTGTTGATCGGCGCAGTGGTGGGAACATTGATCCACCTCTGGATCCGCTACCTGGGCCGAGCGACGCTGGTGGCATGGCTGCTGGTGGAGTGNGGNGTTCTGGGNTGGTACTTCTGGTACGGNGAGACGATCTTCGGCTACACCGCCCTGGCCACCCTCTTTCCAATCGCCCTGCTGATCCTGGTGATTGGAATTCCCTTCGAAGTCAGCCGGCGCCAGAAGATGAGGCGCCAAGGGCGGCAGGCCATGGCCACAGGTAGTTTCGCCTGCCCGCACTGCGGGTGTGACTACGACCGTGAGCGGGAACGAGGTCGATGCCCGGATTGTGGTGGGGTGTGGGACGGGGCCCCCGGCGTTTTGGGTTGACCGTTTCCTCGGAGAGGCTCGACTCCTAGAATGACCGTTGATGCACCTCGGACCTGTCCATCTTGAAACCCCCCTGCTGCTGGCGCCGATCGCCGGGTACTGCGACCTGCCGTTTCGAATTCTCTGCCGTGAACTTGGTGGAGTCGGAATCGCCTACACCGATCTGCTCAACAGCCGTGCGCTGTTGGCCGGAGTCCAGAAGTCACTGAACCTCGCCCAGACCAACGGGATGGACCAGCCGGTGGGAATGCAGCTGTACGGGAACTCCGAGGACCCCTTGCCGGAAGCGGCGCTGTGGGCGATCGATCACGGGGCCCGGGTCATAGACATCAACATGGGCTGCCCGGTGGACAAGGTCGCCAAGAAGAACGGTGGATCGCTGTTGCTGCGTGACTGCCCTTCCACCCTGCGATTGGTCGACCGGATCATTGCCGCGGTGGATCGACATTCCCATGGGCGGGTCCCGGTCACCGCAAAGATCCGTCTGGGATGGGACGAGGGTTCGATCGTCGGCCCGAGTCTGGCCCGGGACCTGGAAAAAGCGGGTATTGCGGCGGTCACCGTGCATGGACGAACCACCGTCCAGCGTTTCAGTGGACAGGCGAACTGGGAAGCGATCGGCGAAGTGGTGGCCGCGGTCGATTCGATTCCCGTCATTGGGAATGGNGACGTGACCGAAGCCGTTCATGTCGGGGAACTCATGAAGGTCTCGGGGTGTCAGGGAGTGATGATCGGCCGCGGTGCACTGCGCACACCCTGGATCTTCGAACAGGCCCGGATCCTGCTTGAAACGGGGGAGGTCGGTCCAGAGCCGTCCTTCAACCAGAAGTGTTCGATGATTCTCCGGCACATCGACCTGTTGGATCGATATGCGGAGCTTCCCTTCGGAATTCGAAGCATGCAGCAACGGATCAGCCGGTACGGAAAGACCATGGGGCACGTCAAGCCACTCAAGGAAGTGGTTCGGACTGCGGAAGACTTCGAAACAATGCGCCGGGAAGTGCGACGCTGGATGATGCCGCACCGTGACCAGGTGTCTTCGATCTCCCGTGGGGAATACGAATTGCAGAAGGCGATCTGATCACCCGGCAAGCCTGCCGGTTCAGATGTCCTTGGCCTGGGGNAGNTCNTTGAGNCTGNNNAGTCCGAANACCTGCAGGAANTCCTTGGTGGTNCCNTAGAGCATGGGACGNCCGATNTCNTCNGCNCGNCCNGTGATTCGNACNANNCGNCGCTCNAGNAGNCCNCGAAGNACNTCNCCNCACGCCACNCCNCGAATNGATTCGAGATCNGCTCGNAGAATNGGNTGCCGNTANGCGATGATNGCNAGCGTNTCGAGAGCCGCCGGGGTGATTCGCTGAAGCTGACGTTCACCGTGCAGCCGGGTCAGCAGCTCCCCGTGTTCAGGCAGGGTCATGACCTGAAATCCACCCGCCAGCTTGACGATGCGGAATGCCCGGGCGGATTGCTCGTAGACGTCGTTGAGCCCATCGATCGCAGCGCGCACCCGGGTCAGTGCCTGGGTTCGCGCATCACCCGGATCCTGCGCATCCTCGATCTTCAGGAGGTCGACGATTCGTTGTTCGGGAATGGGACGATCACAGACGAGCAACAACGCTTCGACTTCGGCCATGAAACGGGCATCATCACCGTCGGTCGTCTGATTCATCACTTCTTCGTCCACTTGGACTACAACCATGGGATCCTTATCGGCAGGGTCGGTTCGGAAACCGCAGAAATTGCGTCCCGGAACGACCAGAAAATTCAAGTTCGTCGATCAGATGGATCCAGGACGGGACGAGGTTGCCCGGGCGAGTGCAACCTTGGCCTGAGCTCGATCTTGAGCCTTCTCAACCTGCTTGCGATCATGCTCTTCAAGGTGACCGGCTTCGGTGGCCGCCGCGTTGGCGGCACTCAGTTCCTCTTCAGCCTGGTTGAGCTCGATCTGATCGGCGGGAATGATGTCGTCGGCCAGCAACGTGAGCACATTGTCCTGCATGCGGGCGAACCCACCATCAAGCAGATACAGGCGGTTGCCGTTTCCAAACTCGATCCTCAGTGATCCCGATCCAGCATTCATCAGGAACGGAGAGGTTCCCGACATCACACCGACCTGACCATCCCAGGCAGGAAACGAGACGTAGTCGACCTGTTCGTCGAGGACGGCTTCGGAAGGAGTCACGATCTGACAACGAAACTGGCTCAAAGGGGGACCTCCTCAGTGGCAGCCGAATGCGGCCTGCCAGAAGAGGAATAGTAACGAACAGGAGCCTCCCCGTCACCAGTCCGGCAACTCGGTCAGGCCTGCATCCCGGGCGAGCTGGTAGTTGCGAAATCGAGGATCTTCGGTGACCTCCCGCAGGATACGCTCCTTGAGCCACGGAGGAGGGACCAGCACGGTGTCCTCGGACGCCAGTTCCGCCTCCGCCAGGACCAGTTCCCGATCCAGATCGAGGAAACGGTCCAGCTCCCAACTTTGTTCGTCCACCATGAGTCGCCATCGAGTCTTGCGCAGTCTTCGGCCCTCGGTACGAGGCCAGAGGGCTTCAAATTCCTCCGAAGAGAGGGTTCGCTCGGTCTCCTGACGAACCAGGCCAAGCCCCGATTTGACGGTGTGGACGTGGAGCAGTGATCCATCAGGACGCTGAATTCTTCGAATTCGGCCCTCTGGAGTGGATTTGGAATCAGGGGAGGGAGCAGCTTCGGGAAAGTAACCCTGATCGATGTGCCAAAGCTCTCCTGATGCACGAAGGGAGGGCGGCACCTCGGGGAAGCGATCAAGCAGGAACACCCGTTCGATCTCGAGCTTGCTCATCGTGCGGCCACTGCCGGAGCGAGTGCCTGATGAAGATTGGAAGCGAGCCCCGCCAGAGCCAGTTTGCGATTGACACTCGAGTTGATCTGCTGCTCGGCTTCAAAGAGGCATTCCAGCGCCCGGGCGATTCGTTCGCAGGCCGATGGGTCATCGATCGACTGATGCAGCTGTTGCTGGAGTTGGAAACCGATCATCGAGACCAGAAGCCGTGTGGCGCGGCGGCCCGCGACTTCCTTCGAGGTCGAGGAATCAGCCTTTTCCGCGGCGGTCGCAGACTCCTCGATCATGCGGTTCAACTCGGAAGAAAGGTTCGCCGGAAAGCGGCCGACCAGCAGCTTGTCAATCATCGGAGCAAACACTTGGTACCAGGCATGCAATCCCTCGTCGATCGAGGCATGCACTCGCCCCGGTGAGCCATCGGCGAACCGCGCCGCCCATTCGAGCTCCTCGGGCTGGCCCTCAAGCGCCGCTGCTTCGAGCCACTCCTGCATCTGTTGCTCGCGAAGCGTTCCAAAGAGCACCGTCTGGCATCGGCTTCGTATCGTCGGAAGCAGCGAGTCGGGTCGAGTGGTGATCAGGATGAAATACGTGTTGGGGGGTGGTTCTTCAAGCGTCTTGAGCAGCAGGTTCTGAGCGTCAAGGCCGAGCAGTTCCGCTTCGTCGATGATGAAGACCTTCGCATGACCGTGGTAGGGCTTGACGTAGGCGGGGCCATCAAAGGAATGTCCGTCGACCATGCCGCCAATCACCTGCTGCCGAAGGACCGCCACGGGGATCGTCCGAAGCTTTCGTTCGCGAACCTCCCGGATCGGTGATTCAAGCGCGAGTTCCTTGGAGATCAGGTGGATGTCAGGGTGAGTGCCCGCTTCGAAGAGGACGCCCGAACGGGTGTGAACTGGTGGAGCGAATGCCGCCAGATCCTCCGCAGACACTTCGGGATCAACGACCAATCCGGCCAGAACCCGCGCAGTCGTGCACTTGCCCACCCCGGCTGGGCCACCAAAGATCCAGGCTGGCATCGAACGCTTGGAGAGCACCCCCCGAGTCAGAACAGCCTTGACTCGTTCGTGTCCGATCACGCTGGTGGGGTGTGTCATGAGCCTGCTCCACGAATCGGTGTGCGTCGAATCACTTGGGAACCTCGATCAGCACCGGGGGCAAGGGTTGTCCGGTCTTGGGATGCAGGATCGGCTCACCGTTGATCATGAGTTGGGGAAATCGCTCCATCAACACTTCAACCTCCGGTGCAAACAGGGTGCTTCTGGAGTCATACGCGTTCGAACCGAAGACCCCGACCGTGACCACGCTCATCTCACGGGCATCGTTGTGGTTGAACCACGCGGTCAGGCCCTGAGCCCGCAGGCTTCTGGACATGGCCTCGGCCTGCTGACGGCACTGTTCGTAGTCGACCTGATCATCACCAAAGGTCCCCCACTGGGCGATCTTGAGCGAATAGGCGATGCGCCCCACACGATGGCGGCTGCGCAGCGACCGCAAGTCATTGGGACTGCGCGAAGCGTTCTTGAAGGAGGCGGGGCGGGCGGGCATTGCCCGGGGGAAGGCCTTCCCACCGTTCTCCATGGTGAGTTCGCTCACTCGATTCATCATGGACCGGGAGGCTTCTCCCGAGGGGCTGCGGAAATGACCGACGAAGACCGCCGAAGCCTCACCACGTCCCAACCCGTCCACAAAGAGTGGGGTGAGGGTGGGGTATCGGTCACGGATGCGCTCAGCAAGGGATCGGGCCAAGGCCTGGTGGTCGGAACCCGTCAAGGTGGCCAAGGCGATGGACCAGGAACCCGAGGAGGGAGGAGTGGACAAGGCGGAGCCTGGAGCCGTTCCCAGAGTTCGTTCTTCCTTCTCTAGAAGCACGTCGTCGCCCGGGTCGTAGAGCAACTCATCAGAGGGTGCCTGACGGGGGGGAGTGGACTCCCTGGCTGATGCTCCTGGTGAGGCACATCCTGCGCAGTTGAAGAAAAATACTGAAAAAAGCAGGGATTGGACCACGCAGGCAAAAAATGCCTGAGCCCTCGGAACGCGCCATAAAAGATGGCTCAGACGCGCTGGGTGGGCGATTTGACCAAGCCCAGCAAGACGGTCCTCAATTCGAGCTGACAACTGCGAGGGCCGCAGAGGAAGCCGATGAAAGAGGTTCGTTCTGGAAGTCATTATATAGCAAGCCTTTACTTCAAAAAGGGGGCCACGCTGCAGCGGCTCAAGTAATTCGACCAACCTCGACGATATGAATACCACAGGACTTGAGCAAACCCGAACGTCCAAACTCAAGTCCTCTCGATAACCCAGTCCACTCAACGGTTGCGCTGTGAGGCGCCCCGCAGGGAGTCACGCCCAAATGACAGACATTGGTTTTCTCAACAATACCCCACTCGAACACGGAACCCAGATCCCGGGACGTGCGGCCGACCCTGTCCAGGGAGTTGGTACCGGCACGGACTCGACCCAGACCGGCGGCCCCAGGCTGAATCCGGTTGACCAGGTCGAGATTTCTCAGGAATCGAAGGAGCTTGACCGGCACCTTTCCGCAATGAAGCGGCTTCCACTGGTGCGTGAAGACAAGATCGCCCAGGCCCGTGAGGCAATCGACGAAGGTCGATTTGATACCAACGAGGCCTTGAGCCAGGCGTTGGAGATCATGATCGAGGAAGCCAACGCCTTCTGACCCCGGTGAGCGGGTCCAGCAAGGCCCCCCACGAGGCTCTCAAGACCCCCCTCTTCACGGATTTTCCGTGCTCTGGCGGCTTCCTTGAGCCGATCGCGGAGTGAGGCTTTACACTCAGAAATCAGGACATGAACGCTCGGTCGTTCACACCCCCCTCCCCACTGGAGGGGCGGGTCCTGTTTCCGAGGAGTCTGCTCATGCTTTCATGGTGTCGATCGTATTCATGGACCGCCGTCTGCCTGGTTCTGGCAACCCTGCTCGGGTCCCAGGGACTGGCCCAAGACGCCCCCCCCACAACCATTCGCCAACCGGAACTCAGGCGGGATGCGTTGACCAACCTCACGATCATTCCCCGACCCGGTGAGCAAATACAGAATGGAACCATCCTGATGAAGGATGGAGTGATCATCGCGGTCGGCGAAGACCTCGAGGTCCCTGCGGGCTATCGAATCTATGACCAGTCGGGATACGTGGCCTACCCGGGTCTGGTGGAACCGGCTCTGGTCGTTGACACCGGTGATGAATCGGAAGCCGCCAGTCAACAACGTGGGGCCTACCACAACTCGAAGATCATCCCGCAGGTCGATGTCGCCAACATGAGCTCCGCNGCTGGTGGAGATGCNCANNCCCTGNGAAAGATGGGNTTCTGCAGNGCNATGGTNCTTCCNGANAATGGNATCATCCAGGGNCGAGGNTGNCTNATNCTTCTGGGNGAGGANTCNGNNGCACANCGNACNCTNGGNGGNGCACGNCCNCTNGCNATGACCACCAGAAGTTCCGGNGGNTGGGGAAGCTATCCNGGCTCGAGCATGGGGGTNCACGCACTCACCAGNCAGGCACTCATCGATGCACACTGGCAGGCCGATTCACGTGAAGTCTTCGAAGTACACCCCGATGGCAACGANCCTCCCTNCGAAGGAAGAGCGCTGGAATCGATGCGGGACGTTCTTGATGGCAGCCAGCCGGTGATCATCGATGCGTCAACGGAAATCAGAGCCTTGAGGGGTGCGCGGCTCGCTGAAGAATTCAATCTGGACGCGATCATTCTCGGAGGCGGAACCGAATTCCGGCGCGTCGATGAGCTCGCTGCAACCAATCGCCCGATGATCGTTCCCCTGGTCTTTCCCGAGAAACCAAAGGTGGAAGGCCTCCGAAGCACGGAGGACATCACCCTCAGAACCCTGCTCACCTGGAAGCATGCACCAGAAAACCCGGCGCGCCTCATGGCCGCGGGGGTTCCGGTCTCCCTGACCACCCACCGACTGAAGAGCCGTGGTGACTTTCGAAAGAACATCGCCAAGGCAATCGAACATGGCCTTGATCGTGATGAAGCACTCGCTGCCGTGACNATCAANCCCGCCAGGCTCATGAGAGCNGAGGACCGACTGGGCACGATCGAGNAAGGNCGCATTGCCAATGTGGTGATCGTCGANGGCGACCTNTTCGAACCCTCCGATTCAATCCGNGANGTCTGGGTGGCAGGTCGACGTCAGGAATTCAAGAGCGANCCGAAATTCGATTTCCCCGANACCGGAACCCTGGTCATGGGCGAGCTCAACCGTTCCGTCGAAGTGGATCGGGGAAAGAAGAGCTTCACCGTTTCAACCGTCGAGGTCGTGCAGGAGGAAGAGCCCCCCGCACTTGAGGAACCGGCGAACCCGGATGATCCGGCTGAGGAGCCGGTTGAAGGAGTCCGCGCGGAGAAGCAGGAGGAGGAACCCAAGAAGGAATCCTGGCGCGCACGCAACGTCAGTTTCACGGATGGTGGGTTGTCGGGAATCATCAACGGGGAGGCACTGGACCTCGAGGGACCGCTTCGATTCGACCTGATGCTGGTTGATGAACGACTCAGCGGCATTGCCCGCACCCGGACCGGAGAGACGGTTCGCTTCATGGTGGAAGCAACCATCGAGGAGGCGACGGATGAGACCGACCAAGAGGAAGCGGCAAAGAAAGAGACCGAGGAAGAGACGCCGGTCGAACTGGCCCAGCTTCCGGTACCACTTGGTGCATATGGAAGAATGAATCAACCGGATCAGCAGACGGTTCTCTTCACCAATGGACAGATCTGGACCGCTTCCGATGCAGGCATACTTGAAGAGCACGACGTTCTGATTCGCGATGGAGTGATCGAAGCGATTGGCACCGAACTTCAGTCACCCGAGGGAGCCGTGGTCATCGATCTCAACGGCAGGCACCTCACACCGGGGATGATCGACTGCCACTCACACACCGGNATTGATGGTGGAGTCAATGAAGGAGGCCAGAACAACACCGCGGAAGTCCGCATCGGTGATGTCCTGGATCCAGACGACATCAACTGGTATCGGCAGCTTGCCGGCGGACTCACCGCGGCAAACCAGTTGCACGGATCCGCNAACCCGATCGGTGGNCAGAACGCGGTGGTGAAACTCCGTTGGGGTGCACCCGTGGATGAGATCCACATCGCGGGGGCCAAGCCCGGCATCAAGTTCGCCCTGGGTGAGAACGTGGTGCGGCCGAGCGGTCGCTACCCGGACACTCGAATGGGAGTCGCCGCATTCTTCGAGGATGCGTTCCGTGCGGCCTCCGAGTATCGAGCGAGGCACCAGAAGTACCAACTGCTTTCGGAAGAAGAGCGCACCCGGATCATGCCTCCACGTCGTGACCTGGAACTCGAGACCCTGGTGGAGATTCTCGAAGGCGATCGGCTGATCCACTGCCACAGCTACCGTCAGGATGAGATCCTCATGCTGCTGCGCACCGCGGAACGATGGGGATTCACGATCGGCACCCTCCAGCACATCCTTGAGGGATACAAGGTCGCGGATGTGATCGCCGAACACGGCGCCGGGGCCAGCAGCTTCAGCGACTGGTGGGCGTACAAGATGGANGTCATGGATGCGATCCCGCACAACGGTGCGATCATGGCCGAGGCGGGCGTTCTGGTCAGCTTCAACAGNGACTCCGATGAACTCGCTCGACGCATGAATACGGAAGCGGCGAAGGCCGTCCGTTACGGGGGAATNGAGCCACACGAGGCCCTCAAGTTCGTCACGATCAATCCTGCTCGNCAGCTTNGGATCGACGATCGAACCGGCTCGATCGAGGTGGGCAAGGATGCGGACCTGGTGGTCTGGAGTGGTGATCCCCTGAGCACCATGACGCGTTGCGAACAGACCTGGGTGGATGGCCGACGATTCTTCGATGCCGAGGAAGACCGACGGATGATCGAGCAGATCCGGGAGACCCGTTCCGAGATGCTCGCGAGTCTGGTCGAACAGGCCCCGCGGAAGACCGGCACTGAGCTGAAATCCGCCTCGAAGGACGATCCGGTCAGTGGAACCTGGGTGTGCTCGTTGGAGGTCCCACGAATGGGCGGAGTCGAGATCACGCTGGAACTCGCCATGTCTCCCGACGGGGCCGTCACGGGAACCGCGGGCATGGCCATGATGGACGTCGAGATGGCCGCCGAGGGCACATTCGACAAGGGCAGTTCGAAGCTGGAACTCGAACTGACCATGGAAGGCAACTCGGTCTCGTCCATGGAGCTGATGATCAGCGGCGACACCCTGGAAGGCTCTGGCGAATCGGCGATGCGGCCCGGCATGTCCACCGCGATCACCGGCAAGCGAATGAGCAGCCCCGCGGGCGGGGGTTCGGATCCCGTGATTCATCGCCGGCGCGGAAGCCTGATCGTGCGCATGCTCGACCAGGGTGACGATCAGGTCATCGACATGATCCGAAATGGTTTGGACCCGGCGGAAATCAGGGCTGGGCAATGTTGCTACGGACTGGAAGTGATCCAGAACTCGATCTCGGAGGAGGCAGGACGATGATGACGAATCGATTCAAGCTGCGGCATGGTTTCTGGACCGGTGTGGTCCTGGCATTCTGGAGTGCGGGCGAACTCAACGCGCAGTCACGGCAGGTGCCGGCAGCCCGTCAATCCGCACCGACCGCGATCGTGAACACCACCTTGCACAATCCTCCCGCGGAACGAGACGGGGCGGATGAAGTGGTTCTCGAGGACGCCTGGGTCCTCTTCGAGGATGGCAAGATCGTCCAGATCGGAACCGGGGAGCCCGAACTCCCCGAGGGGTGCGAGACCCTCGATGGCGAGGGACTGCACGTGTATCCGGGGCTGATTGCCGGGCCGACCGAACTTGGCCTGATCGAGACCGAACAGGTCCGAGCGACCGACGACACGACCGAACTCGATGCC
>NHEC01000001.1 GCA_002171655.1 Planctomycetes bacterium TMED75
CCGTCCCCTTAGACCACTTGGGTACTCGGCCGTCAGTCCCCCATAGTGACAGAGGTACCGCCAAGGGTCAATCGGGATGTGTCACTCTCTTTCAAGCTCTTGAAGCGGGTAGGATCTGTATCCATGACGCTCATAATCACCATTCTCTCACTGCTCCTGCAGGCAGCTGGCCCGGACACTGGCAGTCGGCCTTCACCACCTCCGGAAGGGCCCTCCACTCAAGTCCAGGAGAAGCCGGTAATTCCGTCTCAGAAGCAACCAACACTCCGAGCACTGAATCCGGACCGGCCTCCGCTGTTGCGGGAGGGGACTCTGATTTCTCGCGCGGTGGGATCCATCGAATTTGATGAGGGACCCGGATGTTGGGTCTTTCGAAATGATCTCTCAGACAACCTTTCATCCCAGGGATTTCGCCGGACCTTCTATCTGATGCCCAGCCGATCTCTGGAGGAATTTGTGGTCTTTGCCAACAATGAGCCCTCTACTTCCCGGTTCGAGATTTACGGGTCCGTCACCGTGTACGAAGGGGCGAATTTTCTTCTACCGACTCTGATCACTCCACTGGTCGAAGCGGTTTCAGCACCCGACCCGATTTCCGATGCGAAAGACGCCCCGCCTGACGCGATCAGTGAGCGTGCCCCCTCCAACACCCTCAACAACCGTTCCTCCGAGATTGCCGATCAGTTGGAAATGCGCCTCCAGGATCGAATTGGATTCATGCCGATGAGCCTGGATGTGCCAAGTGAGCAGGGGACTGACTCGACTCCCGGTCTGATCCCCGATGGCACTCGTCTGCAGAACCGGGCGGGCACCATCCTCAGGGACCAGCGTACGGGTGCCTGGCGTTTCCTTTTCGACACTCAAGGTTCCGGACGGAGCGATCCCAGCATAGAAATTCTGCCCTGCCTCCTGCTTCAGGAGATCCAGGATCGCGCCATGAGTAACGATCTGCCGACTCGAATTCATGCGAGTGGGGTGGTGACGAGCTTTCAGAGGCGCAACTACCTGCTGCTTTCGATCTGGCGGCCGGGGCTTTCCACCAGAAATCTCGTTCGCTGAGTCTGGCTTTGCCCGTTCGGGAAGAAAGCCTCAGGAAACTTTGCGGGACCCTTCCCGATCCTCGGCAGGGTCGGCCGGTGTGCTGTACCCTGACCGGATGAGCTACCCACACGTACAGATCGAAACCTCACATGGACCCGTCACCGTCGAACTCTGGGATGACGTCGCACCAAAGCACGTCGAGAACTTTCTCGACCTGGCCAGCAGCGGATTCTACGACGGCTTGAGCTTCCATCGAATCATCCCCGGCTTCGTCATTCAGGGCGGCTGCCCCGACGGCAATGGAATGGGTGATGGCCCGCGTCGCCTCAAGGCCGAGTTCAATGACCGTGAGCATCATCCGGGTGTTCTTTCGATGGCTCGATCCGCTGATCCAGATTCAGCCAGCTCCCAGTTCTTCGTCTGCCTCACTCGTGAGCACTGTCGTCATCTAGACAACCAGTACACCGGGTTTGGAAAGGTCACCGAAGGCATGGACGTGGTGGAGAAGATCGCTGCGACCGAAGTCGATCCCCAGTCTGGACAGCCTCTCGGAGAAGCGCCCAAGATGATCTCCGCCAAGGTCGTCGAGACCGACGAGTAGAGAATCAAATTTCCGGATTCCTCGAAACATGAACGACATCCCGATTCGAACCAAGCAGCTCAAGGTCGGGCTCGAGATCCACGTCGAACTTCAGACCCGTTCCAAGATGTTCACCAGGACCCCGAATGTCGCGCACCCCGATTTTGAGGGAGCCGAGCCGAACACGCTGGTCGACCCCGTGGTGGCGGCGCTGCCTGGCACGCTCCCGGTCATGAACAAGTCCGCGGTTGAGATGTCGATGTTGGTGGGGTTGGCCCTGGGTTGTGAGATCTCCCGTTTTTCCAAGTGGGATCGAAAGAACTACTACTACCCGGATCTCCCCAAGGGTTACCAGATTTCCCAGTATGACCTGCCGCTCTGCGAGGGTGGATCGTTCACGATCAACTCGGTGAGCGGAGCCCCTCGGCGCATCGGGATCACCCGGGCGCATTTGGAGGAGGACACCGGGAAACTCGGGCATGAGCTTCCCGGTGGGCGCCCCTTTCAGGGTTCTTTGGTGGACCTCAATCGAGCTGGAACCCCGCTGCTCGAAATCGTCACCGAACCGGATTTCGATGACGGGCGTGACGTGGTGCACTTCGCCCAGGAGTTGCGTTCACTCTGTCGGTTTCTCGGTGTCACCCAGGGAGTGATGCAGCGAGGCCACATGCGTTTCGAGCCCAACATCAACCTGGAGATGGAACTCGAGGACGGCCGTTTGATCAAGACTCCCATCGTGGAGGTGAAGAACCTCAATTCCTTCCGAGCGGTTCTGGGCGCCATCGAATACGAGTACGAGCGACAAGAACAGGCTTGGCGTGAGGATGGTCGTGAAATGGGACCGGGTGCGAAGGCCACTCGGGGTTGGGATGATGAGAAGCTCGTGACTCTCTTGCAGCGTGAGAAGGAAGACGCTCACGACTATCGTTATTTCCCGGATCCTGATCTGGTTCCCGTGGTGGTTGACGACGCCTGGCTGGAGGAGGTGCGTACCCGGCTGCCAGAACTTCCCGCGGCTCGACGAATCCGATACGTCGAGGAATTCGGTCTTCGGGAAAAAGATGCCGATGTCCTCCTCGATGAACGCCCGGTAGTGGATTTCTTCGAGGCGATTGTCGATGCTCCAGACAGCGGGGGGGATGCTTCAGCGGTCTGCAAGCTGCTGCTCAATCAGGTCGGTAAGATCGCGAACGAGCGTGGGTGTCGTACCGACCAACTCGGGATCAGTGTGGAGCAGATTGCCCAAGTGATCGCTCTGCGGCGTGAAAACGAGATTGGTGCACAATCGATCGATCCCCTTCTGGGGCTCCTGGTCGAAAGCGAATCTGCCGCCCGCAAAGTTGCCGAAGAAGCCGGCATGATCGTGGTTCTGGACGAATCTCAGCTCGAAGACTGGTGTCAGGCGGCGATTGAGGCCAATGAACAGGCCGCAGATGACATCCGCAACGGCAAGATGGCGGCGATCGGTCGACTGATGGGGCACGTCATGAAGTCCAGCGGAGGCTCAGCCGACGCCAAGGCGGTTCAAGCAAAGCTCAAGGAACTGCTCAGTTGAGTCAGGGAAATTCTCCCCGAGCTACGGCTTCAGCTTCCATGGTTCTGCCCATTGCCGTCAGGATGTCGAACAACTGACTGCGAAGTTGCGGAACATCAGGCTCCAATGTCACCGCGGTGATCAGCGCCTCGGTGGCCTCCTCATTGCGATCCTGCTTCACGTAGCCAAGCGCCAGCGCTCGGAAGGCGAATGGATTATCCGGAACTATTTCGAGCGTCTTCTCCACGTAGATGACTCCCTGGTCCAGCTCGAAACGATTCTGTGAATGGTTCATCAGCAGAACCGAGAGGCGCCGAATCATCCCCAGCAGTTGCGGATTCTCCTCGAACGTCATCATGACCGACGTCATCTTCTCGGGATCGGTCACTTCCGAGTTCAACCACTCGAATACCCTTGGTGCGCCGGTCTCGATTCGCGTGCTCAGGTCCGTGATTGCCTCCCAAGCCCGGCCCTCTTGTTCAAGCCACAACACGTATTCGTCGAGGATCTCGAAATTTTGCGGAAACGCATCGATGCCCTCGAGGTAGACGGCTTTCGCACCGTCGAGATCCCCCCGGGATCTTCTGATCCGAGCGATGCCGGCGGCCTTCTGGGGCGAGAGTCCGTATCGGTCAACGCTTTCCCTGAGATGCGACTCCGCTTCCTCCCGACGATGTTCCACGGCAAGCAGCCACCCGATCCGATTGTCGATCTCCGCCTGAAGGGTGGGGAGCAGACTGATGCCACCATCACCGAGGTAGGAGACGGCTTCAAACGCACCCCGTGCCGCCCGGGCGTGTTCAAGGATCGGTGGGTCGGGGATCAAGCCGTTTTCTGCGAACACTATTGCAGGCGCGGCGTTGACCCTCTGATCGTGGTACTCGGCATAGACCAGCAGTACTCGGACCACCGCGGAGTGAGCCACCAGAAGCAGCAACCCCACCACCATTCCCAGATAAAGGACGCCTCTGGAACCCAATCGGCCTGCTCGCTTGATCTGCCAACGATGAATTCGCACGTCGGTTTTTTTGAAGCACGACCAGGCTTTGTAGACGAGGTACACCACGCAAGCGGTGATTCCACTGGCGAACAACAGAGGAATGATTCCGTAGACTCGATACACCGAGAGAAATACGATCACGGTGAGTGCGCCGAAGATCACTTCCTCCGTCAGGTTCAGATCCCATTTTCTGCTTGTGGTCTGTTCCGTCGGAGCCGAGAAACTGGTGTTGCGTCCGATTCCAAAGGACAGTGCATCCTTAGGACAGACACTCACGCAGTCCATGCATTTCATGCAGCCGGGGTCCACGACCATGCCGAAGTCCCGCACTTCCCGGTGGACTTGAACATTGCTCGTGCAGACCGCGGTGCAGTGGCCGCATTGCTCGCAATCATCGTTCACTCGAATCCTGCCAACGGCAATTTTGTCGATCGGGGCGAAGAAACCACCGTACGGGCAGCCGTACGTGCAGTACCCCTTCATCCCCAGAAGGTAGACAGTCAGTGAACCGCAAATGAACAGGAAGGGTATTCCAACCAACCATCCGGGAAAGGTACTCCAGAAGTCAGTCGTGGTCAGATGTACCGAGAACCCTGGCCAGACCAGGTTCTCGCCCATCATTGGGGCTACTACGAAGCGGTAGATCAGTGGCCAGACGAACATGTACAGAGCGAGCACCAGGGGCATGAACATCAGGGCACGCGAACGAAATGGTTTCGGCTTAATTCCGAACTTGTTGAGCAGCTTGCCGCTTGCATCCTGGAGCAGTACCACGTGGCACCCCCAGCCGCAGAACCACCTTCCGAGGACTGCAGTTGAACCGAGAGCCACCACGAAGAAGATGAATCCAACCGTGATGACACCCGACTTCACCGTTTCCATGGATTCGGAAGGCTCGATGGGGGCGAGGGTGGTTCCGGTGATCAGCCACTGGACGATGTGGAGGATGATCAACAGCTGGATCAGAATGAGCACGCCGAAGCGGATCCTGGACATCCTGCTTCGCGCAGGACCCTTCTTGCCCCCTGGCGTCTTCAGCTGGGGCAGGGTAATCAGGTTCTCGGAACTGTCCAGACTCATGTCAACCTCATGGTACGCTCGAAAACGCTCATGGCGAGTGGGGGATCAGGTAAGTTGCTGATTCGTATACTGTCATGTCGGATGAAATGACCCTGGGACTTGTATAGGTATTCAATGAGCAAGAAGGACTATTACGAAATTCTCGGCGTCTCTCGTGACGCAAAGTCCGAGGAGCTTCGCAAGGCGCACCGAAAGCTCGTCCGGAAACTCCATCCAGACGTGAACAAGGAACCTGACGCCGCAGAGAGGTTCTCCGAGGTCCAGGAGGCCTACGACGTCCTCTCAGACGATGAGAAGCGTGCCCAATACGATCAATACGGCTCCACAGGGTTCGGCGGAAGCGCTCGTCCCGGAGGAGGCGGGCAGGGACCGTCCGGAGCCTGGTCGGACGTTGACCCGGAAACCTTCGAAAGCGTCTTCGGAGACTTCTTCCGAACCCAGGGTGGTGCTTCGGGCGGAGCTGGATTCGGGGGCTTTGGCGGACACGGTTCATCCGGACGCGGGCACGCACAACCGCGCCCTCGACGAGGCTCCGATCTTGAACACCAACTTTCAATCACCTTCCTCGTCGCGGCCCGTGGTGGGACCGAGTCGATTCGGGTGAGCACTCAGGAAGGTACCAGCGAGCAGATCGAGGTTCGGATCCCCGCCGGAATCAAGAATGGCGCCACACTGCGAGTCCGTGGCAAGGGCTCGAGTGGCCGCCACGGTGGTGCGTCTGGAGACATCCTCTTCAAGATTCGGGTTCAGCCTCATCCCTGGTTCAGGCGAGATGGACTCGATCTGATCATGGATGTTCCGATCACGATCAGCGAGGCGGCACTGGGCGTGACCCTGCAGTTACCACTCCTGACCGGATCGGTCTCCCTGCGTGTGCCGCCCGGCACCGGAAGTGGGAAGAAATTGCGTGCTTCGGGTAAGGGGATCACCGATCAAGGAGGAGCCTCAGGTGATTTCCTGGCAGTTCTGTCCGTGGTGGCTCCCAGCCAACTTTCAGAAGATGACGCTCGGCACCTCGAGGAACTGGGGAGTCGACTGCCTGACCCCCGCGCGGATCTCCCTTGGACGGACATGATCGGATCAGATTGATGTCTCAGAACCCCACTCCCAAACTGCCCGGCCCTCCCAGATCGGATCTGCCTTCCGACGAACAGAAGGTGGTCTACGTCCAGCGTCCGGTGAAACAGGTGGTCCAGCCGGATCCCCAGCCCTCCGCCACTCGATTCACCATCGTGGTGTGTGGCCTGCTGCTGGTCATCCTGGGTTTGCTCTTGAGCCTTGGTGCCGTCGGACTTCGGCTTGGTTTCGAACCCGCCTTTGGATTACCCCGAATCAACCTATCGCTGATGGATGCCGGCATTCTCGGCATCTCGATGATTCGGGAAGTGCCACAGGTCGTGCTTGCTTCGGGCAATCAGTTCATCCTGCTGCCTCTGCTGGGTCTGGTCTTCATTGCGATCCCCCTCGCCTTTCTGGCGCTTGCCCGCCCCCGGGTGCCGGGTGCTCCATTGCCGCGCAGTGGAGTGGTGTTTCTTTCCGTCAGCGGTGCCTTGATCGGATGCCTGGTCGGGATCACCAGCTTCGTCTGGCTTTTGATTCCCTTTAGAACCAATCTGCTGGCCTCGATTCCCGCCAATTTCTCCGAGTACCTCGAGTCTTGGAGGCCTGATCTCATTCTGATTTGCAGCATCGATGTCTTCGCGTTTCTCTCGACCACACTGTGGTTGATCCTGTTGCATCGACTGCCTCTGCAGGGACTCGGGTGGAGCTGGCTGCGGATTTCCATGCTCTTCATCGCATTGTGTCTGTTCACCGGACTTGGAGTCAGTCTGGGACTCAACCAGGGACTCTCCACGCCTCGACCGGTGGTGGTGGACACTCAGAAGGCCACCGGGACACTGCTGATGGGTGAGGTTGGCAGTACTCATCTGCTGCTGTCAGAAACCGAATCAAGAACCTTCGAATCGACCCTGGTGAACGCCCCGCTGTCCTGCTCGGGGCATCGTTCAATCGATGAGATGATTCAAAGCCCCACTCGGTAGCCGCTTTCACAAGCCCTGGTTGCCCGGGCGACCGTAGCGTTCGACGGCATCATTCACCGTTCGGTGCACGGTGAGCGGATTCGAGATCATCTCCCAGATCACTTCGAACTGACCGCTTCCGGCGGTGGCGAAACCGATGGTGCCCAGCCCCAGAACTCGTTCCACCACTCTGGTGAAGATCGCCGAGTGCTGTATCCGACCCAGTGGAGCCTCGATCAGCGAGAATTGAATCACGCCCCGTCTCCTCATGATTCGCTGGTCGGTGAGCACATAGATTCGGTTCGCCCAGTCCAGAAACTTCCATACCACTCGAATGCTCAGAACCGTGGCGAGCAAGGGAAAGATCTGGGTCTCGGGAATGATCACCGGTGACCAGGGTTGATGGGCCAGCCAGGCCAGCAACAGTGCAAGGGTGATGAAGAAGAAGTAGACCCATGCTCCATCAATGAGAATGAACCAGGGGCTGGGCCTGATCACCAGCAGGACCGTCTCGTCATCCTGAATGAGCTGCTGGACGGAAGGTGAAGCGATCGGGTCGACGACCGCCGTCTCGCCGGCTGCTTCCGCGGCACTGATGTCAGATCCATTGGGCTTCACGATTCGATGTTCCTCAGTGAACCGATGTATGGAAGGTTCCTGTGGAATCCGTCGTAGTCGAGGCCGTATCCCACCACGAACTTGTCGGGAATATCGAAGCCGGAATATTCACAGTCGACCTCGTGGCTGCGAGTGACGCTCTTCTTCAGTAGTACGCACGCGCGGACTGATCGGGGCTCCACCGCACCGAGCAGATTCCTCAGAATGTTGAGTGTGCCTCCTGAATCCAGAATGTCATCAATGATCACCACGTGGGTACCTCTGAGTACCTCGGGAATCGGCGTCTGAAGTCGTGCTCCTCGACTGTGAGTCGCGGTTCCCGGGTAGCTTTGCACGGTGACCGGCTCAATTCTCATCGGAATCTTGAGCTGGCGGATCAGATCCGACACAAAGAGCATGGAACCCGTCATGACCGGAACCAGGGTGACCTCCGCATCAAGTTCGCCCAAATCGCGTTCGAGCTCGGTCGCCAGTTCTGAGACGCGTTGGGCGATCCGGTCGGCATCGATGAGAACGGGAATGTCCTCTGGGAGCTGATTGATGGCAGAACCTGGGGTCGTCATATCCCTGATTGTACTCCGGCGGTTCCGGATTGGAATCCGGCCGTGGGCCTCACTCGGAGGTGGCTTTGATGAGTTCGAACAATTGTTCCGGACTCTGGCACCCGTAGGCGCTGTTTCGGAAGCCCTCGTCGTTCATCAGTCGGCTGATCTTGCCCAGCGCCTGAATGTGTTCGGCAATCTGGTCACATGGCGAAAGCAGCAGGGCAATCATCTTGACTGGCTTTCCGTCGACCGAATCAAATTCAATCGGCTCCTCCAGCACGCCAATGACCAGTACCAGCTTGGAAATCGAATCGCACTTGCCGTGTGGAATCGCCAGTCCGTTTCCAATTCCCGTGGAGCGCTGGTTCTCCCGGGTCCAGACCAGGTGCTTCAGTTCCTCGATGTCCTTGAGGTTCGAGGTGGTACCCAGGTGATCCATCAGGTTGTCGATCGCTTGCTGCTTGTCAGTGGCCGCCAGCGGAACAACCATGCTCTCGGCGGTGATCAGGTCAAGTATCGACATTGAATTGGGGTTGCCACTCATGACCTCTCCGTGTCTGGAGTAAACGGCCATGGTAGCCTGCAAAGGGATTTGCCGCTGAATCCTGCGATCAGGTTCCCCAGGCACCCAGCAGTATCGTGAGGTCTTCAGCCGTCACCATGCCGTCACCGGTCAGATCGTACTGTGCACTGCTGGTTCCCCACACCGCAAGCAGTCGTGCAAGATCAATGCCGTTCACCACTCCATTTCCGTCGAAGTCGCCGGGCAATTGTTCATCGCCGGGCTCTGCCGCCTGGGAGAAGATCAGCATCGAGTACGGTGCGATATTGATGATCGAGCTCTGTGCCAGTCCGTCCCATGCAACTGGCTGGGTCTGGATGTCAAAGCCGCCGTAGCCATCGAATTCGGGATCGTACGCCGAGTCGTCACTGTTGAAATGAACGTTCCAGCGTCCCGCCTGGGGGAAGCCAATTCGATAGTTGTTCCACGTGGTGTTGGCAAAGTTGGCAACGACCACCACGTCGTCACCCACGCCGCCCTGATCCCAGCGGTGGAACGCAATGAGCTTGTCGTTGTTGTTCACGTGGTGGATGTTGAGGTTGGGGCCCTTCAGGCCGGCGCTCACGCCGGTGAGGTTTCTTCGCAGCGAGATCATCCGGCGGTACATGTCGAGGATGCCGCTGAAGGTCTCCGCCTTGCTCCAGTCGAGCGGATCGTCGTCACTGAAGTAGCCATCTTCCAGGAACTCCTGACCCTGGAAGATCATGGGGATTCCGGGAGAGGTGAAGACCAGGCCCGCGCCCAGGGTGGACCGCTTCTTCGAGAACCAGCTGTCGGCATTGCCCGGCCAGATCTCCTCGGGGACTCGTGACTTGCCGTTGGCAACCTCGTCATGGCTCTCGGTGTAGATCACCCTCTGGGTGTGCGAGCCGTTGTAGCTGGCGCCGATCGCGTCGCGAACGTCCCACATGGAGCGACCCGAATCGTCGGGCGCTTCGATGGCATTGCGGATCGGCCAGTAGAAACGAGCGTCCCACTGAGAGTCGAATCCCGCACCACCCGCTCCGGTTCCCTTGGTCAACCATTCGTTGTTGTCCAGGTCTTCGGCGATCATGATCTTCCATGGTGCGGTCGAATCA